>NZ_QSTT01000016.1:7850-62735 GCF_003438725.1 Ruminococcus sp. OM06-36AC
CGATTCTGCGGCGTGAAGCCGTGTTTCCCTTGCAAAGTGATTCCATATCTGCTATAATAAATGCGGTATATCATTCGAGAGCATCACTTTAAGGGAGGAAAAACGCTCATGACAAAAATTGATCTGATTACCGGTATTTTAGGCTCTGGAAAAACCACATGGATCCACCAATACGCCGAGCACCTGATTCAGCAGGGGCAGCGAATTGCCATTCTGGAAAACGATTTCGGGGCAGTCAATGTGGATATGGTCATGCTACAGGACTTGAAGTGCGAGAACTGTCAGCTGGAAATGATTGCCGGCGGCGGTGATCCGTGCTGCCACAAGCGGCGGTTCAAAACTCAGCTGATTTCGCTGGGCATGCAGCACTTTGATCGGGTCATCATAGAACCGTCCGGCATTTTTGATATGGACGAATTTTTTGATACCCTGTATGAATCGCCGCTGGATCGGTGGTTTGAGATCGGCAGTATTCTCACCATAATCGATGCCGAAATGCCGGAGGTGCTTTCTGCTCAAATGGAATATCTGCTGGCTTCTGAGGCGGCGTGCTGCGGGAAGCTGCTTCTCAGCAAGTGGCAGAATGTACAGGAGGAAGCACAGCCGGTATTGACAGAACGCATTCTGAACCACCTGAACCGTGCTCTGACTGGCATTCAGTGCAGCCGGCGGTTTCAGCCGAAGGACCTGCTGGTAATGGACTGGGCGAATTTGCAGCCGTCTGACTATGCAGCATTGCAGTCTGCCGGCTATCGGAATTGCAGCTATGTCAAGCAGTTCCGCACGGAAACGCTGGAGAGCGAGGTGCACTACTTCATGCACGTTGCCATGCCGGAAAAACAGATCGCCCCACTGATACAGCAGATTTTTGCTGATTCCGACTGCGGGAAGATCTACCGCATCAAGGGCTCTCTGCCCACAGAGAACGGCGGCTGGCTGAAAGTTAATGCTACGGCGGAAAAAATCGAGATCTCTCCGGTGGCGGACGGGCAGTCCGTCTTGATCGTGATCGGGGACAAGGTAAAAAAGGAAAAGATCGATGCGTATCTGCAAGCTGTAAACGCAGATTCAGAATATGTTTCCATTTAAGGAAACACTGAATAAAGCCCGCCTGACGGCTTTGTACGCAATCTGCTTGCAGATTTTCCGTCATATTGCCTAGAAATCCCTTGCCATACGGCAGTATGCCTGCGGAATTTCTACGCAATCTGCCGAAAAATCTGACTACGCATCTTACGCACAAGCTTTATTCAGTGTTTCCTTAATTACAAATGCTCTGATTGAAAAAATCAGGGCATTTTTTGAACGTATTCCAACTAATCGACAAATCCTCCCGATTTTACGTGAATGTTCCAGACTTTGACTAAAAATGTTTCCTGACAGCGATTTTTAAGTGGAAACATTTCAAAAGATATTGCGACACAAGCGGAAATATAGTATAATATAAATCTAAACATGCAAAAGAGTGTGCATGTTTGATTTGATTGGAAAACACGAAATCAAAAGCATGTGTAATGCTTTTTGAATTAGGAGAAGAATGAAAATATCATGTCACAATTTAGCGAAACTCTGACTCGTCTGATGCGGCAGAAGCACCTGAAATCGGTGGAACTATGCGAAATACTGTCCATTCGGAAGTCCCGTTTTAGTAAAATCAAAAACGGCGGGATTCTTCCCACAGATTTTTCACTGGTGGAACAGCTGGCAAAAGCCATGCACCTGAATCCGCAGGAAGAAAAGGAACTGTACCTGTCCTATCAGATGTCCAAATTCGGGCACACCTACGAGCAGATCGAAGCTTCCATGAAGCGGCTGTACGAGGTGGAATGCCCTCAGTATTATCAAAAAGAGGAGTGTCTGGATACGCCGGTTTCTGCGGAAAACGGACACCTGTACACCAACAAAATGGCAGTCCTTGCGGCGGTGCAACGGCTTTGCCTGAACACCGCTTCCGTGCGGATCGCTATACAGCCGGAGGATCAGGACCTGTTGGAGATCTTAGGACGTTGTGTTGCTTCCTGCGGCGATACGGTGTCCATGCAGTGGCTGTTCTGGCTGGAACCTTCTGACGGCGGCATTTCGGCGGCAAATCTGGACGTATTTTCGAAAGCTCTGCCAGTCATCTGTGCGGGGCGTATGGAAATTCGATGTACTTATGGAGCTTTGCCGGAGCTGTTGGAGCAGCATTTGTTCCCCTATTTTATTGTGACCGAACGGGGTGCCCTGACAATTTCACGGGACTGCACCAAGGCAATGTGGTTCTGCCAGCCGGCGACAGTTTCTCTGTACGAGAAGCAGTACGCCTTTCTGTTTGAACGCAGCAATCCTTTCTGTCACAAGTTTTTCAGCTTGCCGGAATTTTTTCAGGCAATCAACCAGACACGAAATATGGTCAACGAACGGCAGGGAGAGGAACTCTATATCCTCGCCAAGCATCCCTGCATTTCCAGCGGGATTTCGGAGCGGGACTTGCAGACCATGTATCTGTCAGAGGAGGAATCCGGTTATAACGCAAATACCTGCTATACCTATCTGGTAGACTATATGACACGTGTCAAATGCGAACACATCATTTTTTCGGAGCAGGGCATGCAGGAGTTTTTCCAGAGCGACCTGTACTACGAATATTCCGAATCGATCTCCACACCGATCTCCAAGGAACGGCGGTATGAGATGCTGTCCAGTATTCTGAAACAGAACAGTGACCGCTGGCGTTTTCAGATGCTGAAATATTCGTTCATGGATCATGCGAATATTCACGGTCTGGACATCTGGAATGACGGGGCAATCGTTCTGGTCATGAACTTCCACGAGAATTTCTTTTTGATCACGCTGAAAGAAAAATCCATTTCTTCTGCGATTCTGGCATATCTGCACTATCTGGAGGAGTTGAAAGTATTGAGCCCCAGTGCAGAAACAGCAGATATGTTGTTGAAAAAGTGTCAGTTCCATCAGAAGACCATGACAACAAAATCCACATAAGGCAATACCGCACAAAGAGCGTCTGGCGACTTTGCACGCCATCTGCTTGCAAATTTTCCGTCATATTTCACAAAAATGCTCGTGAATATAGCAAGTATTCACTCCGCTTTTTGTTTCATCTGACGAAAAATTTGACGACGCATCTGTCGCACAATCTTTGTGCGGTATTGCCCTAAAAACACCAGCCGCGGGCAAATACGGATTGCCTGCGGCTGGTGTTTTCTGATTCTTGCGTTTTCTGTTATTACTGATAATGTGCCAGAAACTGACGGGTGCGTTCCTGTGCGGGACGCTCGAAGATCTGTTCCGGCGTGCCTTCTTCAACAATGTAGCCGTCTGCCATGAAGATGATCCGATTGGAAATGGCTCTTGCAAAACTCATTTCGTGGGTAACGATGACCATTGTCATGTGATCTTCTGCCAGCAGACGAATGACTTCCAGAATTTCACCAGTCAGTTCCGGATCCAGTGCAGAAGTCGGTTCGTCGAAAAACAGGATCGACGGGGACATTGCCAGAGCACGTACAATGGCAACTCGCTGCTGCTGTCCGCCGGACAGTTCGCAGGGATACGCTTTTGCCTTGTCAGCCAGACCGACTTTTTTCAGCAGTTCCATTGCTGTTTTCTCTGCTTCGGTACGGCTTTTCTTGAGGATCAGCCGCGGGGCTTCGGTGATGTTCCGGAGCACGGAATAGTGCGGAAACAGGTTGAAGTTCTGGAATACCAGACCAAAATAGTGTTGGATCTTGCGGAATTCCGCCTTGGGGGCATAGACCGGACGCTTGCCGTCCTTCGCTTGTACTGCCTCCTGTCCCATGTAGGAAATTTTTCCGCTGGAGAGTGTTTCCAGAAATGTGCAGCATCGCAGCAGTGTCGATTTTCCGGAGCCAGAGGGACCGATAATGGAGAGCACCTCTCCCGGCTTTACGGAAAAGGAAATATCCTTGAGAACCTGCACCTCTCCAAAATGCTTTTGCAGGTGTTCAACTTCTAAGTAATTCAATGTGGCACCTCTTAAATCTTGTAGTAGTTCAGCTTCTTTTCCAGCAGGGACATCAGACCGGCAACTACCAGATTGAAGACATAGTAGAAGATCGCAGCAGCCAGATAGGGGAGCATGGAGGTTTCCGAAGCCGCGATCATCTGGGTTTCTGTAAACAGTTCAATGTAGGAAATCGCAAAGGCGAGGGAAGTATCCTTGACCAGTGTGATCGATTCGTTGGTCACTGCCGGCAGCACCCGCTTGATCATCTGCGGGGTAATGATCCGCAGGAATTTCTGCATGCGGCTGTACCCCAGAATCTTGGCAGCTTCGTGCTGTCCAACGGGAATGGACTGAATGCCGCTGCGGAAAATTTCTGCAAAATAAGCGGCGTAGTTCAGCGAAAAAGCGATGATTACTGCCCAGAAGCGGTAATTGGTCGTCAGGGGAAGTCCGAACAGAAAATACTTTCCGAAATAGATGACCAGCAGCTGTAACATCAGCGGCGTGCCGCGGACAACAGAAATGTAAAATTTCATCAGCCACTGTACCGGCTTCCATGCATACATGCGGGCCACACAGATGAGAAGTCCCAGCGGCATGGAAAATACCAGTGTCAGCAGGAAGATCCATGTGGAACGCAGCATGCTGTCGCTCAATTGTGCGACGATTTCAAAAAAAGACATATCAGGTTTCCTTTCGGAGATTTAGTCAATAACAGAATCCGTCAGATCCCACTTTTCAGCGATCTCTGCAAACTTGCCGTCCTCACGCATTTCGTCCAGTGTTTTCTGTACCTTGTCCCGCAGCTCGGTGTTGTTCTTGGCGAAGCCCACTGCATACTGTTCTGCGGAGAGCACGTCGTCCAGAATCTTGTACTTGCCGTCGCGGGATTCCATCTGATACTTTGCAACGCCGATGTCCATGGCAATGGCTTCTACTGCATTGGAGTCCAGATTCATAAAGGCTGTGTTGTAATCAGAAACGACTACCAGTTCCTTGAAAGAATCCTTCAGCTCCTTGTTGTC
Organism: Ruminococcus sp. OM06-36AC; assembly: GCF_003438725.1. NCBI lineage: Bacteria > Bacillati > Bacillota > Clostridia > Eubacteriales > Oscillospiraceae > Ruminococcus > Ruminococcus sp. OM06-36AC. The sequence continues at coordinate 12,843 of NZ_QSTT01000016.1, forward strand.
ATCTTCCTTGAGGGCAGCCTCTGCGGAAGAATCGGTCTGTACAGCAACGCTCTTGCCGGCGAGGTCATCAAAGGTAGCAATGCCGCTGTCCTCCTTGACCACGAATACCTGCGAGTTGTCTACATACGGTTCTGTCCATGCGTATTCGTCCTCACGGCCGTTCATGGTGAAGCCGTTCCAGATGCAGCTGATCGTGCCGGAATTCAGTTCCATATCCTTGGCGTTCCAGTCGATGGGCTGCTTGACCAGTTCCCAGTCGTTCCGCTTGCAGACTTCCGCAGCCAGATCCAGATCGAATCCCACATATTCGCCGTTTTCGTCCTGATAGCCATAGGGCGGGAATGCGGCATCAAAGCCCACAATGAATTTTTCCTTGCCGCCGTTTTTGGAATTGTCTTTGCTGCTGCCGCAGCCCACCATGGAAAATGCCATTGCTCCGGCTGCAACGCCTGCCAGCAGGCGGATTGTCCAGTTCTTTTTCATACGTAAAACTCCTTTTTCTCAATGATAGACGATATGTTGATGCAGCGGTGCTTTAGGAAACACTGCATAAAGCCCGCCTGACGGCTTTGCACGCAATCTGCTTGCAGATTTTCCGTCATATTGCCCAGAAATCCCTTGCCAGACACCAAGTCTGCCTGCGAAATTTCTGTGCAATCTGCCGAAAAATCTGACTACGCATCTTACGCACAAGCTTTATGCAGTGTTTCCTTTACAGCACTACTACATTATCACAAAAAACATTTTTATTATAACATGGTTTTTCCGGTCTGTCAACCGGATTTCACGTGTGAAAAGAAAGAATTTATCAACATATCATATCAAAAACGCAAAAAATCCGAAAATACCGGAAAACCGCTTGCATTCTTTGCGAATTTCGATTATAATAGAAAAGAATTGCGTATCAGCAATAAAAGCCATGTCAGTACAGGACTGACAGAAAGGAAGTTCACATATGAAAAAAACAACGAAAGCAATCGCACTTCTGGCAGCAAGCACGATGCTGGCAGTATCTCTGACGGCATGCGGCACTCCTGCCAACACTGTATTCAGTGCAGATGATCTGAAAGGCAAGAAGATCGGTGCACAGCTGGGAACCACCGGCTATGTCTATGCCGGCGATGTAGAAGATGCCACCGTAGAACCGTATAATAAAGGTGCAGATGCCGTACAGGCTCTGAAGCAGGGCAAGCTGGATGCTGTTATCATCGACAGCGAGCCGGCAAAGGCATTTGTGGCAAAGAACGATACCCTGAAAATTCTGGACGATCCCTTTGCAGAGGAAGAATATGCCATTGCCTACAAGAAGGGCAACGATGAACTGGGACAGAAGCTGGACGATGCTCTGACCAAGCTGAAAGAGGACGGCACACTGGACGAGATCGTCAGCCACTGGATCGGCGATGACGCAGACCAGAAGTCCTACACACCGGATGACAGCGTAGAACGGGACGGCACACTGGTTATGGCGACTAACGCAGAATTCCCGCCCTATGAGAGCGTAGACGGAGAAACCATTGTCGGTGTCGATGTGGATATGATGCAGGCTGTCTGCGACGAGATCGGTATGGAACTGAAAGTGGAGAACATGGAATTCGATTCCATTATCGCTGCTGTACAGTCCGGCAAAGCAGATGTCGGCGTAGCCGGCATGACTGTTACACCGGACCGTGAGGAAAACGTATCCTTTACACAGGGCTATGCAACGACGACACAGGTTATCATTGTCCGGAAAGACTAACAGGAGATCACAACCGTGAATTTTATCGATAACTTTATAAATAAATTCCATTCCACTCTTATTGAGAAAGACCGCTGGCTGTACCTGCTGGACGGCTTGAAAACGACGCTGATCATCACATTTTTCGCGGTGATCCTGGGCATGGTGCTGGGCTTTCTCATTGCCATTGTCCGTTCCACCCACGACAAGACCGGAAAGCTGGGCTTTCTGAATGTTCTGGCACGGATCTATCTGACAGTGATCCGCGGCACGCCTGTCGTTGTACAGCTGTTGATCATCTACTTTGTCATTTTCGCCTCGGTGAATGTGGGGAAAACCTTTGTGGCGGTGCTGGCGTTCGGTCTGAACTCTGCGGCGTATGTGGCAGAGATCGTGCGTTCCGGCATTATGTCGATCGACAACGGACAGTTTGAGGCAAGTGCCAGTCTGGGACTGAACTACCCGAAAACACTGCTCTCCGTCATTCTGCCGCAGGCGTTCAAGAATGTGCTGCCGGCACTGGCGAACGAGTGCATCGTTCTGCTGAAAGAAACTTCGGTTGCCGGCTATATTGCGGTGATCGACCTGACCAAGGGCGGCGATATTATCCGAAGCCAGACCTACGAGGCATTCCTGCCGCTGATCGCAGTTGCCCTGATCTATTTGATTATGGTCATGATCTTGAGTTCTCTGGTGACAAAACTGGAAAGGAGATTGGCGAGAAGTGATCGAGGTTAAACATCTGGACAAATCCTTTGGAGATCTCCATATTCTGAAAGACATTTCCACAAACATCGAAAAGGGCGAAAAGGTAGTCATCATCGGGCCGTCCGGTTCCGGCAAGAGCACCTTTCTCCGCTGTCTGAACCGTCTGGAACAGCCCAGCGACGGACAGATCTTCTTTGAGGGTGAAGACCTGACACACATGCCCGACCGGCAGCTTTACAGCGTGCGGCAGAAAATGGGCATGGTTTTCCAGCATTTTCACCTGTTCCCGCACCTGACCATTCAGAAGAATATCACTCTTGCACCGGTAAAACTGAAACGCATGACACAGGCGGAGGCAGATGCCAAAGCCACAGAACTGCTGCAAAAAGTCGGACTGGCAGACAAGGCAAACCAGTATCCCGACCAGCTTTCCGGCGGACAGAAACAGCGTATCGCCATTGCCAGAGCACTGGCAATGAATCCGGATGTGATGCTGTTTGACGAACCGACTTCGGCACTGGATCCGGAAATGGTCGGCGAAGTACTGGAACTGATGCGGGAACTGGCAGACGACGGCATGACCATGATTGTGGTGACTCACGAAATGGGCTTTGCCAAGGAAGTTGCCTCCCGTGTGATGTTCATGGACGGCGGAAAGATCGTGGAAGAAAACGAACCGCAGGAATTTTTCAGCAACCCCAAGAATCCCCGCCTGCGGGAGTTTCTGTCCAAGGTACTGTGAGCAATGGCGTATCAGACTGTCATTTTGAAGCAGCTTAACGAGGGCTGTGCCGCTGTGCGAAAAGCCGTTTTCATGGAAGAACAGGGGTTTCAGCAGGAGTTCGACGACGTGGACGACCGTGCGTATCACGTGCTGATACAGGACGGAGAGCGTCCCGTTGCCACCGGACGACTGTTCACAGAGGACGGCGAAACATATCTCATCGGCAGAGTTGCCGTGCTGTCTGCCTATCGGGGGCAGCATCTGGGAGAACACGTTGTCACTGCACTGGAACAGCAGGCGAAGGCATGCGGTGCCAAGTGCATTACCCTTTCGGCACAATGCCGTGCGGCAGGCTTTTATGAAAAGCTGGGCTATACCAAAACAGAAGAGTATCACATGGACGAGTTTTGTCCCCATGTGACCATGCGAAAAGCATTTTGAAAGAGCAGAGCATACCGGAGCACATACGGCTTCGGTGTGCTTTTTTGTTGTGATCTGTTCGATGAAATATGACGGAATTCTGCGGAGAAACCCGTTCCGGCAGTGCGGGAAATAAATTGTTCACCAAATAAAATGTAAATTTCAGCCGAAAAAGCTGGACAATTCCATCAGAAAATTGTATAATAAAGATGGGATTTTCCGAGATGCTTTCCAAGCGGGCATTTTTTCGCAGTTTATGCGGAACGGTCTGGAACTATCGCGGAATTTCTGTCGGACGGTATCGTATCGTCAGAACGTCAGATTTGCAGAATGGTCTGACAAGGAGATGAACCCATGTGGTTCTTACAGGAGGATTCAATGAACGAACAGGAAATCAAAGAACAGCTTTGTGATGTCTGCCACAAGATGTGGCAGCTGGGCTGGGTGGCTGCCAATGACGGAAATGTTTCCGTGAAGCTGGAGGACGGCACCTTTTTTGCAACACCTACCGGCATGAGCAAAAGCTTCATCACACCGGACAAGCTGGTTCGCATCAACGACAAGGGCGAAGTGCTGGAGGGGGCTGCAGGGCTGCGGCCGTCCTCGGAAATCAAAATGCACCTCTGCTGCTATCGGGAACGTCCCGATGTGGGAGCTGTGCTGCATGCACATCCGCCTGTGGCAACCGGTTATGCCGTTGCCAACAAGGCACTGGACGAGTACACCATGATCGAGTCGGTAATTGCCATTGGCTCTGTGCCGGTGACACCTTACGGCACGCCCTCTACAGACGAAGTGCCGGAGGCGATCAAGCCCTATTTGCAGGAGCATGACGTGATGCTTCTGCAAAATCATGGTGCCCTGACGGTGGGAGCAGACCTGATCACTGCGTACTACCGCATGGAAACGCTGGAACTCTTTGCAAAGATCTCCCTGAATGCCCACCTGCTGGGCGGTGCACAGGAGATCTCGCGGGAGAACATCGACCGGCTTTGCAGCATGCGTGCACAGTACGGCGTAACGGGAAAGCACCCCGGCTATAAGAAGTACCCCAACGGTCAGAACTGAATCGGAGGTGTTTTTTTATGCTGAAACACATTCCGGAGATTCTGACACCGGAGCTTTTGAAAGTGCTCATGGAAATGGGACACGGCGATGAAATTGTGATCGCCGACGGCAATTTCCCCGGTGCGGCAATTGCACAGCGGCTGATCCGTCTGGACGGTCACGGCGTTCCGGAGATTCTGGACGCGGTGATGCAGTTCTTTCCGCTGGACAGCTACACGGAAAAGCGGGTGGGACTTATGGAAGTGGTAGCCGGCGATCCGGCAGTTCCTGTAATTTGGGACACCTACCGTGAGATCCTGAACCGGTACGAACCGGGGCACTGTCAGATCGAATTTATTGAACGGTTCGCATTTTACGAGCGTGCCAAAAAGGCATACGCCGTAATTGCCACCGGGGAAACGGCGATCTACGCCAACGTCCTGTTGAAAAAGGGCGTAGTCCTGCCGGAGGAAACCCCATGATGCGGTACGTGCTGGCACTGGATTTCGGAGCGTCCTCCGGCCGTGCCATGCTGGCAGGTTTTGACGGCAGCCGCATCACCTTGCAGGAAGTGCACCGCTTTGCCAATGAACCCGTTTCCAAGGACGGCAGATTGTACTGGAACGTGCCGCAGCTCATGGAAGAACTGGAACAGGGCTTGCAGGCAGGCTATGCCATTGCACCCTATGAAAGCATCGCCATTGATACGTGGGGCGTGGACTACGGTATGCTGGGGGCAGACGGCACCTTGCTGGAACTGCCGCGGCATTATCGGGACGGCAGAACAGACGGTATTTTGCAAAAGGCAGAACAGCTCCTGCCGGCAGCGGAACTCTACCGCCGGACAGGCACACAGGTCATGGAGATCAACACGCTGTTTCAGCTGCTCTGTCAGCGGGACAGCGGCGGCTTTGACCAGTGTGCCACGATTCTGCCAATGCCGGATCTGTTTGCGTATCTGCTGACGGGAACCATTTCCGCAGAACGCTCTATCGCCAGCACTACTCAGATGCTCTCCGCGGAAACCGGCACATGGGATCGGGAGCTGTTGAAGCTTTTCCACATTCCCCACCGGATTCTGCCGGAAATTGTGGAAAGCGGTACGGCAAAAGGCACGCTTTCTCCGGAAGTACAGCAGCGGCTGGGCTTGCCGGCGATACGCGTGACAGCGGTCTGCGGGCATGATACCCAGTGTGCTGCATTTGCGGCTCCGGCAAAGACAGACAAGCATGTGTTCCTGAGCTGCGGCACGTGGTCCCTGTTCGGAACCGAGCCGGAACAGCCGGTTCTGACAGAGCAGGCGGCGGCACTGGGCTTGTCCAATGAGATCGGCTATGGGAAAAAGGTGACGTTCCTCAAGAACATCATCGGTCTTTGGCTGTTGCAGGAGTCCCGTCGGGAATATGCCCGTCAGGGAAAGAACTACAGCTTTGCGGAGATCGAAACCATGGCACGGCAGAGCCACGAACCGTCCAGCTTTATCGATCCGGACGATCCGGTCTTTGTGCCCCACGGGGATATTCCCAAGCGGGTGCAGGCGTTTTGCCGGAAAACCGGTCAGCATGTGCCGGAGAGTGACGGAGCCATTTTCCGCTGCATCTATGAAAGTCTGGCACTGAAATACCGCATGGCTCTGGAAGAACTGGAAGCCTGCACCGGTGAAACCTATCCTGTGATCCACATCATGGGCGGCGGTGTCAAGGACAGTCTGCTCTGTCAGCTGACAGCGGATTATTGTCAGCGGCTGGTGGCAGCCGGACCGGTAGAAGCTACCGTGTACGGAAATGCCGCGATACAAATGCTGGCACTGGGAATTTTGAAAACGCCGGCAGAAGCACGGCGTTGCATTGCCGCATCGGAATCGATGCAGTTTTATCATGCAGGAGCATTTCCTGCGTCATCTTATGAGAAATATCGAACCCTGTTGAAGTGAGGTTGAGTTTATGATATATCCGAAAATCGGTATCCGTCCGGTCATTGACGGCAGACAGTTCGGTGTCCGTGAAGATCTGGAACAGCAGACCATGGACATGGCATATGCAGCACAGAAGCTGATCGAGTCCCGTCTGCGGTATCCGGACGGCACAAAGGTGCAGTGCGTCATCGCCCCGAAAACCATTGGCGGCGGGGCAGAAGCCTATGAATGTGAAACCTTTTTTCAGACACAGAACGTGTGTGCTGCCCTGTCCGTAACGCCCTGCTGGTGCTACGGCAGCGAAACCATGGATCTGAACCCGCTGACCATAAAGGCAGTGTGGGGATTCAATGGCACCGAGCGTCCGGGAGCCGTTTATCTGGCAGCCTGCATGGCGGCTCATGCACAGCGTGGCTTGCCGGCGTTTGCCATTTACGGCAAAGACGTGCAGGACAAGTGGCAGTCTGACGTTCCGGAATCCGGAGAGATTCCCGAAAAGAAAGCCTACATGCCGATTCCGGCAGATGTAGAGGAAAAGATCCTGCGGTTTGCCAAGTGTGCCGTTGCGGTGGGTGTCATGCGGAATAAGGCGTATGTCGGTCTGGGCGGCGTGTCCATGGGGATCGCCGGCTCCTATTGCAATTCAGACTTTTTCCAGAAGTATCTGGGAATCCGTGCAGAATGGATAGACCTGACTGAAATTCTCCGCCGGATCCATCTGGGCATCTATGACCACGACGAGTATGAAAAGGCTCTGGCGTGGGTAAAGGCGAATTGTCCGGAGGGCTATGATGTCAATCGGGACGTGCCGGAGGATAAGGAAATCGACCCCTTCGGCATCAAGAAGCCCCGCACTGCCGAAGAAAAGGCAAAGGAATGGGAATTCATTGTTAAGTTTACGCTGATCGTACAGGACATTTTCTTTGGCAATCCGAAGCTGCTGGAAATGGGCTGGGCAGAAGAAAGCCATGGCAGAAATGCAATTCTGGGCGGCTTTCAGGGACAGCGTATGTGGACAGACTGGCTCCCCAACGGCGACTTCACCGAAGCCATTCTCAATTCCAGCTTTGACTGGAACGGGAAAAAAGAGCCGTCCATTCTGGCAACCGAAAATGACGGCCTGAATGGTACGGCAATGCTGTTCGGCAAACTGCTCACCGGCACGGCAACGATCTTTGCCGATGTTCGAACCTACTGGAGTCCGGAAGCGGTAAAGCGTGTGACAGGTGTCGCACCTACCGGACGGGCAGCTGGCGGCTTTATCCACTTGATCAACAGCGGTGCAGCGGCTCTGGACGGCACCGGTGCATGCAGGGACGAAAACGGCACGGCGGTCATGAAGCCGTGGTGGGAAGTCAGCACCGATGATATTCAGGCAATGCTGGCAGCGACCGACTGGGCACCGGCAAATCTGGGCTATTTCCGCGGCGGCGGCTTCTCCTCGCACTATCGGACCCGTGCAGAGATGCCGGTGACGATGATTCGCGTGAACATTCTCAACGGCACACAGCCGCTGCTGCAAATCGCAGAGGGCTATACAGTAGACCTGCCGGACGAGATTCATCAGCCTTTGGACGAGCGTACCGATAAGACATGGCCGACCACATGGTTCGTGCCGAATCTGACGGGAGAGGGTGCGTTTACGGACGTGTACCATGTCATGGCAAACTGGGGTGCAAACCACGGCTGTCTGGCATACGGGCATATCGGAGCCGACCTGATCACGCTGGCAAGCATGCTGCGGATTCCGGTTTCGATGCACAATGTTTCCGAAGACCGGATCTATCGTCCGCACACATGGAGTGCCTATGGCACCAAGGATCTGGAGGCCGCGGACTATCGTGCGTGTGCCGACTACGGTCCGCTCTATTAAGGTGAATCCCGTGTTGTTCTCCTCGTGAGGGCGAAACGGATTTCATATATTCAGTTGCACACAGAAAGCCGCTCTCGGGATGCACCCTGAGGACGGTTTTCTTATTTTATCGTGTGACAGTGCAGCTGAGGCAATACCGCACAAAGAGCGTCTGGCGACTTTGCACGCCATCTGCTTGCAAATTTCCCATCATATTTCACAAAAATGCTCGTGAATACATCAAGTATTCACTCCGCTTTTTGTTTCATCTGATGAAAAATTTGACGACGCATCTGTCGCACAATCTTTGTGCGGTATTGCCCTGAGAAATTGCCGGTGCGTGCAGAAAGTGCAGTGTCAGGTCTGGCTTCGCATTGTTCTGTACAGGAATCGGAGGCGGCTGCGGCACAGACTGCTGATGCAGAACAGCATAGGTGAGCATGGCAGCAGCCAGCCGCTTTTTCTGGATAGAGTGCAGGTGACATACCTCCTTTGGAAAATTATGCAGTGTTTCCTGATCGTGTCAAAATATCAGCACACTCTAATATAGCATATTATGAATCCACTTGCAATATGTTCGGGAAAACTCGTGGAAGTTCGTCTTTTTTCGAAAGCTGCGGGAAGATGCTGCTCTCTGTTCCGGAACGGGTGCCAGTATTTTTCGAAACACGCTTGGAATTGACAAATCCGCCTGCAAATGGTATAATGCCAAAAGTGACTACCCACAAGGAAAGGAGTTCCCCAATGAACTGGAAAAATCACTATCGAAAAGCCCTGACATTCAGCTATGACGACGGCAACGAGCAGGACAGAAAGCTGCTGGAGATTCTGAACCGCTACGGCATGAAAGCCACGTTTAACGTCAACACCGGACTGAACCACGACTGCGGCACATGGGTATACCGGAATGTGCTGGAAGTGCACCGGCTGAATCTGGCAGAGTGTCCGGAACTCTATGCCGGTCATGAAATGGCTGTCCACGGTGTTTACCACTACAATCTGACGGAACTGACACCGGAGGAGTGCACAGCGGAATTGCAGGACAATATTGCGGCAATCACAGAGATTTACGGCACTGTTCCGGTGGGTATGGCATATCCCTACGGTGTGTTCAATGATGCGGTTGTGGAAGAACTGCGGCGGCTTGGAATCGGCTACGGACGAGGCACGGAAAGCTCTCACTGCTTCGCGGAACAGGAGGACTTGCTGCGGTTTCGTCCCACCTGTCACCACGATGACGAAGCTCTGTTCTCACTGGCGGAACAGTTTTTGCAGGCAGAAGCTGAAACGCCCCAGATCTTCTACATCTGGGGGCACAGCTATGAATTCGAAGGCAACCGCAACTGGGACAGACTGGAACGCCTTTGTGAGATGCTTGCCGGCAGGGACGATATTTTTTACGGCACCAATCGGGAAGTGCTGCTGTCGGACTGGGCGGTGCAGACGAAATGAGCGGTCTGGTACATCTCTACTGCGGCGACGGCAAGGGTAAGACGACTGCGGCAATGGGGCTTGCGGTACGCTGTGCCGGCTGGCAGGAACGGGTGCTGGTGGTGCAGCTGATGAAGCAGGACAACTCCGGAGAACGGCGGATTCTGGAGCAGCTGCCGCAGGTCACCTTGTGGGAAACTTATCCCGATGCCAAGTTTTCCTTTCGCATGACACCAGCGGAAAAGGCGGAGGCGGCTCACTGGTATACCGGACAATTCCGCAGAATTACCGAGGCAGTGCAAGGCGGGACGTATCGCATGCTGATACTGGACGAATTGCTCTCCTGTATCTCCTGTGGGTTTTTGTCGGAGGAAACGGTGCTGGCATTTCTGGACAGCCGTCCGGAGAATCTGGAAGTCGTCATGACCGGCAGAAATCCCAGTCCTGCACTGGCAGAACGGGCGGACTACCTCACCGAAATGTGTCTGCGGAAGCACCCGTATGAAGCCGGCATATCAGCACGAAAGGGCATCGAGTATTAAAAAACCACCTGTACGAGATATTTTGCTCATACAGGTGGTTTTCATATTATTGTGTTAGTGTCCGGCTTTCCAGAAACGCCGTGATCTCCGTCCATCGCTGGTCTACCAGTTCGCAGCCGTGCTGGTAGTAGGCACGGATCTTGTCCTCATTCTGAGTGAACAGCGGGATCGACTTGACCTGTGGTCGAAGCACCAGTGCCCGCTGTTCCCGCTGTGCCTGTTCCAAAGCATGTACCTGTTCTTCATAGCGGGCGATGCGGTGGAGAACGGCGTGGTACAGCATGGGGTATTTTTTGGCATACAGCTGCCGCAGCAGAGGACGCAGGCGGGTGTAATCTGTGGGACGTGCATGCACGCTGCCGGTGAGAACGACGATCACCTTGTCACAGCCCTGCTCCAGCAGATGCAGAAAGGGAATCGGGTCTGCAATGCTGCCGTCTACATAGTGTTTGCCGTCCAGTTCCACCGGTTCGCAGATAATGGGCAGGGCACAGGAAGCCTTGATCGCGGTAAACAGCCGGTGCCTGCTGCCGTCATCAGTGAGGTATGCCGGTTCGCCGTCCTCGCAGCAGGTCGCCACAAAATCAGTCTGCATGGCGAACTGCTGGTAAACAGCCCAGTCGATGCGGCTGGCGTACTCCTGTGCCATGTGATCCAGATTGAGGAATCTGCCGGTGTGTGCCATATGGCGGATCCCAAAGTAGCGGCTGTGCCGTTCCATGATCATCATTTCCAGTGAAACGCCCTGCTGACGGGAACGATAATTCAACACACAGCCGGCACCGGCAGACGTGCCGGACGCAGCAGCGGCGTAGAAATCACGTGCCATCAGAGCATCGATAACACCGGCGGTAAAGGAACTGCGTTCTGCACCGCCCTCCAGTGCGATTCCGATCATGAAACTGGTTACACCTCTTTCAGAAAAAAATAAAGGCAAAGTCGCCAGACGCTCTTTGTGCGGTATTGCCTAAAGGCAACACTGCAAGCAGATGGCGTGTAAAGCCGTCAGGCGGGTTTTGTGCAGTGTTGCCGTATATAAACATGCTTTATTATACCGGATTTCCGTGCTTTTGTCAAGTTTTGCGAAAATTCCCGCTGAAGCTGCCGGCAAAAAAGTCACATGTTCTCAGAAAAACGCTATTGACGAATATCCGGATTTATTATATAATATAAAATAAGAAGCATTCTGCATTTTGCTGTGAACCTTCGGCACGCAGCAGAGAAGCAGAACTGCAAAGTTCGGGAGAGGAGCATGACGCTTTTGAAAACAATTCAAATTTCTGCGTCAATTCTGAGTGCAGATATGGCAAACCTGACGGCAGTCACAGAGGGACTGGAACGCGACGGTCTGGACATGCTGCATTTTGACGTGATGGATGGGCAGTTTGTGCCCAATATTACATTTGGTATGCCGGTTCTGGCGGCAGTAGACCACTGCACCAACCTGTTTTTAGATGTACACCTGATGATCGCCGATCCGATCCGCTATGTAAAGCAGTTTGCAGAAGCCGGTGCAGATCTGATCACGTTTCATATCGAAAGCAACAGTGATCCGGCGGCAACGATTGCTGCCATTCATGAAGCCGGTGTCAAGGCGGGCATTGTCCTGAAACCCAACACCCCTTGGGAAGAAGCCATTCCCTATCTGGAACAGGTAGAAGTGGTGCTTGTCATGACTGTGGAACCGGGATTCGGCGGGCAGTCGTTCCTGTGGGACATGGTGGAAAAGGTAAAGGCACTGCGGCAGTATGCACAGGAACACGGGCTGTCTTACCAGATCGAAGTAGACGGCGGCATCAACGCCGAAACGGCTCCTCGTGTCATTGAAGCCGGTGCGGAAATTCTGGTCATCGGCAGTTACCTGTTCCGGCAGGCAGATCCCAAGGCGGCGATGAATGCCATTCGGGAAGAAGCCGCCGGTCTATCGGCACAGGGCAGAGCATAAATAATATTTAAGGCAACCCCGCATTACGCACAAGCTTTGTGCGGTGTTTCCTTAAGGCACACTTAAAAACGCTCCAAGGAGGAATGAAGTTGCAATCCAAACGTCAGCCGAAAGTGCACACCTATTCCAAAAAGCGGCGGCGAAAAGTGCAGCCCGCCAGAGCGATTTTATCGGTCGGCTTTACCTTTCTGGTTGCCGGCGTGATCGGCGTGGTGGGGTACAGCATTGCCAAGCCGATTCTGGAATACTCCGGTGCTCCCCGTGTCACGGAGCAGGCGGAGGGAACTTTACCGGCAGCCACCGCAGCGGCAACAGCGGAGATCTCCACCGAGGCAGAAACACTGCCGGCAGTTGCCACCTCCACACCGGCTGTAGCAGAAGAATCGCTGTCCGAGGGCTATCAGCTTTCTGCGGCGGCACTGGAAAACAGCAGCACACTTTCCGCAGCCATGCAGACTGCACGAAATGCAGTGCCGGCGGGAAAACTGCTGGTGATCCCGCTGAAAATTGCCGGTGGGGAACTGTGCTATCAGACAGATGTGGCACTGGCAAAAAGCTGCGGTGCGGCAAAGGGCAGCCTGCAATTGTCAGAGATCGCAGAAGCGGCAAAGGCACAGGGCTGGACACCGGTGGCACAGCTGAGCCTGCTGCGGGATAACCTGCTGCCGGACGCAGATGCAGAGGCAGGGTATATGGTGACCAGCGGCGGACGCTGGCTGGACAATACCAAGGAAAACGGCGGCAAGGCGTGGGCGAGTCCGTTCAGCGATGTCACAGTGCAGTACCTGAAAGACATTACCGCCGAGGTGACCGCAGCCGGCTTCTCTCAAATCTGGTGCACGGACGTGGTGTTTCCCGATTTCCGGAACTCCGACCTCACCTATATCGGAGAATCCGTACAGAATCCGGAACGGAAAACGGCTCTGACCAGTTTGGTGAACACGCTGGCACAGACTGCCGGCAGTGTGCCGCTGTGGGTGGAAACTTCTGCCGCAGATGCTGCCGCCGGAACAGCGGAAGTATTTGATCCTGAGAACCTGACAGTTTCCGGCGTGGTGATGGATCTTCAGGCAGATGCAGGGCAGGCACAGGCGATACTGCCGCAGATTCAGGCAAAGACGGCGGAGATGCCGCTGTGTCTGACTGCTGAGATCAGCGGAGCCCCTGCCGAGGAATTACAAACATTGAGAAGTGCAGCAGACAACGGCGTTTCTGCGGTTGTGCTGACTGAAAAATAACAGACAGAATAAATATAAAGGAGCTGGTCAGAATGGCTGGAAAATTTACTGTATCATTAGGAAAAATCATTGATGAATTTCATCTGGAAACCATCTATATGCCCAAAGACCCCACAGAGATCCTGATCGACGAAAACGATGTCACTCGTCCGGGATTGCAGCTCATGGGCTTCTATGAGTACTTCAATCCGGAACGTATGCAGATCATCGGTAAAATGGAGTTTGCATATCTCTCCACGATCGACGAAGAAACCCGCACCCAGCGTCTGGACGCTCTGATGTCCCGCCACATTCCGGCACTGATCATTGCACGGGAACTGCCGTATTTTTCGGAAATGCTGGATCTGGCGAAAAAGTACGATGTGCCGCTGCTCCGCAGTAAGGAGAGCACTTCTAACTTTATCTCCGGTCTGATCGCATTCCTGAACCTGAATCTGGCTCCCCGCATCACACGCCACGGCGTTCTGATCGAGATCTACGGCGAAGGCGTATTCATTACCGGCGAAAGCGGTGTCGGCAAGAGCGAAACCGCAATTGAGCTTGTCAAGCGTGGTCACCGTCTGGTGGCAGATGATGCGGTAGAGATCCGCAAGGTTTCCAACATCAGTCTGGTGGGCAGTTCTCCGGACAATATCCGCCACTTCCTGGAACTGCGTGGTATCGGTATCATCAACGCCCGCCGGCTGTTCGGTATCGGTGCGGTAAAGAACACGGAAAAAATTGAATTGATCGTGGAAATGGAACAGTGGAATCCGGAAAAGATCTACGACCGTATGGGTGTGGATACCCAGTTTGCCACCATTCTGGGCGTAAAGATCCCGATGCTGACCATTCCGGTAAAGCCGGGCAGAAATCTGGCAGTCATTCTGGAAGTTGCTGCGATGAACAACCGTCAGAAAAAAATGGGCTACAATGCGGCAACCGAACTGCTGGATCAGCTGGGACTGGATATGGAATCCAAGGAAGTTGTCAAGGATTACGACGCATTTTAAGGGCAATACCGTGCAAAGTCGCCAGACGCTCTTTGTGCGGTATTGCCTAAGAGCAACAGCATGATTTTTAACCGGCGGACAGTCGGCAAAATGAAATCAGAATCCCTTTTAGGAGAAAATAATGAAAAATTGGCAGGAACTTGCTGCGATTTGCAGGACGTGCAATTGCAGCGTGCAGTATGCAGAGCCGCTTCGGAACCATACCACGTTCCGGATCGGCGGAGCCTGTAGTGCTTTCGTGAACGTGAATTCCGAAGAAACACTGCGGCAGATACTCGGTCTGTGCCGTGACCGGAACTATCCCTATCTGGTATTGGGAAACGGCAGCAATATTCTGGCGGCAGACAACGGCTATGCCGGCGTGATCCTGCATCTGGGAAAAGACTTTTCCCAGATTCGGCAGGACGGCACCACGCTGTACTGTGAAGCCGGAGCCACACTGGGCCGTATCGGCAAGTTCGCTCTGGAAGAATCCCTGACCGGCATGGAGTGCCTTGCCGGCATTCCGGGGACTGTGGGCGGTGCCCTGTACATGAACGCAGGGGCATACGGCGGCGAAATGGCAGACGTGATAGTTTCCGCACGCTGTATGGCACCGGACGGCACGATCTCTGTGGTACCAAAATCTGAAATGGAACTGGGCTACCGGAAAAGCATTTTCCGGCAGGACGGCAGAATCATTCTGGGTGTCACGCTTCAGCTGCAAAAGGGCAGCTATGGGGCAATCAAAGAGGAAATGGACTCTCTGCTGGGAAAGCGGCGGGCAAAACAGCCGCTGGAGCTGCCCAGTGCCGGCAGCACCTTTCAAAGACCGGTGGGCAATTATGCCTCATTTCTGATCGACCAGTGCGGTCTGAAAGGTGCCAGCGTCGGCGATGCACAGGTGAGCGTAAAGCATGCCGGCTTCGTGGTCAATACCGGCAAGGCAACTTGTCGCGATGTGCTGGAACTGTGCGATTTTGTAAAGCAGACCGTTCTGGAAAAAACCGGCTATCAGCTGGAACTGGAACCAGTCATTGTCGGAGATCCGGCAAAGCCGGCGAATATGCCGGAGCAGGAAGCTGTTGAGAAGTAAGGAAATTGTTGAAAAGTGTGTAGGAAGGACGTGGAGCATATGCAGGAACAGGAAAATGTGAGAATGCATGTGGTGGTAGTGACCGGAATGTCCGGTTCGGGAAAGTCTGTGGTAATGGACGTTCTGGAGGACATCGGGTATTATTGTATCGATAATCTGCCGCCGCAGCTGATCGGGAAATTTGTGGAGATTTGCAGGGAGTCAGAAAACCACCTGCAAAAGCTGGCAATTGCCGCAGACCTGCGTTCCGGCGATATGTTCACAGATGCCTATCGGACACTGCTGGAGATGAAGCAGCAGGCAGATCTGGACGTGAAGATCCTCTATATCGAAGCCGAGGACGAAGTCATCATCAAGCGGTATAAGGAAACCCGCCGGAAGCACCCGCTGGACGAACGGTTCGGGGGCTGTCTGCACAATGCCATTGCCTACGAACGGGAGCAACTGCTCCGCGTGAAGGGCATTGCAGATTACTATATTGAAACGTCCTATTTCTCGGCTTCGCAGCTGAAAGAACAGATTCGGGAGATCTTTCTGGACAATTCCTCTGACTCCATGTCCATTAAGGTGACTTCTTTCGGATTCAAGTACGGCGTTTCTACGGAATCCGATCTGGTGTTTGATGTGCGTTGCCTGCCGAATCCGTACTACATTCCGGAACTGCGGCATCATACCGGCTGTGAAAAGTGCGTGCAGGAATATGTCATGTCCTTTGAGCAGTCCCGCACGCTGCTGGAAAAACTCAAAGATCTGCTGGATTTTTTGATCCCGCTGTACATTCAGGAGGGCAAGAGCCGTCTGGTGATCGCATTTGGCTGCACCGGCGGCAAGCACCGTTCGATCACATTTACTGAACTGATAGGGGACTACCTCATTTCCAAGGGCATGCATGTTGTGAAACAGCATCGCGATATTGGAAAGGACCGACCATAAGGAGAAAAGGAAACCGTGTCATTTTCCAATGATGTGCGGGAAGAGATCGCCAGAAGCATCACCGACCGCGACCGGCAGTTTGCCTGTCTGTACGGCATTTTGCTGTATTCCCGCATTTTTACCCAAGAACAAGTGGTGCTGCAAAGCGAAAGTCCGGTGTTCGCACGGCTGATGCCCATGCTGTTCCGTGCGGTGTTCCGGACAGAACTGCAGCCCGATGTGCGGACGATCTCCCGCGGCGGCGACCAGTCCATGGTCAGCTATACCATTACCGATGCGGCACAGATCAGCCGCATTTGTGAGATCTATCATATTCGTCCGGAAAAGCGGGAGATCCGTCTTTCCAATCTGGTGAACAACAGCCTGAGTGCTTTTCTGGCAGGCGTATTTTTCGGCTGCGGCAGCATGATCGACCCCAACAAGGAATATCATCTGGAATTCAACACGCCGTCGGAACTGCTCTGCTCCGACCTGCAAAAGCTGCTGGGGAGCATCGGCATCAGCGGCGGTCAGCTGCTGCGGAAAAACATGTACGTGCTGTACCTGAAAGACAGCGAGCACATCGAGGACACCCTCACCTATATGGGTGCCCAGCAGTGCACCATTGCCCTGATGAACATCAAGATCCGCAAGGATATGCGGAACAAGGCAAACCGTGTGCGGAACTGCGATGAGGCCAATATCAACAAGGTCGTCGGTGCCGCCATACGGCAGATACAGGACATTCAGTGGATCACCCAGTGCGGGCAGCTGGAGGCACTTTCTCCGGAACTACAGGAACTGGCAGAACTGCGGCTGGAAAATCCGGAACTTAGTCTGAAAGAACTGGGAGAACTGCTGTCCGAACCTATCGGGCGTTCCGGTGTCAACCACCGCTTTCAGAAAATCGCCGCTTTTGCAGAGGAGTTGAGAAAACGTGCCGCAGATGCCTGAAAATGCTTTTGTACATCTCCACGTCCACAGCGAATACAGCCTGCTGGACGGTGCCTGCCGGATTCCGGAACTGATCGAACAGGTCAGGGCAATGGGACAAACTGCGGTCGCTTTGACTGACCACGGCGTGATGTATGGCGTGATGCCGTTTTATCAGGCTGCCAAAAAAGCCGGAATTCAGCCGATTCTGGGCTGTGAGGTCTATGTGGCAAGGCGTACCCGTCACGATCGGGAGCACCGGCTGGACAGCAGAAGTCACCACCTGATCCTGCTCTGTGAAAACCAAAAGGGCTATCAGAATCTGGTCAAGCTGGTTTCGCTTGCCAGTCTGGAAGGCTTCTATCAAAAGCCCCGTGTGGATTGGGAATTGCTCTCCCGCTATCATGAGGGCTTAATTTGTCTGTCCGGCTGTCTGGCGGGAGAAGTGCCCCGTCTGCTGTCGGCAGGGGACTATGCCGCGGCAAAGGCGACTGCCCTGCGGTATCAGCAGCTGTTCGGCAAGGGCAACTACTATCTGGAGATCCAGAACCACCAGATTCGGGAGGAACTGCAAAACCTGCCCCTGCTGCTGCGGCTTTCCAGAGAAACGGGAATCCCGCTGGCTGCCACCAATGATGCCCACTATCTCCGGCGGGAAAATGCTGCCATGCAGGAAGTGCTGCTGTGTATCCAGACGGGAAAAACGCTGGACGATCCGGAACATATGCACTTTGAAACGTCGGAGTTTTATCTGAAATCTACGGCAGAAATGGCGGCACTGTTTGCCGATGTGCCGGAGGCAGTGACCAACACGGCGAAAATTGCGGCAAGATGTCACGTGGAATTTCAGGAGGGGCAGATCTATCTCCCGAAATTTTCCATGGAGGGCGTGGCGGACTGCCGGAAGCTGTTCCTACAGCTTTGCATGAACGGCTTGAAGAAGCACTACGGAGAGCACCCGTCACCGGAGGTGCTGGAACGGCTGCGTATGGAGATCTCTGTGATTACCCAAATGGGATACGTGGATTACTTCCTGATCGTGTGGGACTATATCAATTTCGCCAGAAGTCACGACATTCCCGTTGGACCGGGGCGTGGTTCCGGTGCGGGAAGTCTGTGTGCCTACTGCATGGGCATTACCCAGATCGACCCGCTGCGATACCAGCTGCTGTTTGAACGCTTCCTGAATCCGGAGCGTGTCAGCATGCCGGATTTTGACATTGACTTCTGCGTAGAGGGCAGACAGCGTGTCAAGGAGTATGTGATCTCCCGCTATGGTGCCGATCGGGTGTCGGAAATCATCACTTTCGACCTGATGAAGGCACGGGGAGCCATTCGGGATACCGGACGGGCAATGGGGATTTCCTACGGGCTGTGCGACAAAATTGCAAAGTCTATCGATTCCCGAAAGAGCATTGCAGAATCCATGGAGGGCAAGGACGGGGAAGACCTGCGGAAACTGTATGAAACCGATTCCACAGCAAAAAAGCTGATCGATATGGCAATGCAGGTGGAGGGCATGCCGCGGCACGCTTCCACCCATGCTGCCGGCGTGTTGATCTCTGCGGTGCCGATCACTGATTTGGTGCCGCTGCAGCGAAATGAGGAAACCGTCATCACCCAGTATCCCATGGGCGTTCTGGAAACTATGGGCTTGCTGAAATTTGATTTTCTGGGGCTGCGGAACCTGACAGTCATCTGGGACTGTGTCCGTGCCGTTCAGAAGTATGAACCGGCATTCTCCATAGATGCGATCCCGCTGGACGATGCGGCAGTTTATGCCATGCTTTCCCGCGGAGATACCACCGGCGTGTTCCAGTTCGAAAGTGCCGGTATGCGGCACGTGCTGATGCGGCTGAAGCCCACCTGTCTGGAGGATTTGACCATTGCCCTGTCCCTGTATCGTCCCGGACCGCGTTCTTCCATTGACCTCTATCTGGAAAACCGGCGGAATCCGGAGAAGATCGTCTATGCCCACCCGCTGCTGGAACCGATCCTGCGTCCCACATACGGCTGCATGGTCTATCAGGAACAAGTCATGGAGATCTGTCGGGTGCTGTCCGGCTATTCCTATGGCAGAGCCGACATTGTCCGCCGTGCTATGGCGAAGAAAAAGCAGGATGTCATGGCACGGGAACGGCAGGCATTCATTTACGGCAGCGACGGCTCCGACGGCAGTTCTCCCTGCTGCGGGGCAGTGGCAAACGGCGTACCGGTGGAAACTGCCAACGCGATTTTCGATGAGATCGCTGTGTTTGCGGATTACGCCTTTAATAAGGCACATGCAGTTTCCTATGCCTATCTGGCGTACCAGACTGCCTATCTGAAAGTGCACTATTTCGCAGACGATATGGCGGCACTGCTCACCAGTGTCATGGGTGATACGGGGAAAACCATGGAATACCTTACCGCCTGTCAGAACGCCGGCGTAAAGGTGCTGCCGCCTCATGTGAACGAGAGCACAGCAGATTTTCTTCGCTGCGGTGAGCATATCCGGTTCGGACTGCTGGCAGTAAAAGGGCTGGGGCAGGGGTTGATCCAGAAGATGACGGAGCAGCGGCAGAAAGCCGGAAAATTCACCGGTCTGGCAGATTTCTGCCGGCGTATGCTGCCGCTGGGAC
The DNA here is from genome assembly GCF_003438725.1 of Ruminococcus sp. OM06-36AC. Classification (NCBI taxonomy): domain Bacteria; kingdom Bacillati; phylum Bacillota; class Clostridia; order Eubacteriales; family Oscillospiraceae; genus Ruminococcus; species Ruminococcus sp. OM06-36AC. Next base: position 32,918 of record NZ_QSTT01000016.1, read on the forward strand.
TGAACAAACAGGCACTGGACAGCCTGATTCGCTGCGGTGCTCTGGACAGTCTGGGACTGAACCGCCGGCAGATGCTGGAGTATCAGGAACAGGTGCTGATGGACTGCCGCGAGGAACGCAGCAGCATTGTGACCGGACAGATGAATCTGTTCGGCGGCGAGAGCGAAGCCGTGCGGGAAACGCCGATTCCGTCGCTGCCGGAACTGGAACGCTCTGCACTATTGCAGCTGGAACATGAAAGTCTGGGGCTGTATCTCTCCGGTCACCCGCTGGAACAGTCCCAGTGGCTGCGGCAGCTTTGCCGTGCCACGCCGGCGGCTGCACTGTCGGAACAGCCGGACGGCGGGAAAGTACTGTTGATCGTTACGCTACAGCATGTCAAGCAGCACACCACCAAAAAAGGGGAAACCATGTGTTTTCTCACCTGTGAAGACCAAAGCGGTTCGGCGGACTGCGTGGTATTTCCTGCCCTGTACAATTCTGTAAAGCCGTACTTGCAGCAGGACGCGGTGCTGTATCTCCGCGGGAAAATTTCCCAGAAAGAAAACGCCGTCAGTGTGCTGTGCGACAGCGTATTGCAGGAAGAAGCCTTTTTCCGGACGTTGCCGCAGGGGCGGCTTTGCGTGAAGATCGATTCCCGCCAGACGGCGGAATTACAGCAGCTGCTGGCAGTGATCGGACAGCATGCGGGAAATGTGCCGGTCTGCTTTTACCTGACAGACCGGAAGAAGATGCTCTCTCTCCGCGGCGGACAGGCGGTGGCGGTGAATTCGGAATCCTATGCCGCACTCTGTGCCGTGGTTTCACCGGAGCAGGTGGGATTTCTGCCGCCGGCGTAACTGCAACAGGTTTGGCAGTAAAGGAAACACTGAATACAGCTGTTGTGATTTTTTGATAAAATATGTATGGGACTTGTTAACTTTTTCGAATACCACTTGACAACCTCTGAAATATCAGTATAATAGAATAGGAATGGAATGGTGAAAGCATAAGCAGCGAATGTGCTGTGCAGCCGTTTCAAAATTTTGCCATGCGGCGGAATGGAGAATACGTTTATGATTAAAACGATTGGTGTATTGACAAGCGGCGGCGATGCCCCGGGCATGAATGCAGCGGTACGTGCCGTTGTCCGTGCAGCTCTGAAAAAGGGCATGACAGTATATGGCGTAAAGCGTGGCTACTGTGGTCTGCTGGAAGACGATATTGAGCCGATGGACGAAATGAGTGTAGCAGGAATCATCAGCCGCGGCGGTACTATGCTGTACACCGCAAGAAGTGCAGAGTTCCGCACCGAACAGGGCGTTCTGAAAGCAAAGGCTACCTGTGAAAAGTACGGTCTGGAAGGTCTGGTCGTTATCGGTGGTGACGGTTCGTTCCGCGGTGCCGCAGATCTGTCTGCACACGGCATTCTGTGTGTAGGTCTGCCGGGTACCATTGACAACGATATTGCCTGCACAGATTACACCATTGGTTATGATACCGCAATGAACACTGCAATGGAGCTGATGGACAAGCTGTCGGATACCAGCCAGTCCCACTATCGCTGCAGCGTTGTTGAGGTTATGGGCCGTGGTGCTGGTTACATTGCACTGAATACCGGCGTGGCTTCCGGTGCACTGGAGATCATCACTAAGGAAAAGCCCTATGATCTGGACAAGATCGCGAAGAAGATGATGGAATTCAAGGCAAGAGGCAAGCAGAATTTCATTATCGTTGTTGCAGAAAACATCGGTCATTCCGAAGAAATCTGCAAGCTGATCCAGGAAAAGACTGGTATCGAATCCCGTGCGACCATTTTGGGTCACGTACAGCGTGGTGGTTCTCCGACAGTCCGCGACCGTGTAGCAGCAACAGAAATGGGCTACTATGCTGTAGAACTGCTGGAACAGGGCATCGGTAACCGTGTTGTCGGCATGCAGGGCGGCAAGATCGTAGACTTTGACATTCAGGAAGCTCTGGCTATGGAAAAGCCGTATGATGGAAAACTGCACCAGATCGCAGAAGATATTGCATTTTGATCGGCGTGTAGACGCTTGATAAAAGAGGGGTGGGCGTGCGAGAGTGCGTCCACTTTTTCTTTTCTAAGGAAACACTGCACGCAATCTGCGTGTGGTATTGCCCTAGAAATATACGCTGAGGACTTGCATTTTTTGCTGTTTTGCAGTATAATATATCCATGAAAAATGTCGTATTTTCGAAAAAACGGCAAAATTGAAAGAGGGAAAGATTCATGAATACCATTGGTTTTATTGGTGCCGGCAATATGGGCAGTGCCATTTTGCGGGGCATTGCCGGAAGCGATATGAAGCCGGAAGCGGAACTGTTCGCCTATAATCCCACGGAAGCAAAAGTGGACGCTCTGGCAGACTGCGGTGTGCAGAAGTGCAAAAGTGCCGCAGAAGTGGTGGAAAAGAGCCGGTATGTTTTTCTGGCGATCAAGCCCCAGAAATTCGAGGAAGTGCTGCCGCAGATCGCGGATGCTGTAACGGAACAGACAGTTCTGGTGTCCATTGCTGCCGGAATCGGTGCGGAGTTTATCCGGAAGCTGACAAAGCCTTTTGCAAAGGTGGTTCTGGCGATGCCAAACACCCCGCTGCTGTTGGGAGAGGGTGCCACGGCACTGGCAAAAGACGATTCCGTCAGTGATGCAGAATTTGCAGTGGTGCGGAATATCTTCGGCAGCTGCGGCATGACTGCGGTCATTGCACCGGAGCAGATGAAAGAAGTCATTGCCATTAACGGCAGCAGTCCGGCATTTATCTATCTGTTCGCCAAGGGCTTTCTGGATTATGCTGCCAGAGTGGGACTGCCGGAACAGTCTGCCAAGGAACTGTTTGTGCAGTCGCTGATCGGTTCGGCAAAGATGATCACCGATTCCGGTTGCTCCATTGACGAGCTGATCCGTCAGGTGTCCTCTCCGGGCGGCACTACGCTTGCCGGTCTGGATCAGCTGTATGAGGGCAAAATGCTGGACGCAGTGCAGAACGCCTGCGACAGCTGCACCAAGCGTGCATACGAACTGTCTAAGTAAAGGCAACACCGCACAAAGCCCGCCTGACGGCTTTGCACGGTGTTGCCTAAAGCCCTGGCATTCATAACCGGTGTGTCTTTCGCATAGGATAAAGCAGGTACAAGCCAATTTGCAAAGCAAAGGAGAGATCTGCAATGATCCGAAAGCGAACGACATTGACAACAACGGAGCGAAAACAACGGCTGTTCTGTCTGCTGTTCGGCAGCGTTTTGCTGGGGGCAGCACTGGGGAGTGTCATGCTGCGGTGGCAGTATGACGGCGTTCCCACCTCGTGGGCGTGTTTTCTGGGTATGTTTCTGGAAAAACGGTCTAGTCTGGCAGCCCTCTGGCTGGGGAGCATCGGGAACATTTTGTTGTTTCTGATGACCTTTTTCCTGCTGGGGTTTTCCGCGGTGGGACAGCCTTTTGTATGGCTGCTGCTGCTGACTTACGGCGTTTGTATGGGCGGTGCCTTGCAAATGCAGTGCGGCTCCGGAAATGTGCTGGTGCGGAGTGTGCTCCTGCTGATTTATTTTGTGCCGGTTTCGGCACTGCTGGCGGTGGCATCGCGGGAGTCCCTGCGGTTCTCTGGAAAATTCACTGATTATGGATTTCGGGACGAACCAACAGATCAGATGTGCCACCAGCTGCGAATGTACTGTGCCCGTTTTGTCGTACTGTTGGTGCTGCTGGTACTGCATACGCTGTTATATAGTGCGTTGTTTTATGCAATTGAAATGTAGCACTGCATAGATCTGTGCGGTGCTGCCGGAATAAAAGATGTATGCTGCTTTTTTCACGGAAAGCAGCTTGAAGAAAGGAAGTTTGTCTATGGGATTATTCGGAAATCATTATGAGCGTGCCGGTTCCGGTATCTCGAAGAATGCCCCCAAGAAAAAAGGAATATTCCGCTTTTTTGAGATATTCGGCAGAAAGTTCTGGAAACTGTTTGAACTGAACCTGCTGTACTTTCTCAGCTTTTTGCCGGTGATCGGTGCAGTCGCCCTGTTTTTTGCAGTGGATTCCCAGCTGGGAACCATTCTGGCGGCGGCATGTCTGGTGCTGTTTGCGGTGATTATCGGTCCGGCAACGGCGGCACATACGAAAATTCTGAAAAATTTTATCATGGAAAAGCCTACGTTTCTGGCACATGAATTTTTCCACACGTTCCGCACAGAATTCAAGCATGCCTGTATTGTCGGCGTGCTGGACTGCGTGCTGGCGTGCTGCATCTCGGCGGCATTTTACGTGTATCCCCGCCTGATCGAACAGACCGGCAGCAAGATGTTTTATGTGCTGTTTGCCATTACCCTGAGTATCGGTGTTATTGCACTGCTCATGAACTTTTACATTTTCCCGATGCTGGTTTCCACGAATCTTTCCCTGAAAAACGTGCTGAAAAATTCGCTGGCACTGTCGGTAGTTGCCCTGAAAACCAACATCATCACCATATTGGTATTGGCAGCAGTCATTGCGGTCTACGTGCTGGTGCTGATGTTCGTGAATATCCGGTATTCCATGATCCTGCTGTTCCTGCTGCCGGTAATGCCGGCTTCCTGGCTGGGTCTGGTGATTACGTTCCAGTCCTATCCGGTCATTCAGAAGTACATCATCAATCCCTACTATGAACAGCGGGGCGAGGTCAATCCGGAACTGGCACAGACCGTGACGGACGGGGAGGAAACCGTGTTCGAGGATCGCGGCGGCGAGGAAAAGCCGATCGAGCCGGCAAAGAAATCCGGCGGCAAAAGCTCCGGCGGACGTTCGCACAAGGGAAAAGGAAAAATTATTTCTTAATTTACAAAATAAGCACTTTACAAATCGAAAAAGATGTGGTATAATATATTTTGTCATGTACTTGGAATTTGGAGTAAGCCCGCAGGGGTGCATGCTTTGTCCCGTCGGGAAGTCACCTGCCTCTTTCTATGTGCATTGATGAAATATTGAATGAGGTGAAAGAACATGCTGTTGAAAGAAGAAAAAACAGAAATCATCGAGAAAAACCGGACCCATGAGAACGATACTGGTTCTCCGGAAGTACAGATCGCGATCCTGACGAAGAGAATCAACGATCTGACTGCTCATCTGAAGTCCCACAAGAACGACCACCACTCCAGACGTGGTCTGCTGAAGATGGTTGGTCACAGAAGAAACCTGCTGAACTACCTGAAGAAGAAGGACGTTAACCGTTATCGTGCGGTTATCGAGAAGCTGGGTATCCGTAAGTAAGAAACAACGATTGAAAAAAGGAAAGGCAGCACAGAGCCAGTGGCTTTGTCTGCCTTTCTGTGTATGAAATCGATTCCAAATTCAGGTATTCGCAGGAAGCCGTGTGCTTTGCAAAAGGTGAGGAGAGAGCATAGGGCTTTTTGCGAATTCGAAGGATTGGAATCAGGAAAGGAATTTCGAATTATGTTTGAAAATGTACAGCGATTTGAAACTACATTTGCCGGAAGACCCCTTTCGGTAGAAACCGGAAAAACCTGTGCACTGTCCAACGGTTCCTGCTGGGTACGCTACGGCGATACCGTTGTTATGGCGAATGTTACAGCCAGTGCCAAGCCCAGAGAGGGAATCGACTTTTTCCCGCTGTCAGTAGACTACGAAGAACGTATGTATTCCGTAGGCAAGATTCCCGGCTCCTTCACCAAGCGGGAGGGAAAGCCCTCTGAAAAGGCGATCCTGACTTCCCGTATGGTAGACCGTCCGATTCGTCCGCTGTTCCCGAAGTCTATGCGGAATGACGTTTCTGTAGTCATGACAGTTATGGCAGTGGATCCGGACTGTGCACCGGATATTGTAGGTATGATCGCCACTTCTATCGCTCTGTCGATCTCCGATATTCCGTGGAACGGACCGATCGCCGGCATCAGTGTTGGTCTGGTAGACGGCGAGATCGTGCTGAACCCCACACTGGAACAGCGGCAGCACAATGACCTGCACCTGACGGTTGCCGGTACCAAGGACAAGATCGTCATGATCGAAGCCGGTGCGAACGAAGTGCCGGAAGATACCATGTTGCAGGCAATTCTGACTGGCCACGAAGAAATCAAGAAAATGGTTGCCTTTATTTCCGAGATTCAGGCGAAGATCGGCAAGGAAAAGTTCACATTCGAGGCACACGAGGTCGATCAGGAACTGTTCGAAAATATCGATGCTATGGTACATGAGCAGGTAGAACACGCACTGGATACCAATGATAAAAATGAACGTGATGCCCGTCTGCGTCCGATCATTGATGCCGCACACGAAACATTTGATGCTGTCTGCGGCGAAGAAACCGGCATGATCGATGAGATCCTGTATCTGATTCAGAAGAAAATTGTCCGTGCATGGCTCTATGAGGGCAAGCGTGTGGACGGCAGAGGCATTGACGAGATTCGTCCGCTGGCTGCGGAAGTCGGCGTGCTGCCCCGCGTACATGGTACTGGTCTGTTCACTCGTGGTCAGACACAGGTGCTGACAGTTGCTACGCTGGGACCGGTCAGCGACAGCCAGAAGCTGGACGGTCTGGACGAGGAAACCTCCAAGCGTTACATGCATCAGTATAATTTCCCGTCCTACTCCGTAGGCGAAACCAAGCCCAGCCGCGGCCCGGGACGGCGTGAGATCGGTCACGGTGCACTGGCAGAACGTGCCCTGATTCCGGTGCTGCCCACAGTGGAAGAATTCCCGTATGCTATGCGTCTGGTGTCCGAGGTGCTGTCCTCCAACGGCTCTACCTCACAGGCATCGATTTGCGGTTCGACACTGGCACTGATGGACGCAGGCGTGCCGATTCACGCACCGGTTGCCGGTATTTCCTGCGGTCTGATCACACTGCCGAACAGCGATGAGTTCAAGACCATGGTAGATATTCAGGGACTGGAAGACTTCTACGGCGATATGGATTTCAAGGTTGGCGGTACCAAGAAGGGTATCACTGCCATTCAGGTTGATATTAAGGTAGACGGTCTGACACCGGCAATTATTGCCGAAGCCTTTGAAAAGACACGGAAAGCCCGTCTGTACATTCTGGACGAGATCATGCTCAAGGCAATTCCGGCTCCGAGAGATACCGTGGGAGAATTCGCACCGAAGATGCTCCAGATCAAGATCCCGACTGACAAGATCCGTGATGTCATCGGTCAGGGTGGTAAGGTGATCCAGAAAATGTCCGCAGAGTGCGGCGTGAAGATCGATGTCAACGAGGACGGTCACGTATTTATCAGCGGCATTTCCATGGAAGGCTGCCGCAAGGCATACCAGATGATCGAAACCATTGCCATTGATCCGGAAGTCGGCTCGATCTATAAGGGCAAGGTCGTTTCCATTAAGCCGTTCGGTGCCTTTGTAGAAATTGCACCGGGACGCGACGGTCTGGTACATATCTCCAAGCTGGACAAGGAACGGGTAGAACAGGTAGAGGACGTGGTCTCCGTAGGCGATGCCATTATCGTAAAGGTCATGGACATCAAAGACGGCAAGATCAGCCTGTCCCGCAAAGACGCTCTGGAAGAACTGGAAGCCCGCCGGAAACAGCAGGAAACAGAATAAGTGAAAATGCAGCACCCATAAAATACGCCTGACGGTTTTGTGCGATGTTGTTTGAAAAAGAAAAACGCTGTGCAACGAAGAATTGCACAGCGTTTTTTGTATATGCGGAAAGAAGAATTATTCCTTTGTGGTTTCGTCAGAAGAATCCTTTTCTTTCAGGAACAGGGTGATTACCAGTACCACTGCGAAAATTACGGAAAGCACTGCCCATACGACCAGATCGCCGAAGTTTTCACTCAGGTTTGCAAAGGCGAAAATAGCAGCCAATGCGTATAAGATGATCGATGCAATAGTGCCGCCCTTGGTCTTTCTGGCAGCAATTGCGACAATGCCGGCTGCCAGCAGGAAAAATCCTGTGAACAGTCCGCCAGCACCGCTGGAACTTTCTGCTTCGGAAATGGCTTCACCGATGCCGGCAGCACAGGACTGGAATCCTACCACTGCGGAAATTACAATGGAGAGAATGCCCAGAACCAGCCGCAGAATGACTGCACTGTTTTTGTAAATCGTTTTTTGTCCTTTTGCCATGATAAAATACCTCTGCTTTCTGATTACTGTATGGAAACCTTGATCGGATCAGATTCCGCTACGGTTTCGTAACTGCTGTTGCTGATGACCAGCTTGAATTCCAACTCATTCATTTCTGCCGGCAGCTCCTCGCCGATGAACGACATGGTTTCGTTGGCATATTTGCCGGCTGCTACTTCGGCATACATCGAACCGTCGTACATCGTATTGTCAATGGAAATGTTTTCCGCATGAACGGTGTATGTTTCTGTGCCGTTGTTCTCGATGAGAAATTGGAATTCCGTGCCCCAGATGTCGTCGTCCACCTTGCCGGCATAGGAAACGACTACGCCGTTGACTTCATAGATCTTGTCAGCTTCTGTTTTTTCGCTGGTGATGCAGTCATCAATAACGAGCGTGACCTTTTCGGTGTCGGCAATGGTATCGAACGTGTCACTGTCGAAAATGTGGAATGAAAGTTCAACGGTTCCCAGTTCGTCCTTGGTGGAAAAATAGATCGTGTCATTTGCCGTTTTTCCGGAAGCCACATCGCAGGAAAAATACGGATCGTCCATGACACTATTGACGGAAGCTTCTCTGGTCTGAACGGAAATGTTTTTGTCGGACAGATTCTCAATGGTGACTTTCAGCCCTTTGCCCATCCAGCTTTCTTCGTCAGTGCCGGTGTAGGTGATTCGGACAGTGCTGTCCTCGAACAATACCTTTGATTCGTCAGCAGCGTTGTCGCTTTTTTCTGCATCGCTGCTCTCCTCTGCGGCACTGCTTTCCTTGGCAGAAGATTCCTCCGCCTTCTGGGAAGCACTGCTGTTTCCGGCACTGGAACAGCCGCCCATTGCCCCGAGCATTGCGATGACCAGCAGTCCCGCAAGCCATTTGTGTTTCATGTTGTAATATCCTCCTTTTTTTGATGATGTTTCCCTTTTTTCCAAAATGGAACAACCTCATTATAGCATGTTTTATTCTAAAAGTCAATAGAACGTTTTGTTCTAGCATAAAATAAAACCATATTCTTGAAAGGGTGATATTTTATGCAGTATATTCGCATTCGGAACTTACGGGAGGACATGGACATGACACAGACGGACATGGCAAGGGTGCTGTTCATCAGCCAGCGAACCTATAGCTATTACGAGTCCGGCGGGCATGACATTCCCACGGAAGTGCTGGTACGCATTGCCGATTTTTATCAGGTGTCGGTGGACTATCTTCTGAACCGGACGGACAAGCGGGAGATGAACCGATAAAAAACCGCACTTGCAGCATGTGCTGCAAATGCGGTGTGAAAATATTTGTGCGGTATTGCCTTAGGAATGTTGTTTTTGTTTTCGCCGCCGCAGCCAACAGTTTCCGGTGAAAAACAGCAGCGTCAAGGCAATTCCGGCGGCGGAGCAGTACTTTCCGGCTTTTGCCAGCGGAGCTGTATAGGTGATGCTGATCTGATGCTCTCCCTGTGTGATCGGGAATCCCAGAAAGTCTGTGTCTGTGCGGGAATAGGCGGTTTCCTTTCCGTCCACGGTGACGTGAAAGCCGGTGTCATAGGGGACTGCCAGCACGAACCAGCCGTCCTGCTTCACCTGAATGCTGCCAGCCATGGTGTCGTCACCGAGGGTGTCGTGGTGCAGCTGCCACGGGCTGATTTCCGCGGAGGTGTCCTCCAGTACCTGATATTCCATGGTGTACATCACCGGTTTGGAAATGACATAATCGCCGGCGGAAAATTTCAGTTTCAGTTTCTGAATGGACTTGTCGGAGGAAAGCGTGTACTGGAAGTTGTTGTTATTGTTCTGGTACTTCCACTGGGGGTCTGTCAGCTTGTTGCGGATACCGTTAATGGTAATTGCCACGTCGCCGGTGGTGGTGCCGTTCCCGAGGTGATTGTCCACGTGGAATTTCAGCAGAAGCAGATCATCGATCGGCTCATCGAGTGTGACCGTTACCGAGAAGTCCGTTTTGCTGTGCACATAATACTTGCCGTCACCAATGGCGGTGATCTGTTTGTCACTGTATGCCGTGGCAGTATAGGACGGGGCGATCTGATGAATGCTGTCCGGCTGCTTGGCGTGGAATGTGGAATCCTCCGGCAGGTCTGCGGCATGGACTACAGCATTTTCCAGCAGTGCTTCCAGCTGATTGGGATAACGAAGTCCTTTCAGTTCCTCGGTAGTCATGATGTTGGAGGTGGCGAAGCCGATGGGATAGGCAAGCGTGTTCTCGTACAGCAGATACGCTCCCTCCTGTCCGATCTGCCGGAATCCGTAACGGGTAATGGGCTTTTGGCTGATCAGATATTTTTCTCCCATGAGAATGCCAAAAACCGGATTCTTGGACTGTACGATCATGGCGGCGTTCCGAATGCCGTTTTCGTTGTGGGTCTGCCGGAAATAAAAGTCGGAAAATGCGGCATTGTGGACAGAGGAATAGACAGAACTCCGGTAGTAATTGCTGCCCCAGATGCGGTTTACTGTGTCGCCGGCGTGGTACTCGTTGGAAATGCGGTAAAAGCCGTCGTCTTCTGCTGCAATCTGATCTGTCAGTGTTTGAATCTCCGAGGAATAGACAATGCTGACATCTTCCTTGGACATGTAGGTGTCGCAGAGATTGACTGTCAGACAGGTCGCGGTGCTGAATGCCAGCGTAGGGATCAGCAGGATTTTTGTGGAGGCGTTTCCGGAAGGCTTGGCATTCTGCCGGCGGAAATAGAACAGGAATGCCGCCAGCATCGAAAGCCCGTCCAGAATCACTGCAATTCGCTCTGCATCAGTTCCGGTCTGGGACAGGATACCCATACCCAGTACTGCGGAAAACAGCAGCAGCGTGGAACGCAGGGCGATCTGGTGGGACAGTAAGGTCTTCCAGAAGAATCCGCACAGCAACAGCAGCAGTGGCAGCAGGGGAATGTACGCCTTGGGATCCAGATACATCGTGCCGTTCATGAGGTACAGCAGCAGAGGACACGCCAGAATCACGCCAAAGATACCGGCGAGAAACCGGTATGCCCTTTGCGGAAAGCAAAGCATGGCACAGATCGCCAGAATGCTGAAAGAGGTCATGCCAATGGAAAAGGGACTGTATGTCAGATAATTCAAGTGCATGCCGGGCATCAGAAGGCTCCAGAGGCTCTGAGAGCTGCCGGAAACATCTCTGCCGTGTAGCAGAGTCCATGCCACCGGCAGCAGCAGAAACGCGGCGAGAACGGCTCCCAGCAGCAAATGCAGACAGGTGATGCCAATTGTCCGCATCAGCTGCCGGAACAGGTGCACATGATGCTGGTGCAGGGTGAGAAAAACGGCGTAGATGAGAATCGCGAAAAAGGCTCCTACGCTGAAAAAGAAGCTGGTGAGGAGAATGCAGGCAGATGCTGCGATCAGCGAAAGACTGCACCGTTTCTCCAGAGCATGATGCACGGCGAACAATGCCCAGAACAAAAAGGGAAAGTAGTTCACGAACATGATGTGGTGATGACTGTGGAAGATGACCGGTGCCGCCAGCAGGTAGAGCACTGCCATAAAAAGGGACAGATTGGGAACAAACCATTTCCGCAGCCAGAAATAGCAGAGAAATGCACTGAGCAGCGTCAGCAGGATGTTGGAGATTTGCAGGTACGTCGCCATAGATAGCCACGGAAACGCAAAGGACAGCAGGATCACCGGACTGTACAGCCCGTAGTAGGCGAAATTGAAAATATTCTGTCCGCTGCCCAGCTGCATGGCGAAGTTGGGAAAGAGATTACCGGTGGCATAGAAACGGGTGCGGAAGTATTCCGGAATGGCAAAGTGCTGGTTGCTCCAGTCCGTCTGTGCCCCGTATACACAGCCGGGGTGCACCAGAAAGATCAGCAGCACTACAGCCCCCAGAATCCCTGTCAGAATCCCGCAGTGCAGCAGTGTCTTTTTACGTGTTGTCGTCATCAGTGCTTCCTCCGCGAATCTGTGTCCACATCTCATAGGGGTTCATGTGGGACAGATTCTGAATGGTATGTGCCTGCGAAGTGTACAGCTGTAGCAGGGCTTCCTTTTGTTGCAGTGCGTCATCGGAGATCGGTGTCAGGCTGTCCTGTACGTCAGGCAGCGTTACTGCACAGTAGTACTTTCCAAAGACGTACAGTGGCTCCTGCAATTGGTTGGCATCGTACAGGGCGGTGACGATCTGGTGTGTCATCTTGTGGTGAATGTGTCCGTATTCGCCCTTGGCGTTATGGGTGACGATGTCCTCCCACGGCTGATAGGTCATAACTTTTTCGAGGTCTGTCTGTATCTGGGAACGAACATGTGTCCAGTCGTCCCGCTTGCCGGCGACTTTGTCCGGATAGGACAAGATCAGCCCCACATTGTTCGAAGCCTGCATGACTGCCTGAAACTCTGCGGAACGGGTGGCGTTATATCCGTTGGTAATGCACACCACCAGATACCCGCCGTCTGCGATGTGAGCACCGCCCCAGAGGGTTTCGTCGTCGGGGTGTGCCACGATCATCAGGTGGGTGATGCCGGTCAGATCCAGTTCTGCCAGCCGTTCGTCAGTCAGCGGTGCAATATCATAGGCACGTGCAGAGGCGACTGCACGGCAAAGCCCGAACAGTCCGCCCACCAGTGCCAGAATCGCCAGAAGCACGGCGAGAATTTTTTGAAACTTGATGCGATGTGATTTCATAGAAAACGCAACTCCCTTGCTATGACTGTTTCAACTGTTGTATATGTCGTACAGCAGTTTGCAATATTAGTATAGCACAGTGCAGTGGAATTGTCAAGGGCAAAACGCAAAAAACCGCCTGTATTCCGCAAATGGGAATACAGACGGTTTCTCAAAGAATGGGAGGTAAACCACTCTTTGCAGTAATTACTTTAGATTTGAGCGATCAGACATTGAAGATGATGTCGCTGTATGCCGGTACCGGCCACTTTTCAGAAGGTGTGATAACTTCCAGAGCGTCCACAGCGGCACGCAGATCGTCCATTACCGGAATGACATCTTCCCGATAGGACTTTGCCATAGACAGTACGCAGTCATCCTTTGCGGCAGCAGCAGCTACAGCAGCCTCCAGCTTCTCGGTAGCTTCATAAGCTGCCTTTGTCAGGCTGCTGACCTTTTCTGCCAGTTCCTTTTCAACGCAGGAGCAGATGTCCAGTGACTGCTTCACTGCGGCAGCATCGCACAGTTCCTTGGTGTAGGCAATACAGGTCGGAATATACTTCTTCTTTGTCATGTCGATCATGGTCAGGGCTTCAATATTGATGGTCTTTGCATAGTTTTCCAGCAGGACTTCCATACGAGCCTTGATTTCCTTTTCGGACAGTACGCCGAATTTCTGGAGCAGAGCAACATTCTTGGCATCTGCATAGTGCGGAACGCAGTCAACAGTGGATCTGAAGTTCGGCAGACCACGCTTTTCTGCTTCAGCGACCCATTCGTCGGAATAGCCGTTGCCGTTGAAGATGATACGCTTGTGTTCCTTGATAATGGAAACCAGCAGCGATTTCAGCTCGTCATCGAACTTGTCAGCCGGAACGCTTTCCATCTTGTCGGCGATGTCAGAGAGTTCGCCGGCAACAATGGCATTCAGCAGAGAGTTCGGGCAGCCGATGTTGTCGGAAGAACCAACCATACGGAATTCGAAACGGTTGCCGGTGAAAGCGAACGGAGAAGTCCGGTTCCGGTCGGTGGAATCCTTCGGGAAGTCCGGCAGAGCGTCTACGCCGATCTCGAATACCTTGGATTCGCTCTTATAGGAAGTGCCTGCTTCCAGTGCGTCCAGAACGCCCTGTAATTCTTCGCCCATGAAAATGGAGATGATTGCCGGCGGAGCCTCATTTGCACCCAGACGGTGGTCGTTGCCGGCAGAGGAAGCACTGATGCGGAGCAGATCTGCATATTCATCAATACCCTTGATGATTGCACACAGGAAGGTGAGGAACTGCATGTTCTCCATCGGTGTGCAGCCCGGATCCAGCAGGTTCTGTCCGTCGTTGGTTGCCATAGACCAGTTGTTGTGCTTACCGGAACCGTTGACACCTGCGAACGGTTTTTCGTGCAGCAGGCAGACCAGACCGTGTTTCAGGGCAACCTTTTCCATAACTTCCATTGCCAGTTCGTTCTGGTCGGTGGAAATGTTGGTGGTGGAGAATACCGGAGCCATTTCGTGCTGTGCCGGAGCAACTTCGTTGTGCTTGGTGGTAGCGAATACGCCAACCTTCCACAGAGCCTCGTCCAGATCAGCCATGTAAGCAGCAACGCGGGGCTTCAGGTTTGCGAAATACTGGTCGTCCAGTTCCTGTCCCTTCGGCGGCATTGCACCGAACAGGGTACGACCGGTCATAATCAGGTCTTCACGCTGATCGTACATCTTCTTGTCGATCAGGAAGTATTCCTGTTCCGGACCTACGGTAGAGGTGACCTTGGTTGCGGTGGTGTTGCCGAACAGACGCAGAATGCGGACTGCCTGCTGGCTCAGAGCATCCATGGAACGCAGCAGCGGTGTTTTCTTGTCCAGTGCTTCACCGGTGTAGGAAACGAATACGGTCGGGATATACAGAGAGCCTTCCTTGACGAAGCAGTAGGAAGTCGGATCCCATGCGGTATAGCCTCTTGCAGAGCAGGTTTCACGCAGACCGCCGGACGGGAAAGAAGAAGCGTCCGGTTCGCCCTTGACCAGTTCCTTGCCGGAGAAGTTCATAATTACCATGCCGTTGTCAGTGGGGCTGATAAAGGAATCGTGCTTTTCAGCAGTAGAACCGGTCATCGGCTGGAACCAGTGGGTGTAATGTGTGGCACCGTGCTCGATCGCCCAGTCCTTAATGGCATTTGCAACCACATCTGCATAGGTGGGATCCAGCGGAGTCCCCATTTTGCGGGTCTTGGTCATTGCCTTATAAACCGGCTTCGGGAGTCTTGCCTTCATGACTTCGTCATTGAAGACGTCGCATGCAAAGTACTCAGCAACATTTTTGGACATGATAGTTACCTCCTAAAAATAAAAAGCATTTTCATGGTTCACCGTTTTCTGTACAAGCTTCAGTCTGTTTGTACCGGTTTCATCATGGAAACGCCTTTGTTTCACGTATCATCTTCGAACCGCTTTGAGAACTCTGCATCGGCATCTGTCGGCAAATATCCCCTGTTTCTGGGGCGTATGCTGTTCGTCCTGCTGCTGTCTGTTCTTCAAGTCGGCTCTCCTTGTCACAATCATTTGCCGGAAACGCATGAGGTGAAATCCCTCTGTGTTCCGTTGACAATATTATCATACTCGAATTTTCTGACTTTGTCAAGTGCTTTTCCGCCGATTCTGCAATTGCCTTGATTTCAAAATGAAAAAATCTGTTTTCCTATCAAAAAAAAGAAAAAAACCGCTTTTTTTGAAAGAATCATATTCGGGATTCTGTGGGGTGCCGGCACAGGCGGCGGATACATCAAAAAGGAAAAAAATCTGTTTTCGCAGAAAAAACAGTAGATTGCCCTTGACAAACAGGTGAAATCATGGTATAGTTATATAGTTGATATAAGTACAATTGTTTTTTGTACACGGACTGTTTGCTGCGGGATCAGCAAAGGGTCCTGCATTTTGCGGAAAGAGGAGGAGAAACGCAGCCGGAGGGCAGGCTTTGTCACAGAAGCATGCTTTCGATACTGTGCAGACAGGAACATGGACAAACGGACACGATATATTGTAGTAGATACCGCAGTGCTTCCGGAAATTTTCGGAAAGGTGCTGGAAGTCAAAAAGCTGGTCGCCGACAAGACCGAACGCAGCTTTTCCTCGGCGTGCAAACGTATGGGGATCTCACGCAGTGCCTTTTATAAATATCGGGATTGTGTGTTTGCCTATGATGACAAGATGACACAGCAGATCGTCAACTTTTCGGTAACGCTGCGGGACGAGGCAGGCGTGCTTTCCAATGTGCTGACTACATTATATAGCATGCGTGCCAATATCCTGACTGTCAACCAGAACATTCCGGTGGACGGCGTGGCACAGGTTTCTCTGTCCCTGAAAATGGGCGAGGGTATGGCAAATCCCATTGACATTACGCACAAGATCTCTGCCCTGCAGGGCGTTGTAGAGGTGCGGCTCCTGTCCGGCGAATAAACGGCGGATTCTCAAAGTCTGCTGAAACTTGGAGGAAGTAAAGTAATGAAGAAAATTGCAGTATTGGGTTATGGCGTAGTTGGTTCCGGTGTTGTGGAACTGTTCTACCGCAATCAGAAGAAAATCGAAAAAAATACCGGCACAGAGCTGGAAATAGGATATATTCTGGATCTGCGGGAATTTCCGGATGATCCGTACGGTGACCGCGTGGTACACGACATTCAGGTGATTCTCGACGATCCGGAGGTCGGCTACGTGGCAGAGTGCATGGGCGGTGTCAATCCGGCGTTTGACTTCGTTCGCCGTTGTCTGGAAGCCGGTAAGAGCGTTGCCACTTCCAATAAGCAGCTGGTTGCTGAAAAAGGCGACATTCTGTTGCAGGTGGCAAAGGCACATCACGTGAACTTCTTCTTCGAAGCCAGCGTCGGCGGTGCGATCCCGATCATTCGTCCGCTGCACACCTGTCTGGCTGCCAATGACATCTCCGCAGTTGCCGGCATTCTGAATGGTACCACCAATTTCATTCTGGAAAAGATGTTCTGCGACAAGATGCGTTTTGATGATGCACTGGCACTGGCACAGAAGCTGGGCTATGCAGAGCGTGACCCTTCCGCAGACATTGACGGCGGCGATGCCTGCCGGAAGATCTGCATTCTGTCCTCGCTGGTATTCGGCAAGCACGTATATCCGGAACAGGTATACACCAAGGGTATCCGCAACATCACACTGGAAGACGTACAGCTGGCACAGGATTTTGGCGGTGCAGTGAAGCTGATCGGTGCGGTAAAGCGTCTGGAAAGCGGAAAGATCCTGCCTACAGTGATGCCTATGGTTGTCATGAACGAGAGCCTGATTTCCCATGTCAACGGCGTGTTCAACGCTGTCATGGTATGGGGCGACGGTGTGGACAAGACCATGTTCTATGGCCGTGGTGCCGGCAAGCTGCCGACTGCCAGTGCCGTACTGGGTGACCTGATCGACGAGGTAAAGCAGACCGATACAGTAGAATCCCAGAGCTGGGAACCGGCAGAAGAAGGAGCAGACTTCGTGGCTCCCATTGACGACTTCTTTGCAGCACGCTGCTACCGGACTTCTCCCTGCGGCAGCGGTGTATTTGCCAAGATCGCTGACGAAGTCGGCGTAAAGCTGCTGAACACCAGAGAAAACGGCTGCATGATCAGCGGCTGCGACCAGAAGACCGCAGAGGCATTCAAGCAGAAGCTGGCAAAGGAAGGCGTGGAGATTCTGTCCCGTATTCCGGTTCTGGACGACGAAGCGTAAAGCCCGCCTGACGGCTTTGCTGTAACATTTTTTGTAAAAAGCACTTGCATTTTTCGGTGCGGTGTGATAAAATAAATTGATAACGTGTAGCGAAACGGCGTAAATCCAGTTAGAATCTGACTGGGTTTACGCCGTTTTTGCATATATTGGGCAACATTGCACAGAGTTTTGTGCAGTGTCGCCATTGACTTTTGGAGGTTTAGAAATCATGCAAGAAAATCACTCGGCGACACAAACCGGAACCCCGAACAAACTGGCGGATTTTCCAATCCGCACCCTGATCCTGAGCATGGGAATGCCCATGGTGCTCTCTATGGTATTGCAGGCGGTGTACAATATTGTGGACACCGTTTTTGTCAGCCATATGAAGAACGGAGCCACTGCCGTGCTCGCCCTGACGGATTCCTATTCCATTCAGCTGCTGATCGTGGCTGTTGGCGTGGGCACTGGCATTGGCATCAATGCCCTGCTTTCCAAGACACTGGGCGAGCGAAATTCGGAAAAGGCGGCTTGTATTGCCGGAAACGGAATTTTTCTGGCGATCTGCATCTATGCCGTTTTCCTGCTGTTCGGCATTTTCGGCACGAAGCTGTTTATCGCCATGCAGGCAAACGGGAATGCTCTCCGGCAGGAAATGGGTGAACAGTATCTGCGAATCTGCTGTATGGGTTCCTTTGGCAGTATCGGTTATACTGTCTATGAACGTTTTTTGCAGGGAACCGGTCGCACAAATCTTTCCACAATTGCACAAATCACTGGTGCCGCGTTGAATATCCTGTTGGATCCGCTGTTTATTTTTGGATTGGATATGGGCGTTGTCGGTGCTGCTGTGGCAACCGTTGTGGGACAGGTAGCGTCACTGGTCATGGCAATGCTGTTTCACTACCGGTGGGATCGGGAGATTCGGCAGGACTGGAAACGCATTCGTCCTCGGTGGGGACTGATTCGCGGCATCTACGCCATCGGGATTCCTGCCGCAGTGATGCAGGGGCTGCTTTCTGTCATGGTGCTGTTTGTGAATCTGGTATTCGGCACACAGGGAGATCTGGCGGAGCCATTGCAGGCTGCCTATGGCATTTATTATAAGATTCAGCAATTTGCCCTTTTTGCAGCGTTCGGCTTGAGCAACACGCTGATTACTGTGGTGGCGTTTCATTATGGCAGACGGGAAAAAGCACGTCTGCGGCAGTGTGTTCGCTACGGGCTGCTGTACGCCGCCGGACTGATGCTTATAGTGACAGTTTTATTTCAGCTGTTTGCAGCACCGATCTCCGGTTTGTTTCAGAGCGACGGCAGCAGGGAAGTGCAGCAGCTTTGCATGCGGTCTATGCGTATCTGTACGCTGGGCTATGTGTTTATGGGAATCACTGTGCTGATACAGGGCATCTTGCAGGGCTTTCGCTGTGTGTTTTCGCCGCTGCTGCTGGCACTGCTTCGCCTGCTTGTGCTGCCGATTCCGTTTTGTCTGCTGTTTCTGATGTATGAACGCGGTGCAGAACTGGTCTGGTGGGCGTTCCCGCTGGCGGAATGCATTACAGCTGTGGTGTCTGTTCCGATTCTGCTGCGAACTTTCCGGAAAAAGACAATGCCCTCTGCATAACAAGAAACGAGCCTGTTTTTTCGGTTGAAAACAGGCTCGTTTTTTATTGTGTATGTTCTTCGTCGCTGTCAACGGTATTGTTGATATGGTTCTGATACCGCCATTCTCTGGGGGAAATGCCGTAGTTGTTCTTGAATGCTCTGGAAAAGTGCATCTGGTTGGCATACCCCACTGCCAGCCCAACATCCCCGATAGAAAGACTGGTCAGCTTCAGCAGCTCCGCCGCTTTGAGCATGCGGTAATTCAGCAGGAATTCCTGTGGCGTTTTCCCCAGTGCTTCCTTGAAAATTTTGCCGAAATAAGTGCGGTTCAGTCCGCAGACACCGGCAATATCTTCAATCGTGATCTCATTTTGAAAGTTGTGTTCAATGTAGGTCAGTGCCTCGTGAATGTAGAATTCCCGCAGTTTGCTGCCGTGTTCCAGCTGTTCATCTGCCGCAGAACGCAGAAGATAATCCAGAAACAGATAGAGATGCCCGATCAGATGAAAAGGCGACTCATCTTTGTGGCGGGAGATGTACAGCATTTCGTTTGCCATGTCCTCCCGCAGGCTTTTGTTTCTGGCATGATAGACCGGTTTGTCCAGCGAAAGCCCAATGGTGTCCAGCAGGGACTTCACACGGAGTCCGTCGAATTCCAGCCAGACGTATTCCCACGGCAGCTGCTTGTCGGCAACATAGGTGGTGATCTGGTTGGGGAAGATCATGAACCCCTGCATGCTTTTGATCGAGTAGGTCTGGGTGACACCCTTGCTGTCGTCTGCCATCAGGGTGCCGGTGCCGGATAGAATATAGTGAAACAGATAGTGGTTTCTCGCAGCCGGTCCGAAAGAGTGTGCCGGTGTACAGCGTTCCCACCCGAACTGGAACAAGCCGAGGTCTACAAAGTTCTGATTGGGAAAAATTGAAAAGATCAAATTCTGCATAATATTACCTCTTATCATAAATTTCATCTGAACTTGTACCATTTATGTTTTTTGTTGTTCATATGATACTCATTATAGCACGAAATATACCAAAATGCAACCTGTTTTTTGATATTTGCGGGAAAAGCGGCAAAATGGTATGAAATAAGTTGATTTGTGGTATTTACCAGTTGCATATTGGTATGTTATAATAAAAGCAGCAAAAAACACAGGGTTTTACCTGAAAAGGAGGAAGATCACATGAGAAGAAAGCATGTAGTCAGCAGCCTGATTTTGGCAGGTGCCGTGTTGTCCACACTGCCGCTGTCCGGCTGTGCAGGTACATCGAAAAATGACGGGAAAACGGAAGTGACAATGGTACAGTATAAACCGGAAGCTGTTGCGGCTTTCGAGGAAATGGAGGAACGCTTTAATGCGACCCATGATGATATTCATCTGACCATTGAATCGCCCAATGAAGCTATGACTGTGCTGAAAACACGGTTTATCCGCGGGGATTATCCGGACATTATCGGTATCGGCGGCGACATCAACTACTCCAACTTTCTGGACGCAGATATGTTTCTGGACGTTTCCGATTTTGAGGGCGTGTCAGGCATCAAACCGGCATATCTGGACATTGTAGATGAACTGGAGTTCATTCCGAAAGACGGGGTATACGGACTGCCTTATGTGGCAAACTGTGCCGGAATCCTGTACAACAAGGATATGTTCGAGGAGAATGGCTGGGAGATCCCTACCACATGGAGCGAATTCACCGACCTGTGTGAAACCATTCAGAACACCTCTGATGTGTACCCGCTGTATCTGGGATATAAGGACACATGGACTTGTATGGCACCGTGGAATGCACTGGCAGTAGGCTTGTCTTCTCCGTCCACCTGCAGCGATGTCAACGCCGGAAAGACGACCTTTACGGACGCATATCAGGAAGTTGCCGAAAAGGACAAGGTACTGCTGGACTACGCAGAACCGAATCCATATGCGTACAGCTATAATGATGCCTGCACTGCTTTTGCACGGGGCGAATCGGCAATGTATCCCATCGGCAGCTATGCGGTGCCGCAAATTCAGTCGGTAAATCCGGATATGAACATTGACTCGTTTGTATTCCCTGCAAATGAGGACGAAGCAGATAACGTGCTGAACTCCGGTGTTGACCTGCAGTTCTGCGTGATGAAAGAAACCAAGCACAAAGATGCCGTTTACGAAGTGCTGAAGTTCTTGTATGACGATGAAACCATTCAGATCTATCTGGACAACCAGAACGCAGTGCCCTGTAAGGACGGCGACTTCACTCTGCCGTCGATGCTGGACGGTATGCGTTCCTATATCGATGAGGGCAGAATGTCCGACTTCCACGATCACCACTATCCCAGTGAGATGAGCGTGGACGCAATGGTACAGACTTATCTCATGGACGACAGCAGTGACTCCACCGCCAAGTTCCTGAAGCGTTTCGATAAGGAATGGAAACGGTATAACCGCGACCTGATCGCGAAAGTACAAAAATATGAGGAGGAGAATGCATCATGAGCAAAAGAAAAGCATTGAGCAGCAACAATCGAACCTATCTGGCAATGACCATTCCGATTGTCATTCTGTTCTTCCTGTTTAACACCCTGCCGCTGATTACTGGTGCAGTTTACAGCTTCACCAACTACCGCGGCTATGGTACCTTTGATTTCGTGGGACTGCGAAATTATATCGACCTGTTTTCTGATGAACGTGTCCTGCACTCCTACCTGTTCACATTCAAGTATGCGATTGCCGGAACCATTCTCATCAACTGTCTGAGCCTGTTGCTGGCAATGGGGCTGAACAGCAGGATCCGCTGCAAGAGCCTGCTCCGCGGCGTGTACTTTGTCCCGAATATTCTGGGCGGGCTGATCGTCGGCTATATTTTCAGCTTTATCTTTACCTACATCATTCCTGCTTTGGGCAAGGCAATGCACATCGGCTTTCTGGAAAACAGTATTCTTGCCAGTGAGAAATACGCGTGGATCGGCGTACTGGTTGTCGGCGTATGGCAGGCAGTCGCAATGAATACAATCATCTACATTTCTGGTTTGCAGACCGTTCCGGCAGACATCTACGAAGCCGGCATGATCGACGGTGCAAACCCGTGGCAGAAGTTCTGGAAGCTGACTTTCCCGATGCTGCTGCCGTTCGTTTCCATTAACCTGATTCTCAGCACCAAGAACATGATGATGGTATTCGACCAGATCATGTCTTTGACCAAGGGCGGTCCTGCACAGAGTACCGAGTCCATTTCCTACCTGATCTACAAAAACGGTATGGACGGCGGACAGTTCGGATTCCAGAGTGCAAACGCCGTAGTATTCTTTATTGTTATTGTGGCATTCTCGATCATTCAGATGAAGATTACCGGTAAGAAGGAGGAACAGCTATGAAAAAGACACATAAAATCGGCGGTACCAATGTGCTTCTGACCGTACTGCTGTTTCTGGGCTGCCTGACGGTATTGTTCCCGTTGTACATGACCGTCATGATCGCGTTCAAGAGCCCTACCGAAATGACAAATGACATTGCCGGAGCACTCTCGTTCCCCAGCACATGGAATTTCAGCAACTTCTCCGAAGCAATGCGTGTGACAAACTTCTGGCACTCGCTGGGCAACAGCTTTCTGATTACCGCAGTGACCATTGTGCTGGCAGTGCTGCTCCACTCTATGGCAGGCTATGCCATTGGCAGAAACATGGCACGGAAAAAGGGCTATAAGCTGATCTACTTTTACATCGTCAGCGGTATGTTCGTTCCCTTTGCCATTCTGATGATGCCGCTGGTCAAGCAGACCGCCATTATGGGACTGGACAACCGTCTGGGCGTTATCATTCTGTACTTGGTATTCTATATGCCCATGAACGTCATGCTGTACAGCGGCTATCTGAAAAACGTTCCGCTGGCAATGGAAGAAGCTGCAAACATTGACGGTGCTTCCACATGGAAAACCTACTGGACGATCATTTTCCCCATGATGAAGCCGATGCATGCCACCGTGGCAGTTCTGACGGCTCTTGGCACATGGAACGATGTCATGACACCGCTGGTGATCATGTCCAGCAGCGAAGACACCACCCTGCCGCTGGCACAGCTGAACTTCCAGACCCAGTTCGGCACGAACTACAATCTGGCGTTTGCTTCTTACCTGCTGGCACTGATCCCGATCCTGATCTTCTACATCTTCTGTCAGAAGCAGATCATCGGCGGTATTGCCAATGGTGCAGTAAAGGGCTAAAAATAAATTTAGTAGAATAGAGAATAGACAGAAAACCGTATGATGTGACAAGATTCGAAGAATGGAACTGCAATGTCATACGGTTTTCTGTATCCTGAAGGAGTGTTGGATATGGCAATCAAGATCAATACAGAAAAGCGAATTTTTACACTGGAAACAAAGCATACCATGTACCAGATGCAGGCGGACACCTACGGGGTCCTGCGGCATCTCTGGTACGGTGCAAAGACTGGCTGTGACATGTCCTATTTGCAGGACTATCCGGACGTAGGCTTTTCCGGAAATCCCCATGATGCCGGAAATGACCGCACCTATTCGCTGGACACCCTGCCGCTGGAATATGCCGGAGCAGGCATAGGCGATTTTCGGGTGCCGGCAGTGGAGGCGGTACACGCTGACGGCAGCTGTGCACTGGATCTGCGGTACTACAGCCACACGGTGAAACAGGGCAAGTATGCCATTGCCGGTCTGCCGGCGTTGTATGCCGGAGAGGACGAAGCGGAAACACTGGAAGTGGTTCTGCGGGATACGGCTTCTGCGGTGGAAGTGACATTGAAATACGGCGTGTTGCCGGAACTGGACATTGTGACACGCTGTGCAGAGATCCGCAATCTGGGCGAAGCACCGGTGACACTGACCAAGGCGGCAAGCCTTTGTCTGGACATGGGACAGGGCAGCTGGGAGTGGATACACTTCTACGGCAGACACGCCATGGAACGGCAGCCAGAACGCCGTCCGCTGCTCCACGGCATTCAGGAGAGTTCCAGCACCCGCGGTACGTCCAGCCATCACCAGAATCCCACTGTGCTGCTCTGCACACCGGACTGCACGGAAACCTCCGGTGCCTGCGTGGGGGCGGCTCTGGTCTACAGCGGCAGCCACCAGACCAAGATCGAGTGCGACCAGCTGGGGCAGGTGCGTGTAGTCATGGGAATCCACCCCGACCTGTTCCGCTGGGAGCTGGGAGCAGGGGAGTGTTTTGCCACACCGGAAGTGCTGCTGTCCTATAGCAGCACCGGACTGGAAACCTTGTCCCACCAGTTTCATCGGGCAATTCGGGAACACATCTGCCGCGGCAAGTATCAGCTGGCAGAACGTCCTGTGCTGATCAACAACTGGGAAGCCACCTATTTCGGCTTCGATACGGAAAAGATCCTGCACATTGCCGAAGAAGCTGCACGCCTTGGCGTGGATATGCTGGTGCTGGATGACGGTTGGTTCGGCAAGCGGGACGACGACTGTTCCGGTCTGGGGGACTGGTTCGTCAATGAGAAAAAACTCTCCGGCGGACTGTACGATCTGGTGGAGAAGATCAAGGCGATGGGCATGCGGTTCGGCATCTGGTTCGAGCCGGAGATGATCTCCGAGGACAGCGACCTCTATCGGGCACATCCGGACTGGGCGATTCGGATTCCGGAGCGTTCGCCGATGCGGGGACGGTATCAGCTGGTGCTGGATATGACCAATCCGGAAGTACAGGAGTACCTGTTCCGTGTCATGAGCGAAGTGCTGCACAGTGCAGACATTTCCTATGTCAAGTGGGACATGAACCGCAGCATCAGTGACTGGTACACCCAGACTCTGCCCGCAGACCGGCAGGGAGAGATGCCTCACCGCTATGTGCTGGGCTTGTACGCCCTGCTGGAACGGCTGACGGCGGCGTTTCCGGAAGTACTCTTTGAGGGTTGCAGCGGCGGCGGCGGCAGATTTGATGCCGGCATGCTGTACTACTGCCCGCAGATCTGGTGCAGTGACGATACCGATGCTCGCGAACGGACAAAGATCCAGTACGGCACATCGTTCTTCTATCCCGTTTCCGCAGTGGGTTCTCACGTTTCCACCGTGCCGAACCACCAGACCGGTCGCATCACACCGTTTGAAACCCGTGCGGTGACGGCTATGGCAGGTAGCTTCGGCTATGAACTGGACTTGAATCTGCTGTCTGATGCGGAAAAGCAGGCTGTGACAGAGCAAATTCAGCAGTTCAAGGCTTATGGCCCGCTGATCCACAACGGCAGGTACTACCGTCTGACCAACCCCATGACCGATGCAGAAGCGATCTGGGCATTTGCGGCACAGGACGGCAGCGAGATACTGGTGCAGGGCATGATCTTCCACGCCGAAGCCAACACCCTGCGGCATCAGGTGAAACTGCGGGGACTGTGTGCAGAAAAGCAGTACCGGCTGGACGGCACGGAACAAGTCTACACCGGTGCGGCACTCATGGCAGGCGGCGTGCTGCTGCCGAAGGCATGGGGCGATTATACGCCGGTATCCATGCACTTTACAGAAGTTTGAGGAAATTCCGCACAGTACGGGAAAAATGAAATGAGAGGATATGCGAACGATGATGACAGTTGCAGAATGGAAACAAACACTGAAAGCGGGAAAGCTGGACAAGAAGCTGAAACAGTTGTATGGTGACGATGCAGACATGCTGGTGCACCAGAAGAAACGGTACGCGGCGGCACTGGACGAATTTGCGAAGCTGTATCCCCAGCGGAAACAAGTCGGCATTTTCTCGGCTCCCGGACGCACCGAAGTCGGCGGCAACCATACCGATCACCAGCACGGCTGCGTGCTGGCGGCGGCGGTGAATCTGGACGTGATCGCCGTTGTCGGTTTTCATCAGGAGGGCGTGATCCGGCTGAAATCTATGGGCTATTCCCAGATTCAGGTGCAGCTTTCCGATTTGTCAAAGAAGCCGGAGGAGGAAGGCACTTCCACGGCATTGATTCGGGGAATCGCTGCGAAATTTGCAGATATGGGTGTGTCCCTCAGCGGCTGGGACGCTTACTCCACTTCGGAGGTGCTCAGCGGCAGCGGGCTTTCCTCCTCGGCAGCGTTTGAGGTGCTGGTGGGAACGATCATCGACCAGCATGACAACGGCGGAAAAGCCGGTGCAGTGGAAATTGCCAAGATCGGACAGTATGCGGAAAATGTATATTTCGGCAAGCAAAGCGGCTTGATGGATCAAATGGTCAGTTCCGTAGGCGGTTTCGTCTGGATCGATTTTGCGGACACTGAAAAGCCGGTGATACAGAAGCATACCTTTGACTTTGCACAAGCAGGATACTGTCTGTGCATCACAGATACCAAGGGCAGCCACGCCGATCTGACACCGGATTATGTGGCGGTTCCGACGGAGATGAAGCAGGTTGCCGCTTATTTCGGAAAGTCTGTCCTGCGGGAGGTTTCCGCAGAGCAGTTCCGGAAAGCCATTCCGCAGCTGAGAAAGACCTGTTCCGACCGTGCCATTCTCCGTGCGGCACATTTCTTTGCAGAGAGCGAACGGGCAACTGCAGAGGCAAAGGCACTGGAAGACGGCGATCTGTCTGCGTTCTTTGCACTGGTGCGGGAGTCCGGCACTTCTTCTGCGGAACTGCTGCAAAATCTGTTTTCCTGCCAGAAGCCCACAGAACAGGCGATTCCGCTGGGCATCTGGTACAGCAAACAGTTCCTTGGTGAAAAGGGTGCTGTGCGGGTACACGGCGGCGGCTTTGCCGGAACTATTCAGGCATTTGTGCCGGTGGAAGAAGCCGAGGCATATTGTCAGTGTATGAACCAGCTGTTCGGAAAGGGCAGCTGTCACAAGCTTTCTGTCCGTCCGCTGGGCGGTGTCAGAGTTTAAGCTTTTGGAAAGGAGCAATTGCAATGCGTATTTTAGTATTGGGCGGAGCCGGCTATATCGGTTCCCATACGGCACTGGAACTGGTGCGTGCCGGAGAAGATGTGATCGTGGCGGACAATCTGGTGACAGGGCACCGCGAAGCCATTCCGGCAGGGGCAAAGTTCTATCAGGGCGACCTGCACGACTTTGCATTTCTGGACAATCTGTTTCAGCAGGAGCAGATCGATGCAGTCATTCACTTTGCGGCATACTCGCTGGTGGGAGAGAGCGTCACAAATCCGCTGAAATATTATGACAACAACCTTTGCGGCACACGGGTGCTGCTGGAGGCAATGGTCAAAAATCACGTGGACAAGATCGTCTTTTCCTCCACCGCGGCAACCTATGGCGAACCGGAGCACATTCCGATTCTGGAAACCGACCGGACGCTGCCGACAAACCCTTACGGAGAAACCAAGCTGGCAATGGAAAAGATGTTCCACTGGACGGCAAACGCACATGGACTGCGGTATGTTTCCCTGCGGTATTTCAACGCCTGCGGAGCAGATGCCAGCGGCACCATTGGCGAGGCACATAATCCGGAAAGCCACCTGATCCCGCTGATTTTACAGGTGCCCAACGGCAAGCGGGAAGCGATCTCTATTTACGGCACAGACTATGACACGCCGGACGGCACCTGCATTCGGGACTATATCCATGTGACCGATCTGGCACAGGCACACATTCTGGCAGTGCAGTATCTGCAAAACGGCGGGGAAAGCAGCATTTTCAATCTGGGCAACGGCGTAGGCTATTCTGTGCGGGAAGTGATCGAAACTGCCCGCAAGGTGACAGGGCACCCGATTCCCGCAGTGGAAACCCCGCGGCGTGCCGGCGATCCTGCACGGCTGGTGGCTTCCAGCGAAAAGGCAAAGGCTGTGCTGGGCTGGAAACCGGTACATGACAGTCTGGAAGAAATCATTGCCAGTGCATGGAACTGGCACCAGCATCACCCCGACGGCTATGCCGAGTAAAGGAAACATAGAATTACCATTTAAACGTGAAAATTAAACGTGAAAAAAGCACCTCATTTTGAACTGCTCCTAATTGTTAGATTTTTTTGGTCTAACTTTTGGGAATTCAAAATGAGGTGCTTTCATCATTTTTGTGCTTTTCTGCAATTTTTTTAAATTTTTCGAATTCTGCATCGAAATCTTCTATTCCCACCGGAAGTCAACGAGTTTCTCTGCACGATACGTTTTCTTATATCGGCAAACCGCCTTGCTTTTTCTCCAAAAGTGAGGCTTGCCTTTTTCCGAAAAATCTGCTATACTAAAAGAGATAAAGGCAACACCTCATAAAGACTGTGCAGTGTTGCCTGAAACAATTCCGGAAAGGAGCGTGATGTTGTGCGGCGAAAGCTGAAAAAACTGATCAGCATGTTGACCAGCCGAGTGGTAATTATCGGATTCCTGATTGTCTTGCAGCTGGTGTGGTTTGTGATCTTGTTTCTGCGGCTGACACAGTATGCAACGTGGATCAATATTACATTTGTCGGACTGAGTCTGGCGATTGAATTGTATATCATCAATAAGTCCGGAAATCCCTCTTATAAAATTCTCTGGATGCTGTTTATCGGTACGTTCCCGCTGTTGGGCGGAATGATGTATCTGCTGTTCGGGGACAAGCGTCCCTCGCGGCGGATTCGCCGGCAGCTGCACCACGGCAGGCGGGTGATCGGGATTCGTCCCTCTGTAGGTTGTTCTGCGGCGGCACTTCCGGTACGCATGGCGGAAACCAGTTTCTATCTGGAAAGCAGCGGTTTTCCCATGTACCAGAATACCAAGGTGGAATATTTTTCTTTGGCAGATGAAGCGTTTCCCCGACTGCTGGAGGATCTCCGGAAAGCCAGACATTATATCTTTATGGAATATTTTATCGTGACAGAGGGAGTCATGTGGGATTCGATCAAAGCCATTCTGAAAGAAAAGGCAGCCGCCGGCGTGGAAGTCCGCTTCGCCTATGACGATCTGGGGAGCGTGGGCTGTCTGCCGAAGAATTTCCGGAAAGAACTTGCGGCGGCGGGAATCCATGTGCTGACGTTCAACCCGTTCCGACCGGCACTTTCCGCGGTGATGAACAACCGGAACCACCGGAAGATCACTGTCATTGACGGCTATATTGCCTATACCGGCGGCTTCAATCTGGCAGATGAGTATATCAACCAGAAACAGCGGTTCGGGCACTGGAAAGACACCGGACTGCGGCTCTATGGCGAGGGCGTGTACAGCCTTACGCTGATGTGTCTGGAACTGTGGAATGCATTCTACAACACCAATGACAACTGCAAGAAGTACCTGCCACACCGGTATCATCCGGAACCGTTTCCCACAGACGGCTATGTGCAGCCCTACTGCAACTCGCCCTTTGAAAATGAAACGCTGGCACAGGATATTTATCTGGATCTGCTGTATCAGGCGAAAGAGTATGTGTATATCTTCACGCCGTATCTGGCGATCGATGACGAAATGCAGCACGCCCTTTGCATGGCGGCACAACGCGGGGTCGATGTGCGGCTTGTGACACCGGGGATTCCGGATAAGCGTGTGGTGTATTCTCTCACCCGTTCCTATTATGAGCCGCTGATTCGGGCAGGGGTGCGGATCTATGAGTATACGCCGGGATTTATCCATGCCAAAAGCTATCTGGTAGATGACAGGATCGGCATTGTAGGAACGATCAACATGGACTATCGCAGTTTGTACCTGCACATGGAGTGTGCGGCAATGCTGGTGGAATGCAGTGCGTTGCAGAAGATGAAGCTGGACTGCGTTGTGACCATTGAGAAAAGCCGTCGTGTGACGCTTCAGGACTGCAAGCGTCGCCGGCACAGTCTGCTCTGGCAGGCAATCCTGCGGACGATCAGCCCGCTTCTGTGATCTAGGGTGTGTTGACACTAAGCCTGACACGTGTCTTTTGGGGTGATTTTTCC
>NZ_QSTT01000017.1:0-59244 GCF_003438725.1 Ruminococcus sp. OM06-36AC
ACGACCCCTGCGGAACAGTACACAAGGGCAACCGTCAATAACAACATGAAGGACGTACGAGTTCACTATTATGTGGATAACGTGTGTGCATGGCAGAATCTGCCTCACAGCCTGAGCGGC
The DNA here is from genome assembly GCF_003438725.1 of Ruminococcus sp. OM06-36AC. NCBI lineage: Bacteria > Bacillati > Bacillota > Clostridia > Eubacteriales > Oscillospiraceae > Ruminococcus > Ruminococcus sp. OM06-36AC. The sequence continues at coordinate 121 of NZ_QSTT01000017.1, forward strand.
TGGCACGCTGCTGACGGCAGTGGTAATGGAAATCGCAGAACCATTGCCATTGAGTGCATTATGTCCTCTGCGTACAATTCTACGGATAAGAAGTCGGAAGATAATGCAGCAAAATTGGCAGCAGCGTTATTAAAACAGTATGGACTGGACATTAACCATCTCTACACGCATACCCACTGGCTCAATGTTCGTGACGGACGAAACGGAACGATTGACCAGCTGAACACCATGTACAATCGGTACAAGATGTGTCCGGCATACATCTTGCCGCATTGGGCGGAGTTCAAGAAAAAGGTACAGTCTTATTTGAATGCTGGAACTTCCACTATTTCTGCACCTTCTGCAAAGCAGCTTTACCGGGTGAGGAAGTCTTGGGCAGATGCGAAGTCGCAGCTGGGGGCATATTCTTCCTTAGAAAATGCAAAAAAAGTGTGCAAGGTCGGATATTCTGTATTTGATGCCAACGGAAATGTGGTCTACACCAATGGCAGCCAGTTCACCAAAGGGCAGAAGGTTGCCATTCGTGCCAACACACCTCTGTTCGCCAGTGCAGAAACTACATCTGTAACCAGAAGAATCAGCGGCACTTACTATCTTTATGACGGCATTGCCTGCAAGAACGGCCGCTATCGGATCACCACAAAGCCGGAGTTTTGCGGAAAAGCACCGGTGGGACGATTTGTGACTGGTTATGTTTCTTGGGATAATTTCAATCAGTGAGGATTCTTTTATGGAACAACAAAAATTGATAGATGAACTGAATTACCACCGTGCTCAAAAGCTGACTGATGCGTTATATCATTCCGGTTTGATTTCCTTTGAGGAATATGACAAATTAACGCTCAAAAATCGGCATTCTTTCTCTCCGATTTACGTGGACTTATTGCCGAAAGCGCTTGCAATTCCGCCGAAAAAGAGGTAATATGGACACGTCAAAAGGAGGTGCAGAAGCATGAAAACTATTACCAAAATTGAGGCAAATCGCTCAGCAGCTGTTTATCGAAAATGTCGTGTAGCGGCTTATTGCCGTGTTTCCACAGAGCATGATGACCAGATAGAAAGTCTGGGAACACAAAAAGAACATTATGCGGCGTGGATCAAACTGCATACAGAGTGGGAATCTGCGGGTATCTTTTATGATGCTGGCATTACTGGAACAAAAGCAGAAATTCGTCCTGGACTGCAAGACCTTTTACAGGCTTGCCGCATGGGCAGGGTAGACCGCATTCTGGTGAAATCCATCAGTCGGTTTTCCAGAAATACGGCGGAGTGCCTCGCTCTTGTTCGGGAACTATCAGGAATTGGGGTTTCCGTTTTCTTTGAAAAAGAAAACATAGACACCGGCAGTATGGAAAGCGAATTGTTTCTGACGATACTCAGCAGCATGGCAGAGGAAGAATCTTTATCCATATCCAGAAATGAGAAGTGGTCGGTACAGCACCGGTTTCAAAACGGTACCTATGTGTCATCGTCTTTCCCTTACGGATATTGCAGAAATGACAGGGGAGAGCTGGTGCTCGAACCTGAGGAGGCAGAAATTGTGAAATACATTTTTTCTGCCTTGTTATCCGGAAAAAGTTCTTGTCAGATTGCAGATCTGTTGGAACAGCAGGAGATTCCTTTCAAGAATGGACGTCATTGGTGCGATGCTGCGATTCGTGGAATTGCCGGCAATGAAAAATATGTGGGAGATGTTTTGCTGCAGAAAACGTATACCGATGCACATTTTCATCGGCACAAAAATCATGGAGAAGTGGAATGTTATCTTCTTTCAGATCACCACATACCAATTGTTAGTCGGGAAACTTTTTCAAAAGCAAATGCAGTCATTCGACAGCGAGCTGCCGAAAAAGGCATTGTGTGTGGTACAGGAAAATATCAAAAGCGATATGCTTTTTCCGGAAAGGTGATTTGCGGCAAATGCGGCAGCACTTGCAAACGCAGGATCCACAGCGGCAATGAAATTGCATGGACGTGTGCTGCTCATATTGAAAGTGCTCAAAAATGTCCTATGAAATATGTGCGGGAGGATATATTGAAAGCCGCTTTTGTTACGATGTTGAACAAACTGATTTTCAGCAGAAAGCACATTTTGAAACCATTGTTAGAACAACTGAAAGCGAACAGCAATGATGAAAATGTCCGGCGAATGCAGGAACTGCAAAAGCAGCTGGAATCTCATGCTGAAAAGAAAAACACACTGCATCGCTTGTATGCACAAAAGGTCGTAGATCCTGTTTTATTCCGGCAGGAAATGAATGCTTTGCAGAAACAAGCGGAGTCCTGCCGTATGGAAATTGCACAGTTGGAACAGGAAACACATGGAGAAACTGAGATAATTGCAGAATTAAAACAGCTGCTGCGATTTACAGAGCAGCATTCTGCAATGTTGACAGAATTTCAGGAGACATGGTTTTCTGCATTTGCAGAACAAATAATTTTGTATGATCGGAATCATATTGGATTTCGGCTCAAATGCGGTCTGCTGTTAAAGGAGGAAATTTGATGGGACAGATTCCTTACGGCTACCGAATTGAAAACGGTGCTGCTGTGATCGTGCCAGAAGAGGCAGCACAGATTCGTCTTATTTTTCAAAATTATATTGCCGGTATGAGTTTACAGTCGGCAGCAAGAGCAGCAGGTCATCCCATGGTACATAGCACTGTTCGTCGAATGCTGCAGCGAAAATGCTACCTTGGAGATGCTTTTTATCCTGCAATTCTGGACAAAGAAACATATGCTCGGGCAAATGCAGAGTGGCAGCATCGTGCAGATGTAATGCAGCGACTTGGAAAAACGAGGAGAAAGCCAGTATTTCCGCAGACAAGCTTTTCGCTGGAACTGCCGCAGCAAATGCCGGAACTGATTGGAAACACGCCATTTCAGCAGGCAGAATATCTTTATCATTTGATACAAAACAAGGAGTAATGCAACAATGCCAAAGGTCACTACAATTCCACCCCGAAAGCAAAGAAATCATGCAGTCACGTCACAGGAAACTCAAAAGATTCGTGTGGCAGCCTATTGCCGTGTTTCCACGGATACAGAGGAACAGGCAACCAGCTATCAGGCACAAATTGCACATTATGAGGAAGTCATTCATAGAAATCCGGAATGGGTCTTTGCTGGGATCTATGCCGATGACGGCATCAGTGCAACCTCTACAAAACATCGGGAACAGTTTCATCAGATGATTCAGGACTGCATGGATGGAAAGATTGATATGCTCATTACCAAATCCATCAGCCGATTCGCCAGAAACACAGTAGATTGCCTGAATTACATCCGACAGCTGAAAGCACAAAACATTCCAATCTATTTTGAAAAAGAGTCCATCAACACAATGGATGCGAAAGGGGAGGTGCTGATTACCATTATGGCATCACTGGCACAACAGGAATCAGAATCTCTGAGTCAGAATGTCAAACTGGGAATGCAGTATCGGTTTCAACAGGGAAAGGTGATGGTCAATGCCAGCTGTTTTCTTGGCTATGATAAGGACGAAAACGGAGATCTTGTCATCAATCCGGAACAAGCCGAAACGGTAAAACGAATCTATCGGGAATATCTGGAGGGAGCAAGCTGTCAGCAGATTGCAAGGGGACTGGAACGGGACGGTATCCGAACAGCAAGAGGGAATACCCGATGGCATGACAGTTCGATTCGGTTAATTCTGGAAAATGAAAAGTATATGGGAGATGCCCTTCTGCAAAAAACATATACTGTGGATTTTCTCAAGAAAAAACGCATTAAAAATAACGGTGAAATGCCGCAGTATTATGTGGAGGACGATCATGAGGCAATTATTCCCAGAGCATTGTTCTTACAGGTGCAGGAGGAAATTGCAAGTCGTGGTTCACAGGTGGACTGTATGGGCAGACGGCGTGGATTTAGTGCAAACCACTGTTTTACTGGTTTGCTTTACTGTGCTGAATGCGGGGAACAATTCCGCAGAATCCATTGGAATAACCGAGGCTGCAAATCTGTGGTGTGGCGATGTATGACCAGATTGGAGAAAAAAGGAGCGTGTCATGCACGAACAGTCTATGAGGAATCTTTGAAGCAAGCTTTTGTAGAGGCTTTGAATCAATTGACAGGCAGCAGTGAAACATATCTTTCTGTCTTACAGAAAAATATGGCTGAAGTGATTGAAATGGAACAATCCAATCTGCCCGAGGAAATACAGAGGAAATTAGATGTTCTTCAGAAAAAGTTGATCGAATGTGCAGAACGGCATGAGGATTATGAGGAGATAGCACAGGAGATCTTTCGGCTGCGAGAGCAAAAGGAACAGGCTTTAAGGGAAAATGTTTCTCAACAGGAGCAGAAAGACCGTATGCGGGAACTGCAGGAATTTTTGGCTGCTCAGCCGCATCACATTACCGAATTTGATGAAACACTGGTTCGGCATCTACTTGCAAAAGTAACGGTTTCTTCCGATCGACTGAATTTTACATTTCAATCAGGTGTCGTGGTTTCCATTGAAAAGTGAACCACTTCAAAAATCCTCCTTTGCAAAATATAAAAGCAGGGGAGGATTTTTAGATTTTATAACGGCGTTGCTGTCTTGATTTCTCTTTAAATTTATGGTATACTAAGAAAAAACGGAGGTGCTGCATCATGGGAATCTATCTGAACCCAGGAAATGATTTGTTTTACTCTACAGTTACTTATTCTGAAATTTATGTGGATAAGACCATGTTGATTTCTTTCACCAATAAATGTTTGTTTGGAGAAAACAAGGAGATCTGCGTCAGCCGTCCCAGAAGATTCGGGAAGTCGATGGCAGAGAATATGCTGACGGCTTATTACAGCAAGGGCTGCGATTCGAGAGAATTGTTTTCCAAGTTTCAGATCGCACAGACACCGGATTTTGAAAAGCACCTGAATCGGTATAATGTGATTCACATCGATATGCAGAAATTCCTTGGCAGAACCAAAAATGTCCATGAAATGCTGGACTTCTTGCAGAAACGTGTGCTAAAAGAGATGAAACAGACATTCTCCGGGATAGAGCCAGAAGAAACCAGTTTGATTATTGCGTTGGAAGATCTGTACGGTCAATGTGAAGAAAAGTTTATCTTCATCATTGACGAATGGGATTCCATTTTCCGGGTGCATCGGGATAATGCGACTGCTCAAAAGGAATATCTGGATTTTCTGCGGGATCTTCTGAAAGGACAACCCTATGTGGCACTTGCCTATATGACTGGGATTCTTCCAATCAAGAAATACGGTCAACATTCTGCACTGAATATGTTTGATGAATACTCTATGACCAATCAATATGCACTCGCAGAATTCACTGGTTTTACAGAGAGGGAAGTTCGTCAGCTTTGTGAACGTTATCATATGTCTTTTGAACAAACGAAAGATTGGTACGATGGCTATAATGTCAATGGTGTATCCATTTATAATCCAAGATCTGTAACATCAGCGATGATGAACGGCATCTTTGACAGTTACTGGACACAGACAGAAACCTATGAGGCTTTGAAAATGTATATCGTTCGCAATGAGAACGGCTTGCGGGATAAGATCATTCGGATGATTGCCGGAGAACATATTTCCATCAATACGAAAACATTTCAGAACGATATGTGTACTTTTGAAACTGCAGACGATATTCTGACTTTGCTGGTACATCTGGGCTATCTGACTTACGACTTCGATACAAAAACTGCCTGGATTCCCAACAAAGAAGTGCGGCAGGAATTTCTCAATTCCATCCAGGGGCAAGAGTTCCAGACGGTCAACAATGCTATTCATCGCTCTGACAAGCTGCTGCAATTGACGCTGGCACAGAATGCGGAAAAAGTGGCGGAAATGCTTCAGGAAGTTCACAGCGACAACTGTTCTGTGATTCAATACAACGATGAAAATTCGCTGGCTTGTGTGCTGAGTCTGGCATATTATTCCGCACAAGACAGTTATGCGATTTATCGGGAATTGCAGGGCGGAGAGGGTTTTGCAGATCTGGTATTTATACCGAGAACTGAGAATCATAACCCGGCAATGATCGTGGAACTGAAATGGAATCAAAGTACCGGCATTGCACTGGAACAAATCAAAGACCGAAATTATATTCGCTGTTTGAAGGACTATCATGGAAATGTGTTGTTTGTTGGCGTGAACTATGATAAGAAGAGTAAAAAACATACTTGTCAGTTTGAGATGGTGGAAATTTGAAAAGATTTATAGACAGGCTTGACAGAACATATATTGAATGCAAATATTAGGTTGAAAACCATAAAAAGCACAAGCAAATCCACTATTAATTGTCACATCCTAAACTTATGAAAGGTACTCGTGTATTTGCTAAAACTTACAGTGGATTAGTAGCTATATATTTGGTAGACTAAGAAGGATTAAAATATGGGAAGCATTATTGATTTTAGTGGTATAAAAAATTGTGAACAAGCCATCAGAAAAACATGGGATGAATTTAGGGAATGTTTAGCAGCTGGTGTATTTTCTTATGATGAAATTGAAAAAGCTAAAAAGCAGAAATTTTTAATGGTATATGATGATCTATTTTATAAACATTCTGGTATTGACCAAAGTACGATTGTTTTTAAGGATTTGAAAGATAAGCTAATGGGAAGAGGTGCTATATTGAAAAATGATGAGATTCCTAATTATGATCGTTTTCTTCCTAAAGAAGAGTATATCAAAGAAGATAATCGTTTTAGCCCTCCTCATGTGGAATGGCTTTATTTGGCGGTTGGCAATGATAATGACATTCACGAATGTGCACAGGCTGAATGTCGAGCCAAAAGAGGAAACATGTTTGGATTTTGTCATTTTCAACGAGACACCAAATATGATATGTGCAAATTAGTAGATCTAACCATTGCAGACGATATTTCTTATGTAGAATTAAATGCAACTTTAGAAAAATATGTACAAACGCAAACTAAAAAACGTAAAAAAATTATAAAAGCAACAGGTTTTCCTCCTAAAATAAACATCGATCAAAAGGAATTGGAAAAAGTCTTTACTCAGTGGGCTGTATACACTTATGTAAAATTACTATCGACACAAATTTTCAAGCCACTCGATAGTTGTGATAATAAAGCAATTACTTATGCCCCGTTTCAAACAATTGCTCAATATTATATTTCATTGGGATATTCTGGTATTGTTTACGATAGTACCGTATGTTTGAAGGGAAAGAATATAGTGTTATTTGACAAGCATATGGCCTGTCCAGTAGGGACTATAGAAAACTACAAAATATTGTAAGTCTGGAAAGTCGATTAGATGTATTCTTACAAACAATTTGAATAAGAAAATGGTTATGACCTTGTTGCTGTAGTCGATAAATAGTAAGGACATTTAGCCTATTGTATTGAGTCAGTTTAAGATGGTAGAGATATATGCTATTTGCGAGAAAATTCAAATTGCTTATTCAGTATGGCTGTATGGGTAATTAAACGAAAATGCAGACATTAAAATTGAAGTGTCGTTGCACGTTGAGACGGTTGTACTTCTTTCCCACAAAAAACCTGACAGCGTAATCAATGTAAAAGTAGAGTTTGGCGAGGGTGAGGGCAAAATTCCTCTTGATAATATTGAAAAGAGAGCAGAAAGTTATAAGCCAAAAGAGCGAGTAACCTACAAGATGATTAAGGAGTATATAGAAGCAAAACACGGCTTCAAGGTACATACCGCATATATCGCAGAAGTAAAACGAGATTTAGGTTTGCCAATGTATGATGCTCCTAATGCGGTAGAGGAATTGAAACAACCGAGGAAACACCCAACACCAGAAAAGGTAGAAGCGATAAAAGATGCCTTGAAACATTTTGAAGTTATCTAATCGTGCGGGCGTATCATTAGAAATAGTGGTACGCCTATTTTTTTATCCTGATTTGCAGATTTGTTCTTTCTCTCACTTCTGGATATAATGAAGCCAAGAAAGGACGGTGGCAATTATGAGAGATAAAATCTATCACGCATATTTGGATAGCCACGAAAGGCAGATAGTTATACATAGCCTTGTGGAGCTGAAAAATAAACTCATACAGCAAGGCAGATATACAGACTGCGTTGACGAGCTGATATTCAAAGTCGCCAACGCCCCTGTTAAGAGAATGAAAATTGAATATGTCTAAGGCACATTACACCGAGCCGCTTATTCTTATTGATTTTAATTTTAAGAGTAAGCGGCTCTTTTGCGTTCTCTGATATGGTTACATAGCCGCCTTGACAAAGCGGCTAAATAAATGCGAAAGGAGGACGCACCTATGTCAAATTGCAAAGTGATTGCTCTGACTAATCAGAAAGGCGGTGTCGGAAAAACAACAACGGCGGTCAATCTGGGTGTGGGTCTGGCAAAACAGGGCAAGAAAGTCCTGCTCATTGATGCCGATGCACAGGCTAATCTCACAATGGCTCTGGGTTACAACAGACCTGATGATATTCCAATAACCCTCTCTACCGTAATGCAAAGCATCATAGACGATAAATCTTTTGATGCTTCTGGAGGTATCCTGCACCACGGCGAGGGCATTGACCTGCTCCCGTCCAACATTGAGCTGTCAGGCTTTGAAGTCAGGCTTATCAACGCGATGAGCCGTGAGCGTGTTCTGAAAACCTATGTGAATGAGGTCAGGAAGAATTACGATTATGTGCTTATCGACTGTATGCCCTCTCTCGGAATGATAACTATCAATGCTCTGGCGGCGGCTGACAGCGTGATTATCCCGACACAGCCCCATTATCTTTCTGCCAAAGGTTTAGAGCTTTTGCTTCGCTCGGTGTCAATGGTCAAGCGGCAAATCAACCCCAAGCTGCGGATAGACGGTATCCTTATGACAATGGTAATGCCACGCACCAACATTTCTAAGGAGATTACCGCAACCGTTAAGAGTGCCTATGGGCAGAGGATTAAGGTGTTTGATACGGAAATCCCTCATTCTATCCGTGCGGTGGAAGCTACCGCAGAGGGCAAGAGCATTTTTGCCTATGACAAAAGCGGCAAGGTAGCTGCAGCTTATGAACAGTTTGGAAAGGAGGTGGCAGATATTGGCGAGAAGCAGAGAAAGCAAAATCGAGCTGACTGCATACGATGACCTTTTCCAAACAGACGAGAGCCGTGAAGAAGCAAAGTTAAGTAAAATCAGGGATATACCGATTGCAGAGATTGACGAATTTCCAGACCACCCATTTAAGGTTTTGATGGATGAGGATATGGAACAGCTTGTCGATAGTATCAGGCGAAACGGTGTTATGACCCCTGCTACCGTGCGGCTCAAAGAGGACGGACGGTATGAGCTTATCAGCGGTCACAGGCGTAAAAAAGCGTGTGAGCTTGCAGGGCTTGATACGCTCAAATGTGAGGTTAAGGAGCTGACCCTTGATGAAGCCATTATTGTAATGGTGGAAAGTAACTTGCAGAGGTCAACGATATTGCCGAGTGAGAAAGCCTTTGCCTATAAAATGCGGCTTGAAGCTATGAACAGGCAGGGGCAACGAACAGATTTAACTTCTCGACCAGTGGGCGAGAAGTTATTTAGCGTTGATAAAATGAGCAAAGATGTTTCTGATAGTAGTCGGCAAATTCATCGCTTTATCCGTCTGACCGAGCTTGTTCCTGAAATCCTGCAAATGGTGGACGACAGACAGATTGCTTTTCGCCCTGCGGTGGAAATCTCCTATCTGTCCGAGGAACAGCAGTACACCCTGCTTGAAGCGATGCAGTATAACGATGCTACCCCGTCACTTGCACAGGCTATCAAAATGAAAAAGTTTATGCAAGACGGAAAGCTGACGGACGAGGTTATCCAGAGCATTATGGAAGAAGAAAAGCCAAACCAAAAGGAAAAGCCCGCCTTCCGTGATGAAAGGATAACCAAGCTCATTCCAAAGAATGTCCCCAGAGGGCAGGAAACAGATTTTGTTGTTAAGGCGTTGGAGTTTTACAACCGCCACCTGCAACGAAGCAAGGCTCACGAAAGGTAAGCCACACACCGAGGGAGGGGTCTGTCTATGTGGAGGATAGCCATTTTTTCGGTTTCCCCCTCTCCACACCTCACCCCCTTAATTACTACCAAAACTATCCGAGAAAAGAAAAACTATGAGCTGTCCGATACAGGGCAGCTTTTTCGGTTAGTAAGGGAAATTTTCAATATTAACATTATCAGGAGGTAAGCGATGAAAATTCGTGGATTATTCAAAAAGGCTGCGGCTACTCTTATGGCTGCGGTCACGGCATTGTCGATTTTGCCTGCAACGACGGCGTTTGCAGCGGGTGACATTGGTACGATTTCCTTTAGCCACACCTACGACAGCAGCGGCAATGCTATGAGGTACAATTCGAGTGCCACCTTTGACGGTCATACCGCAGGCGGCACGGGAAACTATAAGTACCGTATGTTTGTGGACGGAGAAAACGCCTTTTGTATTCAGCCGGGTGTACCGCTGAATACGGGTAACACATTGAAAAAGGCATCTTCGGACACTTGGAACGCCCTTTCTGCCAATCAGAAAAAGGCAGTCGGGCTTGCCCTGCTCTACGGGTATCAGGGCAACCGCAGTAACCTTACAGGAAGCGATGATGAGAAGTGGGTTGCGACACAGACCCTTGTATGGGAGTTTGTCACGGGCTGCCGTGAAGCCACAGGCTCATTTAGCAAGACAAGCGACAAGGTTTACAGCCTGCACTTTGGCTCTAACTATGCCAACAGCGGAGCAAAGGCGGCATACGACCAGATTGTTTCGCTGATGAGCGAGCATCATACCATTCCGAGCTTTATGTCGGGCAGTAAAAACGGCATCACAAAGGAGCTTGCCTATAAGGACGGCAAATATACGCTGACCTTTACGGACAGCAACGGCGTTCTTTCCGATTATGCCTTTTCAAGCTCTGACAGTAAGGTAAGCGTGTCGAAATCTGGCAACAAGCTGACTATCAGCTCTGCCAAAGCCTTTGACGGTACGGTACGCATTACCGCAACAAGAAACAATATGCCGATAGTCAGCAGCAGTGCAAAGCTGATTGCCTACGGTGACCCGAACTTGCAGGACTTGGTAACAGGCGTTGAAAATGCCGATACCGTAGCCGCCTATATCAATGTGGAAACCCCGACAGGCACGATTGCCCTGAAAAAGACTTCCGAGGACGGCATTGTAGAGGGCATCCAGTTTACCATTAAGGGCAAGGACTTCAACCAGACAGTTAAGACCGACAAGAACGGTAATATTACCGTAGCAGGTTTAGTGCCTGACATCTATACCATTACGGAACAGGCGATTGATAAATATGAGCCGCAGCAGACCCAGACCGTTACCCTTATCGGCGGCAAGACCACAACCGTCACTTTCAGTAATGTCTTAAAGCGTGGAAGCCTTGAAGTGGTTAAAACTTCCGAGGATAATCTGGTGGAGAGCGTGAAATTCCACCTTTACGGAACTTCCCTTAGCGGTTATTCCGTTGATGAATATGCCGTAACCAATGCAAAGGGCGTTGCAAAGTTTGAAAATGTCCTTATCAGCGGCAACACCCCTTACACCTTAGAGGAAGTAGATACCGCAATCCGCTATGTCGTTCCTGCTTCCCAGACCGCACCGATTGAATGGAACAAGGTCACAAACCGCAGTTTCCACAACATTCTCAAAAAATTCAATGTGACGGTCACAAAGACCGATGCAGAAACAGGCAAGCCGCAGGGCGACGCTTCCCTTGCAGGTGCGGTGTATGGCATTTACAAGGGCGAAGAACTCATTGACACTTATACCACCGATGCAAACGGTCAGTTTACGACCAAGTATTATATTTGTGACAATGACTGGACTATCCGAGAAATCAGCCCGTCCGAGGGCTATCTGCTCGACACCACCATTCATAAGGTCGGTGCAGAGCCAGAGCTTTATACAGTAGAACTGAACAGCACGGAAAACGCCGTGAATGAACAGGTCATTAAGGGTAACATCTCCATTATCAAGCACACCGACAACGGCGAAACACAGATTGAAACACCTGAAGAAGGGGCTGTTTTTGAGGTTTATCTGAAAGCCGCAGGCAGCTATGAAGCAGCAAAGGAAACCGAGCGTGATACGCTCACCTGCGATGAAAACGGCTTTGCCCAGAGTAAGGATATGCCATACGGCATTTATACCGTGAAGCAGACCTCTGGTTGGGAGGGTCGTGAGCTGATGAAGCCTTTTGATGTATTTATCAATCAGGACGGTCAGACCTACCGCTATCTTATCAACAACGCAAACTTTGAGAGTTATATCAAGATTGTCAAGAAAGATGCGGAAACAGGCAAGACAATCCCGTATGCAGGTGCAGGCTTCCAGATTTATGACCCAAGCGGCAGCCTTGTATCTATGACTTTCACTTACCCCGAAGTGACAACGATTGATACTTTCTACACCACCGCAGACGGCGACCTTATCACACCGCAGACTTTGGAATACGGCAAGGGTTATTCTCTGGTTGAGGTGCAAGCCCCTTATGGTTATGTGCTGAACTCCGAGCCTGTCTATTTTGATGTGGTGCAGGAAAATTCAGAAGAAGAAAGCGGCATTACCGTTATCGAAGTGGTACGCTCCAATATGGCACAGAAAGGCACAGTTACCGTAACTAAATCTGGCGAGGTGTTCAGCACCGTTGCAGGCGACAAAGGCTTGTATCAGCCTATCTTCTCTGTCGGCAATCTGGAGGGTGCGGTCTATGAGATTACCGCCGCCGAGGATATTTATACTCTGGACGGAACGCTCAGAGCTTCTAAGGGCGAGGTTGTGGATACTATTACCACAGGCAAAGACGGTACGGCAAAATCCAAGGAGCTGTATCTTGGAAAGTACGAGGTCAAAGAGGTTACTGCTCCGTTCGGTTTCGTACTGAATGAGGAAATCCACGCCGTTGAGCTTGTGTATGCAGGTCAGGAAATCGCCGTAACGGAAACTGCCACAGGTTTTGTGAACGAGCGTCAGCGTGTGGAAATCGACCTTGTGAAAGCCCTTGAAATTGACAAGGATTACGGCGTGGGCGAAAACGGCGAGTTTGCCGATGTAACCTTTGGCTTGTATGCAGCCGAGGAACTGACTGCCGTAGACGGAAAGACTATCCCTGCTGACGGTCTGATTGAGGTCATCTTCCTTAATGAGAATGGTCACGGTAAAGCAATCAGCGACCTGCCGATTGGCAGCTACTATGTGCAGGAAATCAAGACCAATGCGGCTTATCTTACGAGCGATACCAAATATCCTGTAAACTTTAAGTATGCAGGTCAGGAAACCGCTACTGTCCACATCACGGCAAACGAGGGCAACGCCATTGAAAACAAGCTGATTTACGGCTCTGTAAGCGGTAAGAAGTCTGATGAGGACGGAAAAGCTCTTGGCGGTGCTGTTATCGGCATCTTTAAGGTGGGTACAACCGAGTTTACAAAGGAAAATGCGATTAAGACTACCACATCGGCTGATGACGGTAGTTTTTCTTTTGCAAAAGTACCGTATGGAACTTGGGCAATCCGTGAAATCGAAAGCCCGAAAGGTTTTGTACTCTCCGAGGAAGAAATCCCTGTTACTATCGGCAAGGTGGACGAGGTTGTGGAAATCGAGCTTGTCAACTTCTATATCACAGGCAAAATTGAGCTGACTAAGGTGGACGAGGATTACCCTGAAAACAAGCTGACAGGTGCGGTCTTTGAAGTCTATGCCGATAAGAACGGCGACGGAAAGCTCGACAAAGACGATGAGCTGCTCGGAACAATGGGCGAAGTGGAAAAAGGCGTTTACCAGATGGGCGACCTCAGATATGGAAAATACCTTGTCCGTGAAAAGACAGCCCCAGAGGGCTTTGTACTTGACGAGGGCGTGTATGGCGTATCCATTGAGGAAAACGGCAAGACCTATGCCGTAGAGAACAAAGCAGGCGTTGGCTTTATCAACACTGCACAGAAAGGCTCTCTGAAAATCGTTAAGACTTCCTCTAATGGAAAACTGGAGGGCTTCTCTTTCAGGGTAACAGGCACGGACTATGACCAGACCTTTAAGACCGACAAAAACGGCGAAATCTTCATTGAGGGCTTGCGTATTGGCGAGTACACCGTTTCCGAGGTCAGCGACAATGCTTCCGCAGGCTATATTCTCCCTGCCGACAAGCAGGCAACGGTAAAGGTCGGAGCAACCACGATTGTCCAGATGCACAACGAACTTCGTGACACACCGAAAACAGGCGATGACTTCAATCCTGCCTTGTGGGTAAGCCTTGCGGCAGTATCCCTTATCGGTGCAGGCGTTCTCGGCATTGTTGGCTTTAAGGGCAGAAAAAAGAAAAAGGAGGACTAAGGAATGGACGCAAAGACTATCATTGCCATCGTGCTTGTCGTCTTTATCGGCGGTGCGGCACTCTGGCTCAATATCCGTCACAGAAAGAATAAGTGACCCATAAAATGCAGGAACGGGGGCGGCTGAAATATGCCGCCCTCTTTCCATATATGGAGGTATCCAATGCGGAACTTAAAGACCGTTGAAAAGAAAGTCAGGGCTATTCTGGAAAAGGACGAAGATGCCCGAAATGACGATATGGTGCTGTACCTTGCCCTTTGTAATGTGTGCCTGAAAGATGCGGGGGCAATCCCCCTTGCGGAAATAATGACACAGTATAAATATCTCGGTCTGCCGAGCTTTGAAAGTGTCAGCAGGACACGCCGCAAATTGCAGGCGAAGCACCCAGAACTGTCAGGCAACGCCCGTATGCAGCGGCTTCGGGCAACAGGCGAAAAGGCATATCGGAAGTATGCCAAAGAATGAGAGGTGTCTATGGACGAAGAAAAACGCTCCAATGGGGGCTATGAAATCATAGAGAGCTGTACTATCGGGAGTAACGAGCTTGTCATCGGTCATAACCCTAATGCCCCTAACCCTTATGTGTGTTGGTACTGTAAGGGCGGCGATAACTATTTCTGGGGCTACTACTGCAATGATATTTCTGCCGCACGGGAGAAGCTGAATGAACGGTATCAAACGGAGTGCCGTATGCCGTACAATCAAGCTGCCCCGAAGCAGAAAAATGGTGATGACCGTGAGCGATAAGCAAAAGAAATATGACTGTACGACCTGTCCTTATCCCCGATATAAGGACGGGTCAGTTATTTTCTGCGATGTCTGTATCCGCAAGATTTTAGACGAGCAGAAAGCGAAAAAAGAACGAAAGGAGCAGCCGAATGAGTGAAGAAAAAAGAATGCTCGGTAATTATGAAGTGACCCAAAGCATCTATGTTGGGGATAAAGAGGTTGTGCTTGCCGTGGATAAAAAGGAACAGTATCCCTTTTTAGTCTGCTACTGCGACTACCACAATCCGCTGTCAGCAGCGTGGGCAACTGAGGGCGTTGCTTCCGATGATTATCTGGAAGCAATGGAGATTTTCACGGAACGGGTACAATCTCAGATTGACCGCACCAGAGCCGAGCTGTCAAAGTTTCCTTTTGATAAAGCCGTGTTCACAAAGGAGCATTGTATTCCTGACGACCATAAAAGCAATATCGTTGGCAAGGTCGTCGTTCTCAATGCCGAGCCGAAACGGTATGAATATCAGCACCCTGCCTATCAGCTTATCTTGGCAGAGGGCGGCAACGGTGCAACAGGCGGCAGAGGTCAGGCGGTGTTTGGTACTTGCCTTGCCACGGGCGAAAGAGCCAGATGGGAAAGGTACGATGTGCTTGGGGAAATCAAGCCCGAATGTATGCCCGATTGGGCAAAAGAAGCCCTTGCCAAAGTCAAGGGGCAGGAAAAAGCCCCGAAGCACAAGGATTTAGAACGATAGGAGGACTGACAAATGGCAGTAAACCAGAAAGCGGTCAAGGTCTTAAACAAGATTTTGGAAGCAGGTTTTACCGATGAAAAAGCCATTGCCGCTATGACAATGGACGATATTCTCTCAATGCAGGGTATTACGGTTGCGGATATTTCCCTTATCAATGACCTGCAAAAAAGTATCAAGGCAAACAAGGTCATTTCCTTTTTGGCGGCGATGCCAATGAATGACCCAAAATAAATCTATAAGGAGGTGAAAACCTAATGGCTGCGAAGTATCAGCTAATCACAGAGCTGTATTGGCGTACAGGTGTTGCCGTTGCGAAAAATCCGCAGGCGTGGCAGGGATTTTTAGCTGCCGCCTGCCGCAACTATAAATGCCGCTTTGACGAACAGCTCCTAATCTATGCCCAACGCCCTGATGCCGTTGCCGTGGCACAGCTTGAAACTTGGAACAAACAGTTTCGGCGGTGGGTCAATAAGGACAGCAAAGGCATAGCGGTCTTTAACCCGAAAGGTCGCAGGAACACGCTGAAATATTACTTTGATGTGTCAGATACGCACGAAGGGTATTATGGCAGCCGCCCCGTTCCGATATGGCAGATGAATGAGCAATACGAGCAGGCTGTTATGGAAAGGCTCTCGGATAGGTTTGGAGAGGTGGAAGGCTCTGATCTTGCTTCTGTCTTAATGGAAACGGCAAAGAACGCTGTTGAGGACAATCTTCCAGATTATTTTTCACAGTTAAAGGACTGCACAAAGGACAGCTTTTTAGAAGAACTGGACGATTTCAATGTAGAGGTCATATATAAGCGGCTGGCAGCAAACAGCGTTGCTTTTATGCTGATCAGCCGCTGCGGTCTGGACACGGGCGAGTTTTTTGACCGTGAGGATTTTCAGGATATTATCAATTTTAATACCCCTGCCACCATTAACGCCCTCGGTATTGCAACGAGCGATATTGCGGAAATGGCACTCAGGGAAATCTCCCTGACTATCCGAGATGTGCAAATGGCAGAGAAAACCCAAAATCGCACCTTTGTACCGAAACCGCAGGCTCGGTATGATATAGGCAGAGAACAACCCGAAAGGAGCAAATACAATGAACGAAATCACTTACACCAAACAGGGCGATTATCTTATTCCCGACCTGACATTAGCGACAGAGCCAGAGCTTCCGCTTGGCAGATACGCTTTGATGCACAGGGATTATCTGGAGCAGCACAAGAGAGTGACATACCTCAACCTGCTGACAACGGGCAGGCTGAACGAACATCTGCACCAGACAGAACAGACAGCACTACAACGGTTGGAGCTTCTGACGAAGCAGCTACAAGCCGAACAGGGCGTGACCGAGGAACTGAAAGCGAAAGCCCCGATGCAGTGGGGCGGACTGATGAACAATATTCGCAGTCAGGCGGAGGAAGTGATACTGACAGAGCTGATTTACAATTAGACAGGTCATACCCCGCCGAGGAAAGCATCGCCAATGAAACAGAGGTCAGGGCTAATCTCCCTACCGTAGAGGAACAGATTGAAATGATAGCTGAAGCAGAGGACGAAAAATCCTCTGCTTTTGCTATTTCTCAGGAGGATATTGACTCTGTTCTTTTATTAGGAAGCGGTTTTCAAAACGGCAAGTACCGCATTTACCGTCAATTCCAGAAACAAGAGGACAGCAAAAATAATATCACTTTTCTCAAAAATGAGTATGGTATCGGCGGCGGTACGCACTACTTCCCAGACGGAACGCAAGGCGGTCAGTCCCACGATGGCAAAGGTATCCACATTGAAAAGCATGGCTCATACACCAATCCAGACCTTATCCTCTCTTGGAGTAAGATGGAAAAGCGGCTGCGTGAGCTGATAAAGAATAACCGCTATCTGAATGAAAAAGAGAAAGACCACTATCCCGAATATCTAAAGAGCGTGGAAGCTCCGCAGTATGAAATCGACACGCAGGAGAAAGTGAACAGGCAGAGATTTATTGATGCCCACCGTGACCTGCCCCCTGCTGATAAACGGGATACGCTCTCTTTGCGGCTGTCCGATTTTATCCGTGACTTGGACGGTTACGAAAAAAGTCTGCTTGAAAATGTAAACAGAAACGACCTTGCCGATGTGACCGCTGAGCAGATGGAACAGCATTTATCTGACCCTGCCACCGTTCAGCAGCTCATTGACTTTCTTGCTCTGGTACAGGGTAAGACTTCTGATATTTACAGCCGCAGCAATGCGTGGCGTTTTTCGCAGGAGCTTCTGGAGCTATATCCGCTTCGCTATCTCTACCATGAGGACGATGTGGTATATATCGGTGCCGATAAATACGAGGTTGTGGCATTCGATGAAAATGCCGTTTCTCTGCGTAATCCAGAGTTTCCACTGTTCGGCAAGGAACTTAGTCGGGCAGACTTTGAGGAAAAGCTAAAGGAAAACCCTGCCAACGACCACTTAAAGGTCGTTGTGACCGAGAAACAGAAAACGGAAATACCGCCTGAACAAAAGCCAGACGGCATCCAGTTTTCTATCGGATTTTCGGAACACCCTGCCTTTTATGACAGGCAGTTTAATGACCGCTACACCGATTTGAGCTTTGCCCTTGGTAATTATCTGCTCGGCGTTCTGGACGAAAAGCAGCACCGTGAGCGTGAGGGCGATGATAATGTCGGTTGGTATCACAAGACGGATTTTGATATAACCGTTACTATTGGCGGCGAGGACTTCCACTATGATGGACGGTTTGATATTGGCGACGGCGAGGGCGATTTAATTGCCCATATCAAGAACTTTTATGAATATTCCCTTTCCCCAGACTGCCCGTTTATCCCAGAGTGGAAAAAGCAGGGCGAGGACTATTACCGTGAGAAGATGGAAAGTTTGCGTTGGGGGCGTGATGTGTTTATTCCGTATCTGGAGCAGCACAAAGACCTGACCCCAGAGGACAGAAAGCTCTTTGACGAGATAATGTCCTTTGAAAAGGAATGGTTTGTCCCTGCCGAGGAAACACGCTCAGTTACAGACAGGGAAATTGATATTCTGCGAGATGTGCTTTCGCAGATGAAAATGGACGATATTGGTCTGTCCGATGAAAACGGTGTTATTGTTGCGAGAGACGAAGAAAATCGGTGGCAAGGCACGGAGTTTTACCATTTTCTGATTGATGAAGCGATGAACTTTGATGAAAACGGCGAGTTGGTCGGAATGGTTATGGATGCGGATACTCTGTCAGACTTTAAGGAGCTTGCGAAAGAAAAAGGCATACCTGTTGCTTCTAACCGTGCAGTACCCCATTACACCGTAGAGCAGACTTCCGATGCCTTTGCAGACCCGTTTATCATACGGGATAACAGCATACCAGAGGGACAAGACGGACAGTATTATGATGTAGGCGGTATTTATCAGACCTTTGAAACTGAGGAAGAAGCACAGGAATATGCAGACACCTTAAATAGTGCCGAAAATAATGTCAATCTGTTCGCCCAGAAAGATGCAGAGCGAAGCAGACAAGAACAGGATACTTCTGACCTTATCGGCAAGGAAATCGTCATAGACAACCGCCGCTATCTCATTGAAAGCGTTGGGAAAGTCAGCGATGATGTGTCAATGCGTGACATCACTTTTAAGGACAGCGTAGGTTTCCCTATTAACCGAGTGGAGAAAATCGGCTATATCCGAAGTCTTTTGGAGCAGGAACAGCCAGAGCTACCGCCCGAAGAAAAAGCTGAGAAGTCTGCCGTTCCCTCTGCTTTACGACACAACTACCGCATTACCGAGGATACTTTAGGCGTTGGCGGTGCAAAAGAAAAGTTCCATAACAATATGGCGGCAATCAACCTTTTGCACGAACTGGAGCTTGAAAACCGTCTTGCCACGCCCGAAGAACAAGAAACCCTTTCAAAATATGTTGGTTGGGGCGGTCTGTCAATGGCGTTTGACGAGAATAACGCAGCGTGGGCAAACGAGTTTCAGGAGCTTTACGCAAGCCTGTCGCCAGAGGAATACCGTGCGGCGATGGAGTCCACTTTGACGGCGTTCTATACGCCGCCCGTTGTGATTAAGGGAATGTATGAAGCCCTTGACCGTCTGGGATTTTCAGAGGGCAGCATTTTAGAGCCGTCCTGCGGCACGGGCAATTTCTTTGGTCTGCTTCCCGACAGTATGGCAGGCAGCAAGCTCCACGGCGTGGAAATCGACGAACTCACAGGCAGAATTGCAGGGCAGCTTTATCAAAAAGCGAACATTGCCGTACAGGGCTTTGAGGAAACGAAGCTGCCAGACGACCACTTTGATGTGGTTATCGGCAATGTACCTTTCGGAGATTTTAAGGTCAATGACAGCCGCTACAATGCCCAGAAATTCCTTATCCACGACTATTTCTTTGCAAAGGCTCTCGATAAGGTGCGAACAGGCGGCGTGGTGGCATTCATTACTTCTAAAGGTACAATGGATAAGGCAAGCCCAGAGGTGCGGAAGTATATCGCCCAGAGAGCTGAGCTACTCGGAGCAATCAGGCTTCCCGATAACACTTTCCGAGCAAACGCAGGCACGGAGGTCACAAGCGATATTCTCTTTTTACAGAAGCGTGACCGCATTACGGATATAGAGCCTGACTGGGTACACCTCGATACCGATGAGAACGGCATCACAATGAACAGCTATTTTGTGCAGCACCCAGAGATGATTTTGGGTGAAATGAAAATGGAAAGCACCCGCTTTGGAATGGATAGTGCCTGCAAAGCCTATCAGGATATTCCTTTGTCAGAGCTTTTGCACAACGCTGTCCAGAACATTCAGGGAGAAATACCAGAGTATATGGGTGAGATTGACGAAATCTCCGATGAGCAGGACGAGGTTATCCCTGCTGACCCCAATGTGCGGAATTTCTCTTTTGCATTGGTGGACGGCAAAGTTTATTTCCGTGAGAATGACATTATGACCCCTGCGGCGGCATCTATGACTGCCGAAAACCGTATCAAAGGGTTAATCGAAATCCGTGACTGTGTGAGAAAGCTCATTGAGTATCAGACCGAGGACTACCCAGAGGAAATGATACAGACCGAGCAGGAAAACCTAAACCGCTTGTATGATGCTTTTTCCAAAAAGTACGGGCTTATCAACAGACGAGGAAATTATCTTGCCTTTGCTTCAGACGAGAGCTACTTCCTTTTATGCTCTCTGGAGGTGCTTGACGATGAGGGAAACTTCAAGCGGAAAGCGGATATGTTTACGAAACGGACGATAAAGCCCCACCGTGAAATCACTTCCGTGGAAATGGCGAGCGAAGCCCTTGCCCTGTCTATCGGGGAGAAAGCCCGCGTTGATTTACCCTTTATGGAACAGCTCACGGGTAAGACACAGGAAGAATTGATTGCCGATTTACAGGGCGTTATCTTCCGTATCCCCGCCGCCGAGCCTGCAAGGTATGTGACTGCCGATGAGTATTTATCAGGGAATGTACGGGCGAAACTCTTAACTGCCGAAGCCGCAGCAAAGAATGACCCAGAGCTTGCGGTCAATGTGGAAGCCTTAAAGCAAGTCATACCGAAAGACCTGTCTGCGGCTGAAATCTCTGTCCGTCTGGGTACGACTTGGATACCGCAGGAGGATATTCAGCGGTTTGTGGTGGAGTTACTAACCCCGTCAAGCTATGCAATGGGCAGGCTAAAGGTACGCTACACCCCAATGAATGGCGACTGGTTTATTGAGAACAAAAGCTCCGATATTGGAAATGTAAAGGCGGACAGCACCTACGGTACAAAGAGGGCTTCCGCCTATCGTATTATTGAGGACACCCTAAACCTGCGTGACACCCGTATCTTTGACTATGTGTATGACGAACACGGCAACAAAAAAGCGGTGTTCAACGCAAAGGAAACCACGGCGGCACAGGCAAAGCAGGAAGTTATCAAGCAGGCGTTTCAGGACTGGATATGGAAAGACCCAGAACGGCGAAACCGCCTTGTGCGGTACTACAACGATACCTTTAATTCAGTACGCCCCCGTGAGTATGACGGCAGCCATATCACTTTTGGCGGTATCAGCCCAGAGATTACCCTAAGATCCCATCAGGTCAACGCCATCGCCCATATTCTTTACGGCGGGAATACGCTCCTTGCCCACAAGGTAGGGGCAGGAAAAACCTTTGAAATGGTAGCCGCCGCACAGGAAAGCAAGCGGCTCGGACTATGTAATAAAGCAATGTTCGTTGTGCCAAATCATCTGGTCGGTCAGTGGGCTTCCGAGTACCTGCGGCTCTATCCGAGTGCCAATATCCTTGTGACAAGGAAGCAGGATTTTGAAACGGGCAACCGCAAGAAGTTCTGCTCCCGTATCGCTACGGGCGATTATGATGCGGTCATTATTGGGCATAGCCAGTTTGAAAAAATCCCGATGAGCATTGAACGACAGAGGGAACAGCTTCAAAGGCAGCTCGATGATATTGAGCGTGGTATTGACGACGTGCAGGCAAGCAGGGGCGAACAGTTCACGGTCAAGCAGCTTATGAAAACCCGAAAAGGGATTAAAGCGAAGCTCGACAAGCTCAACGATACCAAGCGTAAGGATACGGTCATTGACTTTGAACAGCTCGGCATTGACAGACTTTTTATTGACGAGAGCCATTTTTACAAGAATTTGTACCTCTATACCAAGATGCGGAATGTGGGCGGCATCGCCCAGACCGAAGCCCAGAAAAGTTCTGACCTCTTTATGAAGTGCCGCTATCTGGACGAAATCACAGGAAACCGTGGCACAATATTCGCAACAGGTACGCCTATTTCAAATTCAATGGTGGAGCTGTACTCTGTTCAGCGGTACTTGCAGTATGACACGCTGATGCAGAACGGCTTGCAGCACTTTGACAGTTGGGCTTCCACCTTTGGTGAAACGGTTACGGCTCTGGAACTTGCCCCAGAGGGCTATACTTTAGTAGGACGATAAATAATGCGTTCCTAAATTGAAAATAGGTTATCAAAGTCGGTTGCAGAATTTCAAAAAATATTTTTTTGATTCTTTGAAAAACAGTTCCGCTTTGTATCCCTATTTTCTCCTATTGGTAGAGGGAGTAATACTTTTAATACCAAAACAGATTACATAAAGAAAGGAGGATAAGAGAATGTCAAGGACTTCAAAGATTACAGCACTCTATGAGCGTTTATCAAGAGATGATGACCTCAATGGTGAGTCAAATTCAATCACCAACCAAAAGAAATACTTGGAAGATTATGCTCGCAGAAATGGGTTCACGAATATTCGCCATTTTACTGACGATGGTTTTTCGGGTGTGAATTTCAATCGTCCGAGTTTTCAAGAACTGATTAAGGAAGTAGAAGCAGGAAATGTCGCAACGATTATTGTTAAGGATATGAGCCGATTAGGACGAAACTATCTGCAAGTCGGCTTTTATACGGAAGTTCTGTTCCCACAGAAAGATGTCCGTTTTCTTGCAATAAACAACAGTATTGACAGCAACAATGCTTCGGATAATGACTTTGCCCCGTTTTTGAATATAATGAACGAGTGGTATGCCAAAGACACAAGCAATAAAATCAAGGCTGTGTTTGATGCCCGTATGAAAGACGGAAAGCGATGTAGCGGTTCTATTCCCTATGGATATAACCGATTAGCAACCGACAAACAAACGCTTGTCGTTGACCCTGTGGCTTCTGAGGTGGTAAAGCGTATCTTTCTGCTTGCCAACGAGGGCAAAAGTCCGAGAGCAATCGCTGAATTGCTTACCGAAGAAAAGGTTTTAATTCCGGCAGCACACGCAAAGGAATATCACCCCGAACAGTATAATGGAACGAAGTTTTCAGACCCATATACTTGGGGAATGTCAACCATAAGAGCGATTTTGAGCAGACAGGAATATCTTGGTCATACTGTTTTGCGTAAGTCGGTCAGCACCAATTTCAAACTGCACAAAAGGAAAAATACCGATGAAGATGAACAGTATGTATTTTATAATACGCACGAGCCTATCATCTCGCAGGAACTTTGGGACAGCGTTCAGAAGCGAAAGAAACGAGCCAACAGAACAGCGGCAAGAGGAACGCACAGCAATCGTTTAAGCGGTTATCTGTTCTGTGCTGACTGTGGCAGAAGAATGACCTTGCAAACGCATTACAGTAAAAAAGACCGTTCGTTACAGTATTCTTACCGTTGCGGTGGGTATGCCAGCAGAGTAAACTCCTGCACTGCCCATTCGATTAGTGCTGATAATGTTGAAGCCTTGATATTATCGACTGTAAAACGATTATCAAGATTTGTTCTGAATGACGAAGAAGCCTTTGCAAAGGAACTTCAAGTATTGTGGAACGAAAAGCAGACAGAAAAGCCAAAGCACAATAAATCGGAGTTGCAGCGTTTTCAGAAGCGATACGATGAACTGTCAAAACTTATTCGTGGGTTGTATGAAAATCTTGTTTCGGGATTACTGCCCGAAAGACAGTACAAGCAACTAATGAAGCAGTATGATGATGAGCAGGCTGAACTGGAAACGAAAATTGAGGAAATGCAAAAGGAACTGACCGAAGAAAAGGCGAATACGGTTGATATTAAGCATTTCATTTCTTTGATACGCAAGTGCAAAGAGCCGACAGAAATTTCCGATTTGATGTTTGCCGAACTCATTGACAAGATTGTGGTTTATGAAGCAGAGGGTGTGGGAAAAGCAAGGACACAAAAGGTTGATATTTATTTCAACTATGTGGGGCAGGTCGATATTGCCTACACAGAAGAAGAACTTGCTGAAATCAAGGCACAGGAAGAACAGATTGAAATGGAACGACTGGCAAAACAGCGTGAGCGTGAAAAAGTTTACCGAGAGAAGCGAAAGGCGAAAAAACTCGCTGAAAACGGTGGAGAAATCGTAAAAGCAAAGGTATGCCCCCATTGTCAAAAGGAGTTTGTACCTACAAGCAACCGACAGATATTCTGTTCAAAGGATTGTTGCTATCAGGCAAGGCAAGACCAAAAGAAAGCCGACAGAGAAGCAGAAAAAGGAAATCATTATTATCGTCAGCGTGTCTGTGCTGTGTGTGGCAGTACCTACTGGCCTACACACAGTCAGCAGAAATTCTGTTCCGAAGAATGTCAAAAACAAAATCACAACGAAAAATCTTTGGAATTTTACCATAAGAAGCAAAAGGAGAAATCAAAATGCAAAGATTTATTACAGACGAAAGAACCGGTATCCAGTACGAACTCATCGGAGATTATTACTATCCCTGCTTGACGATAGAAAACGAAGAACCGCCCACTCTCACAAAATACGGAAGAATGAGGGAAAGATATTTAAGGGAACACAGGAAAATCTTGTATATCAATCTGCTTACAAGCGGAAAGTTATATGAACACCTTGCCGATATTGATACTTCGGCGTGTGATATGGCGGAGTATCTGATAAAGGAAATGGCAAGAAAGCAGGGTGTGACGGAAGAACTGAAAGGAAAGGATATGATGAAATGGATAGGATTGATGAACAATATCCGAGCCTGTGCAGATGAGATTGTATTGAACGATATTGTGTATTCTTAATAGCATACCAGCCGAAAAGGAACTGCTGTCTTAACGGATGGCAGTTTTTCTTTTTCGGGAAGTATTTAAGAAGTTATTAAGTCGTGAGTATAATCGAAGTGGCTAAGTTGAAAAATTCACAAAAATATGGTACAATACGTCTAAATCAGCGAGATAAATCCGAAGTTGTGGAGGTAAAATATAGATGAATCAAGGTAGAATTATTGTAATCACAGGTGCGCCGGGGACAGGAAAAACTACAACGGCATCTGTTGTTGCAAAAGAATCAGATTTGGAAAAGTCTGTACATATGCACACAGATGACTTTTATCATTATTTGAGTAAAGGGGCAATACCACCGCATTTGCCAGAATCAAATGAGCAAAATTTGATTGTCATTGAAGCGTTTTTAGAAGCTGCGAAGCGATATGCTCGTGGTGGATATGATGTAATTGTAGATGGCATTGTAGGACCGTGGTTTTTAGAGCCGTGGCTCAACATTGTTCAAGAGCATTATGAAGTACACTATATCGTTTTAAGGGCAAGTAAAGAAGAAACCATGAAGCGAGCTATCGAACGCTCAAAGTTAGACAGAGAAACAAATATTGAATTAGTTGAAACAATGTGGAATCAATTTTCCAATTTAGGAATCTATGAATTAAATGTTATAGATACAACTGCGCATTCAATCAAAGATACTGTTTCAGCAGTAAAAGAAAAAATAGTAAGCGGTACGGCCTTACTATTTTAGACAATTATTGGTGGTAAGTTTGTTAAAATTAGAACATTCAAATTGCCTAATCAAGAATTGCCAGAAAATGTTTATTATTATGACTCTATTTAGTTATTAAGAATGAGGTGCAAAGATGGATATTATAAGTAGAAAATACATAAATGAAGGCTTTAATAGTAAGGCATATATTATAAATGATGATTATATTTTACTTGATGGAGTAAATCAAAATTCATATAAAAACTATCAAAAATATGTGAACGTAATTAATCAAATAAGTAATGTTAAATCGTTGGAAATACCAAGAATTATTGAATTGATTGAGCCTTGCGAAGAATATCCAAATGGCGCATTAATTTATAAAATGATTAAAGGACATACTTTTAGAAAAGAACATATTGAAATAGTTAATTTAGATAATATTGCTAAAAAACTCGCTGAATTTATGGATGAATTATATGAAATAAGAGTTGATTTTGATAAAGATGAATATATAAAAAATGAATTAGAAATAACTGAACAAAGTGTTATTGAATTAAAAGAATATTTAAGTGAATCTAATTATGAAAAAATATTATCTTGGTTTAATGAATATAAAAACTATTTATTAACATTTAATGATTATCATTTTATACACGGAGATTTATGGTATGAGAATTATATTCTTAACGATAATAACGAATTAGTTGGAATAGTGGATTTTGAAGGCTCTGGTATGGGTGATCCTGCTTATGATATTGCTGCACTTTATTATTTAGGAACAGGTTTTATAAATAAGGTATTAAGTTATTATAAATATACAGATGAAGATTTAATCAAAAGAGTATCAATGTTAATAAAGGCACGTGAAATTGCTGATTTTGATGATATGGTTAAAAACTATCCGGAAGAAGTAGAAGAACAAGTTGATAAAATAAAGAAAGTTTTATAAATGGTGGTACAAATGGATATATATGATTTAATGAAACAAGTTAATGAGTGGGTTAAAGAAATATTGCAGGATAATTATGTTGGAGTTTATTTTCACGGCTCATTAAGATTAGGAAGTTTTAATCCTAATAAATCAGATTTAGACTTTATTATAGTTGTAAAAGAAAAAATAGATAATGAAATAAAACAACTTATTTGGGATAAAATGTTAGAAAATGAGCAATTATTTCCTAAAAAAGGTTTTGAATTTAGTGTTGTACTAGAAGATAATTGTAGAAATATAAAACATCCAATACCTTACGAACTTCACGGTAGCAGAGATTGGATAGAAAGATATAAGGAAGATAAAACAATAGTCATCAATGATGATTATAAAGTTGACCCTGATCTAGCAAGTCATTTCAATGTTATAAATGTTCCAAATGATAAGATGGATTTTGGTAAGCCATCAAAAGAAGTGTTTTCAAAAGTACCAAAGGAATATATTATAGATTCTAATTATTCTGATACATTGGATTGTGTAGAAGAAATTGTTAATAATCCTGTATATTGTATTTTAAATTTATGTAGATTTTATGCACTAATCAGGGATGATTTAACTTTATCAAAATATGATGGTGGTAAATGGGCATTAGAAAATATGAACTCAAATTATAATGATGTTATTAAAAATGCTATGGAAGATTATTTAAGTGATACAAATAATAGTTATGATAATACAAGATTAAAGGAATTTGCACAAGAAGCAATTAGTTTAATTAATGATTGTGTAGATACTAATAAAATTAGAAAATAAAATTGTAGATGGAGTTGAGATAGATGGAATATAAATTATTAGAAGAACAAGATTTGGGACTTATGTTAGATTTTGTTGATGATGAAAATACAAAATATAATGTAGATGTTTTAAAAAAATTTATAGATAATAAAAATGATTTTGGATTTATTGCAAAGATAAATAATAAGATAGTAGGTTTTGCTTTTGGATATATTCTTTTGAAACCAGATGGAAGAAAAGTATTCTATCTTGACGCTATTGATGTTATGCCTGATTATCAAGGCAAAGGTTATGGAACGGGTTTAATATCATTTGCTCGTGATTATGCTAAAACTATTGATTGTTATAAAATGTATTTAATAACGAATAGAAGCAATATTTCTGCTTGTAAATGTTATGAAAAAGCAGGAGGAATAAATAAAGTAGATGATGAAATTATTTATGTGTATGATTTTAAGGAGAAAAACTAATGGATATAAAAAAGATAATAGAAGAAAAATGCAATATAGTTGTTGATAGTATAAAGTTGATTGGTGAGGGTTATGACAGCAAAGCATACATTGTAAATAATGAATATGTTTTCAAAATCAAATTTAGTGCTAATAAGAAAAAAGGGTATGAAAAAGAAAAAGCAATATATGATTTTCTAAACAAAAAATTAAATACAAATATTAAAATACCAAATATAGAATATTCATATATAAGTGAAGAATTATCTATTTTAGGATATAAAGAAATTAAAGGAACTTTTTTAACACCAGAAATATATTTTGCCTTATCAAAAGAAAAGCAAGAATTATTAAAGCAAGATATTGCTATGTTTTTAAGACAAATGCACGATTTAGATTATAGTGAAATAAGTTCATATACGATAGACAATAAACAAAATGTTTTAGAAGAATATCAATTACTTAAAGAAACAATATATGATAGTCTTACTGATATTGAAAAACAATATGTAGAAGAATTTATGCAAAGATTAAATAGTACAACTATATTTGATGGTAAAAAATGCTTATGCCATAATGATTTTAGTTGTAATCATTTATTACTTGATGATGAAAATAGATTATGTGGTGTAATAGATTTTGGAGATTCTGGAATTATAGATGAATACTGTGATTTCATATATTTGCTAGAAGATAGTGAAGAAGAAATTGGCGTGTCTTTTGGAGAAGATATATTAAGATTATACGGAAATATTGATATTTCAAAAGCAAAGGAATATCAAGATGTTGTAGAACAATATTATCCAATAGAAACTATTGTATATGGTATTAAAAATAATAGACCTGATTTTATAGAAAAAGGTAGAAAAGAGATTTATATAAGAACTCGCAAAGATGAAAAATTAAGGAAGTGATGATATGGTTAAAAACTATCCGGAAGAAGTAGAAGAACAAGTTGATAAAATAAAGAAAGTTTTATAAATGGTGGTACAAATGGATATATATGATTTAATGAAACAAGTTAATGACGCATTCAATCAAAGATACTGTTTCAGCAGTAAAAGAAAAAATAGTAAGCGGTACGGCTTTACTATTTTAGACAATCCCAGTTTGTCAGTATCTTAAATAGAATATATGTGACAGAAAACATCGTAGAAATACGGTGTTTTCTGTTACCCAAAACCCCACAATTTCATACATAACCACAGGTTAGTACGAATACCTTGTGTGATTTTTTGAAAGGCTTAGAAAGGCAATTTTGCCCGATTTTCGCCCCGAAAAATGACAGAAACAAGGCAGTAAGTATCTTCCCTGTGGTTTTTTTGTTTTCAGGCGGAAAGGAGGATTGATATGCCGAGAATGAGCAAGAAACGGAAACAAGAGTGGGCGTTGTTTCTGAATGAAAGAAATCGCATTACCTACAACGAACTTTGCAGAAAGTGCAGTAATGACTGCAAGCAGAGTTTCCGCTGTATCGTAGTGCTTTGCCCGAAGTATTTATCGAAAAGGAGAACGAAGAACAATGAAGCAGACGGAAAATGAAATGAATGTAAATGTACCTCTTGAAGTTATCAAGGCAAGTGAAATCGAACCGAAAGAAGTGAAATGGCTGTGGTATCCGTATATTCCGTTCGGCAAGGTTACGCTGTTGCAGGGCGATCCGGGCGATGGAAAAAGCAAGTTAATGCTTTCCATTGCCGCCCTACTCTCTAAGGGCGAACCTCTGCCCTTTACTGAAACGGAAGAAACCGAGCCTATGACTATCATCTATCAGACAACGGAAGATGACGCAGACGATACGGTAGTACCCCGATTTAATTCAGCCGGTGGGAATGGAGAAAATCTTATCTTCATCAAGGAAGATGAAAAGTCTTTATCCTTTGGGGATAACCGTATTGCTGAAGCAATCGAAAGGTATCACGCAAAACTTTTAATTCTTGACCCGATGAGTTCCTATATCGGAGAGAACTGTTCAATGAACAATGCCAACGAAACACGAGCAGAGTTTAATCATCTGATTGCGGTTGCGAAGAATACTGGCTGTGCCATCGTGATTATCGCTCATATGAATAAGATGAAAGATACTAACCCGCTTTATCGCACCAACGGTTCGATTGATATTGCGGGTGCTGCAAGAAGTATTCTTGCAATCACACGCACACCGAACAAAGAAGCACCAGCGGAAAGATATATGGTGCAAGTGAAATCCAACCTTGCCCCGACAGGCTCTGCAATTCTCTTTGAGGTTGCAGAAAAAGGAGTGGACTTTATCTCTGAAATGGAAATGACAGCAGAAGAAGCGTTCCAGTCCCTCGCACCAAAAATGGGCAGACCGAATGACAAGGAAATCAAGGCGAAAGAATTTCTTTTAGAAATGCTGAAAGACGGAGAAATGCTTTCTTCGGATTGCGAAGAAAGACTTGAAGCCGCAGGGTTCAAGAAATCGACCATCAAAAAGGCAAAGAAGAAAGCAGGAGTTATCTCCAAAAAGAAAGGCTTTCTGTGGTACTGGTCTTTGCCGATGGGCGATATACCGAGAGAATAATGCAGGCTGTCTGATGAGTGGACAGTCTGCTTTTATGATTGAGGTATCTAAAGGAGGTCAAGGGGGAACTCCCTTGCCCACGACATCTTTGCAGACGAAGTCTGAAAGTGTCATAGTGGGTTACACACATTCAAAGAATGTTGTGTAATGGCTTCGCCCCTGTCTGGAAAGGAGAGTAAAATGGCAAAAACCAACAAGGCAGATATGAGTTGTGCAAGGGTAAAACAGTACACCGCTTCTGATGTGAGCAAGGCGGAAAGGCACAACGAACGCAAGAATGAAACCTATGAAAATATGAATGTAATTGTGGAACGAATACCCTTTAATGTGCATTTCAAAAAACCGACTGCCCCGACCTATATGGAACAGTTAAAGCAGATGGAAACAGACGGGCAGGTGTCGCTTCGTGGGTTAAGGAAAGACGCAACACTCTTTAATGAGATTGTGATTGATGTGAACACGATGTACTTCGAGCGTAACGGTGGTTATGAATACGCAAAGCAGTTTTATGAAGAAGCCTATCATTTCATCGAAGAAAAATTCGGTGCTGACAATGTTATATCGGCAGTAATGCACGCTGATGAAATCAATGTAGCGGCAACCGAAGAACTTGGAAAAGAGGTTTACCACTATCATCTTCACGCTATGGTTCTGCCTGTGGTGGAGAAAGAAATCTTATGGAGTAAGCGTTGCAAAGACCCCGAACTGCGAGGAACGGTCAAGGCGGTTGTTAATCAGATAAGCCATTCAAAGAAATGGAAATCGGATATTCCGCTGACCGATGAAAAAGGAAATCCATTGCTAAGAAAGAACGGGAAACCGATGTTCCGAGCTTCGTACAGCATACTGCAAGATGAGTTGTTTCACTATATGACGGAACAAGGGTTCAAAGGCTTTCAGCGTGGCGAATACGGAAGTACGGCAGAGCATTTGACTTCCCTGCAATATCAAATCAAACAGGATAAAGAGCGATTGGAGAAGTTGCAGAAGCGTATTCAAAAGGAACAGGTTAAGTATGAGCCTGCCCGTCATATTTCCAAAACCTTAAACGAGATTGACAGTATGGGGCAGAAAACAATCACAGGTAAAATGGCAATCTCCAAAGAGGATTATTCTGAGCTGACTTCCCTTGCCAAAGAGGGCATTACCAGTCGTGCGGAAATCAATAAATTGGAGCAGAGTGCAAATTATTACCGACAGAAATATTTTGACAGTGCAAATGCACTGGAAAGAATGAAAACCAAATACAACGAACTGAAAGAAAAGTGCAGACCTTTTCTTGAAGCGTTGGAGCATTTCCCCGAAGTTGCTAAACTTTTTACCGAAAAAGTGAAGCAACTTTTTTCTTTTAAGGAAGCACAGGAACGAGCCGAAAAAGAAGCAAGGGAAAAAGAAAGACAGGAGCGTATCAAGGCACGAAGAAACAAGCGTGGTATGGAAAGATAACCATTTCCATTGTACTTGCAACTTAATGACTTCTTGATATGTTCAGATGAAACAGGCTGTATTTGTGGGGTGTTCTAAACGGAATGCCCCACAGTCAATTTATGAAAAGGAGAAACGGACGATATGAAAGAAAACACTTTATCTTATAC
This sequence comes from Ruminococcus sp. OM06-36AC, assembly GCF_003438725.1. NCBI lineage: Bacteria > Bacillati > Bacillota > Clostridia > Eubacteriales > Oscillospiraceae > Ruminococcus > Ruminococcus sp. OM06-36AC. The sequence goes on from NZ_QSTT01000017.1 coordinate 32,439, forward strand.
AACACGAATAGGTAAAACCACTTTTATTGTAAATGTGAAGCAATCGGAAAGTGCGAAGAAGCCTTTGAATACGGTGTTTCAAGAAATATGCAGACACGAGATGTTGGGAGATTTTTCAGCGGATAAATATTTGAATTTAGAAAACTTACAAAAATCATCTTGACAAACTCGTTCCCGAAGGTACGAATTATAGAGCTAAGACGAGATTTGCAAAGTTCTTTAATCTCCCAGAGCTGCTGATGATGTTCCGTGAGGTGGCGGATATTCAGACCGCTGATATGTTAAAGCTCCCCGTACCAAAGGTCAATTATCACAATATCAAGACCAAGCCGAGTGAAATCCAGACCGATATGGTGGCAGGGCTTGCAAAGAGAGCTGAAAAAGTGCGGGCAAGGCTTGTCGAGCCGAACATCGACAATATGCTCAAAATCACGAATGACGGGCGTAAACTTGCCCTCGACCAGAGAATGATTGACCCGATGCTGCCCGATGACCCAAACAGCAAGGTCAACGCCTGTATCGACAATATGTACCGTATCTGGGAGGAACACGCCGACACAAAGGCTACTCAGCTTATTTTCTGCGACCTGTCCACCCCGAAGAATGACGGCACATTCAATGTCTATGATGATATTCGGGAGAAGCTGATTGCCCGTGGCGTTCCTGCCGAGCAGGTGCGGTTTATCCACGAAGCCACCACCGATGCACAGAAAAAAGAGCTGTTCGGCAAAGTTAGAAGCGGAGAAGTGCGTGTATTGTTAGGCTCTACACCGAAAATGGGAGCAGGCACGAATGTCCAAGACAGACTTATCGCCATTCACAATCTCGACTGTCCGTGGCGACCCTCTGACCTTGAGCAGCGGCAAGGGCGTATCGAACGGCAGGGAAATATGTTCCCAGAGGTTGAGGTTTACCGCTATGTAACCGAGCAGACATTTGATGCCTACATCTATCAGTTGGTGGAGAGCAAGCAGAAATTTATCAGCCAGATAATGACGAGTAAAAGGCCTGTCCGTTCTGCCGAAGATGTGGACGAGGTAGCTCTTTCCTTTGCGGAGGTCAAGATGCTTGCCACAGGCGACGAGCGTTTTAAGGAAAAAATGGATTTAGACATTCAGGTTTCCAAACTTAAAGTGCTGAAACAAAGCTACCTTTCCGAACATTATGACCTTGAGGACAGGATACTCAAATACTTTCCACAGACAGTTAAGGAATATGAACAGCGTATTGTCTGCTATGAAGTCGATACAGCCCTTGCCGAGCAGAACAAGCCGCAGGGCGAGGAAAAGTTTTGTGCGATGACCCTGCGAGGGATTAAGTACACCGAAAAAGCTGCCGCAGGCGAAATGCTCCTTGCAATCTGCAAGGAATATCCGCTGTCTACACCTACCGAAATCGGCAGTTACCGTGGCTTTAAAATGGAAGTTTTCTATGATACGGTCAATGCCCACTATTGTCTTAACCTTTGCGGAAAGGCAAAGTACAAGGTAGATTTAGGCTTTGACCCTCTGGGAAACCTGACCCGAATTGAAAACGAGCTTGCAAAGCTCCCTGCCAGATTGGAAGCTGCCAAGACTAAAAGAACGGAAACTATCGCACAGTTTGAAACCGCAAAAGTTGAGGTACAAAAGCCTTTTGCCTTTGAAGGTGAGCTGAAAGAGAAATCGGAACGGCTGAACGCTCTTAACATTGAGCTTAACCTTGACAAAAAAGACCCTGCTGTGCTTGATGCCGAGCCAGAGCAAAGCGAGGAACAGCCCGAAAGAAAATGTGAAAATCGGGAGCGATAAAGTCATTTGCAGATTTGTATTGCCCCACTTTGGGCAGTATAATAAAGGCAGATAGTTACAAGTCGGAGGTGTGAATGATGTCTGGAGAGTTCAGATTTGAAACCTTTGTAGATACCCACAGCAATATTTTCAACGAATATCTAAGTTCTGTTGTTGCCAATCTCTCTAAAGAGAATGAGGAATACAAAGCCATTCAGGATAAGATTGAGAGTTTGTATCAGCAGTATCCGAAAGTGTTGGGTGTGTTTGATACCGAACAAGTGGCGGAGCTTACCAAAGAAGAATGTGCAGCTCTGATTAGGATAATGGAGCTGAAAAATCAGCTTGCGGATATAGAATTGCAGTCAATTTACTTCCGTGGCTGTTATGACAGCGTTGGGTATCTCAAAAAAGCAGGAATTTTATAACCGAGAAAAGGCGGCATTGGCGTAAAGCTGATGCCGTTCTTACATAGCCGAAAGGTAGAAAAATTCATACTCAAGTAGTATAATAAAATAATACAAAGTACGACTATAATTTTGAATGGAGAATATATAATGAAATGTATCTATTGTAATTCAGAAGTAGAACTTACTTCATCGGATATAATCACATACGCTATTACAGGTGCAAAGCTAACCAAGTCCTTTGTCTGTAAAACACATAATGCCTTTACAAATGATAATTATGAGAAAAAATATGTAGCCGATTTGGATTTCTTTAGAAACCATTTGGGACTTACAACACGTGATGGAAAACCAATTCAGTATAAAGCGGATATATCAATAGACGGAACAGAAATGCATAATGTCAAAATCAGTAATAGAGCCTCTTTGTATGCTCCCAAAGATGTTGTTGCAGGTGTGGACGATAATGGGCATAAAATCTTGATGGCACCTATGGAGCGAATAAATAAAATAAGCAAAGGAAAAGCAACAGCAGTCGATATTAGTGATGTAACTTTGCATAAGACCATTACAGCAGATAGCTTTCTCGGTTTCTATGCAGTTCATAGTGTTGCTAAAATGGCATACGAATGGTATTGCTATATAAACAACATAGAAGAATATAAAACAGAATATAAAGACATTGTAGATTATATTTTAGGAAATACAGACGGAGATTTTGTTGATATCATATTAGAAAGAAACTATTATTTTGCTATTGACCAATTATCAGAGGTAGGAACTAACGCATTTTTTCAATATGATGATATTGATGGGTATAGGTATGTTGTATTTGACTTTTGGAAAACAATCGCATATAGAGTGAGAATTTGTAAATCTCCCAATGGTGTAATACCTGAAATAAAGTCATTCTTTTTTGAATTATATTTATATCATATAGACGGAAGCAAAACTAAGACCGCATTTGGTGCATATCCTCTTGATGGCAAAACAAAGCCAGCATTTATTACAATAAAACCTGAAGATATGAAAATTGATTTATGGCGTGAATTTATGAAGCGTATTGAAAAGATAATGTCAACTATGGTTTTGTCAATCTATACCTTGAAAAAAGAAGTTGATTTGATTTCGTTAAAATTAAAAAAGTATGATGAGGGCAAAATAGATGTGGCTCAATTATTAGGTTTCGAAGAAAACAATATTGTAACTGTAATTGAAATTATATCCTTATTACACGCTAACAAGGACAAATATGATAAGACGAAATCGTTCAATTCAAATTTACCTATTATCCTAAATTTGAGAGGAGATACCATAGGTAGGACAATAGAGGACAAGGAGAAATTTATAAAAACATTAGTTGAACGAGATAAAAGCAAGACATTGTCTGAATATATCTGGCAAGGTATTTTCACATTCCAAGAGATTTATGGATATGAAATGAAGTTAATAAACCAAGAATAATTACAATATTACATAGCCGAGAGGTTTTCTTAATCGAAAGCCCCTCGGCTTCTTCTATTTCAGGAGGTGATTTTATTGAATGAGAAGTAACCGACCCTATGTGAAACTTGACCCTGCCGTGATTGAGCAGGCACGGCAGATGGACTTACTTTCCTACTTGCAGAGGTATGAGCCAAGCAACCTAAAGCGTGTGGCAGGTAATGTCTATTGCACGAAAGAACACGACAGCTTGAAGATTTCCAATGGTAAGTGGTACTGGTGGTCGAGAGGTTTTGGCGGTGTTTCTGCCCTTGATTATCTCATTAAGGTCAGAGAGTATAGCTTTGTGGAAGCCGTGGAAATGCTCACAGGTATTACGGCAGACTGGAAGCCGCCGCCTGTTTCCGTACCCAAAGACGAGCCAAAGGTATTGCTCCTGCCACCGAAAAATCGTGATTGTAACCGAGTGACCGACTACCTTTTCGGGCGTGGGATTGACCTTTCTATCATACAGGACTGCATTGCAGACGGTACGATTTTTGAAAGTGTCAAGTACCACAATGCCGTTTTTGTCGGTAAGGACGAAAGCGGAACGCCAAAGTATGCCGCTTACCGCAGCACGATAGGTAGCTCCTTTAAGGGCGACGCATCAGGCAGCGACAAGCGGTATTCGTTCCGACTTCTGGCAAGAGAGCCGACTAATACGGTGCACTTATTTGAAGCCGCCATTGATTTATTGTCCTACGCCACTTATCTAAAGTGTGAGGGTAAGGACTATAAATCGGAAAATCTGCTCTCTCTTTCGGGTGTGTATCAGCCTAAGAAAGAGATAAAAGACAGCAAAATCCCCATAGCACTAACAACATTTTTGAACGCCAATCCCCATATTAAGACTATCATTCTGCATCTGGATAACGACAAGACAGGCAGGATTTGTACTGCCACCTTAAAAGAATTGTTGCAGAAAGACTACCAAATCGTTGATGATCCTCCGCCTGTCGGCAAGGATTTCAACGATTTTTTGTTGTCCTATCTGGGGATTGCAAGACCGACTGTAAGCCGTGAAAGGAGTGATGCCCGTTGATTGTCTGCTGATATTGCCTCAAGAAACCAGCCCAACCACAACAGATTTTAAGAATGAAAGCGAGGATTTAACCATTGAAAAAGTATGATGTAACCCTGACAGGACACTATGAAAAGAGCATTACTGTTTATGCGGAAAGCCCCGAACAGGCGGCGGAAAAGGTAAGGATTATTCTTTGTGATACCGACCTTATCGACTTTTCTGACGATGATTTTGATTACGGAGAAGCCGATATTCAGGAAGCCGATGAGGAAAGAACGGCAGAAAACAGAGCCGATGATGAGGACGAGGACGAATGTCTGAAGCACGAGGAATGTTCGGACTGTCCGTACTTCTGCCCGATGTGTGGAGAGTGCCGTCTGGAGGACGAGGACTAAGTAATGTCTTACCAAGCACTGAATTTGATTATCCAAAAGTCTTTGGATACCAAATTCGCTTGTTAGGGGGCTGCCCCTAATACCCCGATATGAGAAAGGAGTTTTTAAGAATGAGTGAGTTTCTGTTTTTTACCATCGGCACAATGCTCGGCGGTCTGGTCGGTGTTGTGCTGATGTGCTGCTTGCAGATTAACAGGCTCTCCAAAAAGGAGGGATTGGAAAATGAGAAAGCGAAGCGTCCAGATACTTTTCCGTCTTAACGAGGAAGAAGCCGAGTATCTTTATGAGCTTGTGCGAAAATCGGGTCGCTCAAAAGAAGCGTTCCTTAGAGAAATGGTAAAGGGCTATCAGCTCTGCGAAAAACCCGACCCCGAATTTTACAGGATAATGCGTGAGCTGTCTGCCATCGGCAACCGTATCAATCAGCTTGCCGCCAAAGCAAACGCCCTGAACTTTATCGACACGCCGATGCTCCGTGAGGAAGTAAGGAAGTGGCACGATTTTCAGCTTGATGTCCGTAAAAAGTATCTGCTTCCCCGAAAGGTATCTTAATGGCGGTGTGTGAAATCTGGGATGTAAAAGGCAGGCTCGACCACCCGATAGACTATGCCGAAAACCCAGAAAAGACCGCCAACCCCAAATACACCGAAGCCGACTTGCAGGCGTTGGTCGATGTAATGGAGTATGCCACCAACAAGGACAAGACGGAAAAGCGGTTTTTCGTCACAGGGGTCAACTGCGATACTGCCACCGCCAGAGATGAAATGATGATTGCCAAAGCTGAGTGGAACGATGAAAGCGAGATTGTCTGCTATCACGGTTTCCAGAGCTTTAAGCACGGCGAGGTCACGCCAGAGGTTGCCCACGAGGTCGGCGTAAAACTTGCCGAAAAGATGTGGGGCGACAGGTTTCAGGTCATCGTTGCCACCCACTTAAATACCGAGTGCCTGCATAACCACTTTGTCGTAAACTCTGTTTCCTTTTTGGACGGGAAGCACTACCACGATAATAAAGCCAACCTGCGGCTGCTCCGTCAACGCTCCGATGAGCTTTGCAGGGAGTATGCTTTGTCTGTCATTGAACACCCAAGCGGAAAAAAGAAACCCTATGCTTTGTATCAGGCTGAAAAGAACGGTATGCCCACAAGGGATAATGTGGCTCTGCAGGCGGTGGACGAAGCTATCAGCAAATCGTTTACGCTCAAAGACTTTGACCGCCAGATGGCAGAGATGGGCTACCGTGTGAGCTTTGACCCCAACCGCAAATACTGGACGATAATCGGCAAAGGTTGGGAACGCCCAAAGCGATTATATAAGCTCGGAGAGGATTACACCAACGAGAGGATTACGGAGCGTATCAGGGAAAATTCCTATGCCGTAAAATTTTCCAGATTTGCCGAGCCGCAAAAAACCGTACAGGTTTTCCGTGTGAAAGGCTCACTCAAAAATGCGAAAAAAATCGGCGGCTTGCGTGGGCTGTATCTCCACTACTGTTACAGGCTCGGTATCCTGCCAAAAAGCAGAAAACAGAATTATGCAAGGCTTCATTATCTTTTGAAAGATGACCTGATGAAGATGGAAGCCATATCACAGGAAACAAGGCTGCTCTGCCGCAATCGGATTGATACGGTGGAACAGCTCTTGTCATATAAAGGCTCTCTGGAAACGGAAATGTCGGAGCTTACCGAACAGCGAAAGGAACTGTATTCCAAATCCCGCAAATCAGGCGGCGAAGAAAAAGAAGCGGTCAAGGCTCGGCTTACGGAAATTACGGAGAGAATGAAATTTTTACGGAAGGAGGTCAGACTATGCGGGGGCATCGAAGCCCGTAACGATACCCTCAAAGAAAAGCTAACAACCATACGGGCAGATGAACAGCAAGGAAAGGAGCTGATGACGAATGAACACAGGCGGCGAAGCGGCAGAACAAATCGTCCGAATGAGCTTGGAGGGCTTTGAGGTCGCTGCCAAAATTACAGGTGCAGGTGCGAAGAATATCGCAATCCTTTTGTATTCCATTCTCAAAGAAGAGCAGAAAACAAAGGGCAAGGCAAGGCTTACGAATATGCTCCGTTCTGGCAAGGAGTTAAAGGTATTTACCGTAAGGAACAGCGACCTGAAGAAGTTTACGCAGGAAGCAAAAAAGTACGGCGTTCTTTATTGTGTCCTTGCAGACCGTAAAAACAAAGACCCCAATGCGGAGGTCGATGTGATTGCCCGTGCGGAGGACGCATCGAAAATCAGCCGCATTGCGGAACGCTTCAAACTGGCATCGGAAGCAACGGCTTCTGTTGTGACCGATGTGGAGAAAGCCAAAGACGAAAAGGCAGGTCAGCCAGAGCCAGACATCGGCGTACAGGACAAGGCAGAGAAAGACAAGCTCTTAGATGCCCTGATGGGTACGCCAATCCAAAAGGAGGAAAATGCCCCAAACCCCTCGGTGGCAAAGACCGAAAAATCCCCTCTGTCCGAGCCTACCTCAGAGCAGCCAAAGAAATCCGCAGAGGGGGCTACTATGACTAAGGAGAAACCTTCGGTCAAAGAGGAACTGCGGAAAATCAAGGAGAGCCGAAAAGAGCAGGAAGCAGATACTTCTTCTGCCCTGGACAAAAGCTCCGCTTCTGACAGGGCGAAGAAGCCGCCCGCAGGCAAGACGGAGCATAAACAGCCCCAGAAGCGGAAAAGAAAACCAAAATCCAAAGAAACGAGGTAAACAGTATGAGCATTTATGATGTATTCAGCGGCGGCAGCAAGCCCTTTGATAAAGCGGAATGGGCTGCCCAGAAGCAGGCACAGCGGCAGGAAGCCTATGAGCTGATTGACAACACCTGCTCCGAGATGATGGCAGACGGCGAGAGCTTCCGCCAGTATCTTGATGTGCAGGGGCGTTTTGACCGCTACTCGGTGGCGAACGCCGTTTTAGTATCGGCACAGATGCCCGATGCGACACAGCTCAAAGATTATAACGCTTGGAAGCAGAGCCGTGTCTATGTGAACAAGGACGCACAGAAAATCGTTATCCTTGAGCCAAGCAAGGAGTACACCCGTGATGACGGCACGAAAGCGGTAGGCTACAACGCAAAGGTGGTCTATGACATTTCCGAAACATCGGCAAAGGACAGGCAGCAGGCACAAGAGCCGAAAACGATGCGTGAGCTTGTATCGGCTATGATTGATGCAAGCCCCGTTCCCTTTGTTCCCGTTGCCGACCTTGAAATCCCTGCCTACTATGACAGTAAACAGCAGACGATTTTCATTAAGACAGGGCTTACGGAGGAACAGCTCTTTGTGAGTATGGCAAAGGAAGTGTCGGCGGCGGTTTTCGATTTCAAGCATAACGAGAGCCGTGATGCTTCCGATTTCAAATCCTTCTGCGTTGCCTATATGGTCAGCACCCGTTACGGCGTGGACACCAGAGGTTTCAGTTTTGACAGGCTTCCGAGGGAGTTTTCGGAAATGGACACGCAGGTATTCAAAGGCGAGCTTGGCTCGATGCGTGATGTTCTGGGCGAAATCCAGAGCGATATGTTTAAGAGCCTTGAAAAGAACAAGCCGCCGAAGAACAAAGAGCAGGAACGCTAATCGGAGGTGCAGCCTATGAAAGAAGAACGATACCACATCGCACTTGACAAGTACGACAAGAATATCGTTATCAATGCTTTGAACACCTTGCGTACACGGCAGTTGCAGGAGGAACGCCCCACCGACCCTGTTGATGAGCTGATTGACAAGGTGGCGAACGCCCCGACAAAAAAGGTCAGGGTCATTCCGTGCAGGTGCAATGAGGAACGATAACGACCAAAAGACGGGCTTAATCCTTTCTATCTGCGGCATCGTTCCTGTTGTATGGCTTTCACTGCTGACAGCACCCTATGTCAGCGGCGGCATCGTGGAGATAGTCAGCGGCTTATCCGTAGCAGTAAATAACCCGTTTTCCATAACGGTGTGTGAGGACAGCGTAAAGACTGTCCTTATTTTTTTGCTTGCCTACGCTATGGGCATCGGCATCTATTTCTCCACACGCAGGAACTACCGCAGGCGGGAGGAACACGGCTCGGCAAAATGGGGCAATACAGGTACTCTCAACAAGAAGTACCGAGATAAAAACCCGTTCGAGAACAAACTGCTCACGCAAAATGTGCGTATCGGCTTGGACGGAAAGAAGCACCGCCGAAACTTGAATATTTTGGTCTGCGGCGGTTCTGGTGCAGGTAAGACAAGGTTTTTTTGCAAGCCCAACGCTATGCAATGCAACACCTCTTTCGTGGTGCTTGACCCAAAGGGCGAAATCGTCCGTGACATTGGCGGTCTGCTCGAAAAGAAAGGTTATGAGGTGCGTGTCCTTGACCTTATCAATATGCACCGCAGCCATTGTTACAACCCCTTTGTGTATCTTCGGAACGACAACGATGTGCAAAGGCTTGTGACCAATCTCTTTAAGGCGACCACCCCGAAAGGAAGCCAGTCGCAAGACCCGTTCTGGGATACGGCGGCGAGTATGCTGCTTCTGGCATTGGTATTCTATCTCAAATATGAAGCACCGCCAGAGGAACAAAACTTCCCGATGGTTATGGAGCTTTTACGGGCAGGCGAAGTGCGTGAGGACGATGACAGCTATATAAGCCCTCTTGACGAACTCTTTGACCGTCTGGAGATGGTAAACCCAGAGCATATCGCCCTCAAGTATTACAGGGATTATCATTCAGGCTCGGCTAAGACCTTAAAGAGTATCCAGATAACCCTTGCCGCAAGGCTTGAAAAATTCAATCTGGAGAGCCTTGCAGGGCTTACTGCCACCGATGAGCTTGACCTGCCAAGTCTGGGGGAAAAGAAAGTCGCTTTATTCGCCCTGATACCAGACAACGATACGAGCTTTAACTTTCTTGTGTCGATTTTATACACGCAGCTCTTTCAGCAATTATTTTATCTGGCAGACCACAAGTACGGCGGCAGCCTGCCCGTGCATTGCCATTTTATTATGGACGAGTTTGCCAATGTTTCCCTGCCAGACGATTTTGACAAGATACTGTCGGTTATGCGTTCCCGTGGCGTGTCGGTCAGTATCATCCTGCAAAATCTGGCACAGCTCAAAGCCCTGTTTGAAAAGCAATGGGAAAGCATCGTGGGCAACTGCGATGAGTTTTTGTATCTGGGCGGCAACGAGCAAAGCACCCATAAGTATGTGTCCGAGCTTTTAGGTAAGGAAACCATTGATACCAACACCTACGGGAAAAGCTCTGGACGAAGTGGGAACTATTCGACCAACTACCAGATGTCAGGGCGTGAGCTGATGACCCCAGATGAAGTGCGTATGCTTGATAACCGCTACGCACTTCTTTTTGTGCGTGGCGAGCGACCCGTTATGGATTTTAAGTATGACATCTTAAAGCACCCCAATGTAAAACTGACTGCTGACGGAGGTCAGCCGCCCTATGTTCACGGCGAGCCGACACAGGCGGTTGCGACCCTTGTGTTTGACAGCGAAATACCTGATAACGCCGTAAGCGTTATGCCTGTCAGCACTTCCTATGAACTTCTGTCCGATGAGGACTTAGAAGAAATATTCAACATCTAAAGGAGGATTTATCTATGAAATTTTTTAACAAGAAGGACACCCAGAAGAAAGTAACCACAAAGCTGCCCATGACGGGCAAGGTCAGAACGGGTTTCCGCCGCTACTGCGTGGCGGTGCTTGCCCTCACGATGGTGCTTGGCACATCTATGACCGCCTTTGCTGCCAATGACCCCATTCAGGTCGTCAACAACCTTTCCGATTTTATCTTCGGTCTGGTAAGGGCTGTCGGTATGATTATGCTCGGCTTCGGTATCGTGCAGGTGGGCTTATCCCTCAAATCCCACGACCCGTCCCAGAGAGCGAACGGCTTTCTGACCCTTGCAGGTGGCGTAGTCATTACCTTTGCAAAGGAGATTTTGACCCTCATCACAGGCTAATTCCCCATATCCAGAGGACAAAAGACAGAGCATATCGGGCAGATCACTTCGTGGGCTGCCCGATATGCCCAATTTTAACAAGGAGGTGGTCGAATGTCTGATAACTGGGTCGTACAGAACTTGGAGAACGCCCTGAATACTTGGAATGAGAAGTTGGCTGAAATATGGCAGCTCGTTACCCAATCCCCAGAGCAATTCAAGGGCGGTACGATATGGAATGTGATTGTAAATATCCACGGTGCGTTGCAGGCTATCGGGCTTGCCCTGCTCGTGCTGTTTTTCGTCGTAGGCGTGATGCGTACCTGCGGTAACTTTGCAGAAGTGAAGAAACCCGAACACGCATTGAAGCTTTTTATCCGATTTGCCCTTGCCAAAGGTGCGGTCACTTATGGTCTGGAGCTGATGATGGCTCTGTTTAAGATTGTGCAGGGCGTTATCTCTACCATAATGAACGCCGCAGGCTTTGGAACGGCAACACAGACCGTCTTGCCCTCGGAAATCGTGACCGCCGTTGAGGACTGCGGCTTTTTCGAGAGTATCCCATTGTGGGCGGTCACGCTCATCGGCGGTCTGTTCATTACGGTACTCAGTTTCATTATGATAATGTCGGTGTACGGCAGATTTTTCAAACTCTACCTTTATACCGCTATCGCCCCTGTTCCTCTTTCTGCCTTTGCAGGAGAGCCGAGCCAGAGCGTCGGCAAGAGCTTTATCAAGTCTTATGCTGCCGTGTGTTTGGAGGGTGCAATCATAGTGCTTGCCTGCATCATCTTTTCGCTCTTTGCAGCGACACCGCCTGCGGTCAATCCCGATGCGGCGGCGGTCACAATGGTATGGAGCTATGTCGGGGAGCTTGTATTCAATATGCTCGTCTTGGTCGGTGCGGTCAAAATGGCAGACCGTGTTGTCCGTGAAATGATGGGCTTGTAAGGGAGGTGCTATTTTGGAAGTCAAGATAAATAAAGAAATCCGTAACTACACGGAGAGTATGTTTTTCGGACTGTCACTCAGGCAGTTCATTTTTTCTGTCCTTGCCTGCGGCGTGGCGGTTGGCTTATTCTTTCTGCTTCGCCCGCACTTTGGAACGGAAACGCTCAGTTGGGTGTGCATCTTAGGTGCGTTCCCCTTTGCGGCTATGGGCTTTATCAAGTACAACGGTATGACCGCCGAGCAGTTTGTCTGGGCGTGGATAAAGTCAGAGTTTCTGATGCCGAAAAAGATTGTATTTTTGCCTGACAATCTCTATTACAAAGCGTTGAAGCCGACCATTGAAGCCCACGAAAAGGGCTTGCCTGCCGTGCCAAAGAAGCAAAGGGCAAAAGCACAGAAGAAACCAAAGAAAGCAAAAAAGCGTAAGGAGGTAGACGATGTTAAAAACGCTTAGAAATCTGTTCAAGCAGGACAAGGAAAAATTTGTTGTGCCGAAATCGGTGCAGAGCGTTATCCCGATAAAGACTATCTGGGCAGACGGTATTTTCCTTGTCGGCAGCAACAAGTACGCAAAGACCTTTAAGTTTGAGGATATAAACTATACCGTGGCAAGCCGTGAGGACAAGGAAGCAATGTTCCTTGAATATTCGGAGCTTCTCAACGCTCTCGACAGCGGTGCGACCACGAAAATCACAATCAATAACCGCAGGCTCAACAAAGCGGATTTTGAGCAGACCATTCTTATTCCTATGTCCGATGACGGTCTGGATAAGTACCGCACGGAATACAACAAGATGCTGCTTGATAAGGCAACGGGGGCTAATTCTATTGTGCAGGACAAATATGTGACGGTATCGGTCTGCAAAAAGAACATTGAGGAAGCACGGAACTACTTTGCCCGTGTGGGTACTGACCTTATCGCCCATTTCTCCAGACTCGGCTCGAAATGCACGGAGCTTGAAGCGGAAGAAAAGCTCCGTATCTTTCACGACTTCTACCGCACAGGAGAGGAAACGGCGTTCCGTTTTGATATGTCACAGACGATGCGGAAAGGTCACGATTTTAAGGACTTCATCTGCCCCGATACCTTTGAGTTTGAAAAGGACTACTTCCGTATGGGCGACAGATACGGGCGTGTGATTTTTCTCAGGGAATACGCCGCTTATATCAAGGACAGTATGGTGGCGGAGCTTTGTGAGCTGAACCGTAATATGATGCTCTCGGTTGATGTTATACCCGTTCCCACGGACGAAGCCGTGCGTGAGGTGGAAAACCGACTGCTCGGCGTGGAAACCAATATCACGAACTGGCAGAGGAAGCAAAACCAGAACAACAACTTTTCGGCGGTCATTCCCTATGACCTTGAACAGCAGCGAAAGGAAAGCAAGGAGTTTCTGGACGATTTGACGACCCGTGACCAGAGAATGATGTTCGCCGTGCTGACAATGGTGCATACCGCCGATACCAAAGAGCGGCTTGACAATGATACGGAAGCCCTGCTCACGACAGCCAGAAAACATCTCTGCCAGTTCGCCGTGCTGAAATATCAGCAGATGGACGGGCTGAACACGGCTCTGCCTTTTGGCGTAAGGAAGATTGATGCCCTGCGTACCCTGACAACGGAGAGCCTTGCGGTGTTCATTCCGTTCCGTGTGCAGGAAATCTACCATAAGGACGGCGTGTATTATGGACAGAATGTTATCAGCAAAAATATGATTATCGCCAACCGCCGCCATTTACTGAATGGTAATTCTTTTATCCTCGGTGTGTCTGGTGCAGGTAAATCCTTTACGGCAAAGGAGGAAATGACGAATATCATTCTGACCGACCCCAACGCCGATGTTATCATTATAGACCCAGAGCGTGAGTATTCGCCGCTTGTAAAGGCAATGCAGGGCGAGGTCGTCCACATCTCGGCAACGAGTGAAAACCATATCAACGCTATGGATATGAACTCTGATTACGGTGACGGTGCAAACCCTGTCATCTTAAAATCAGAGTTTATTTTATCCCTTTGTGAGCAGCTCATCGGCGGGGCAAGTCTGGGGGCAAAGCAGAAATCCATCATTGACCGATGCACGGCAAGTGTGTACCGCTACTATCAGCAGGGCAACTATCAGGGAACGCCGCCGACCTTACAGGACTTCCGTGAGGAACTTCTGAAACAGGATGAGCCAGAAGCAAAGGAAATCGCCCTTGCCATCGAGCTGTTTACAGACGGCTCTCTGAATACCTTTGCCAAGCATACCAATGTGGACACCCACAGCCGTCTTATCTGCTATGACATTCTGGATTTGGGCAAGCAGTTACAGCCTATCGGTATGCTTGTGGTGCTTGACAGCATCTTAAACCGTATCACGCAGAACAGAGCCAAAGGCAGAAATACTTTCATTTTCATTGATGAGATTTATCTGCTCTTTCAGCACGAATACTCTGCCAACTTCCTGTTTACCCTCTGGAAGCGTGTGCGTAAGTACGGTGCGTACTGTACGGGTATCACGCAGAATGTAGACGACCTTTTGCAGAGCCATACGGCAAGGACGATGCTTGCCAATAGTGAGTTTATCATTATGCTCAATCAGGCATCGACTGACCGTATCGAGCTTGCCAAGCTCCTTAATATCTCCGACCTTCAGATGAGCTATATCACGAATGTGGGTGCAGGTCAGGGGCTTCTAAAGGTCGGCAGTTCCCTTGTGCCGTTTGTCAATAAATTTCCACGCAACACAGAGCTTTACAGGCTGATGACGACCAAGTTTGGGGAGGTGTAAAGGTATGGCAGATATTAAATTCAAAAGTGCGGCTCACCGTGATTTCTTTCTGGAAAATATGATGAAAAGCAGGGTCAACGACTGCTATCACAGGGCATTTTTCTATGTAATGGGAATTGCATCGGAAACGAGGGCAAACATTAACCAGATGTTTGACTTTAAGACCGACTGTATTGTGCCAGAGGGTATGCACGGCGGTTGGCAGACAAGCGGAACGGTCAAGGTCTGCCACCTTGCTTTCAATCTCTGGAACGGATATGCGGAGGAAGGACGGGAACGGTTTTTCACGCCAGAGGAATTATTCTGCTGCGAGTTTGCCCCGTATTTTATGGAGGGCATTAAGGTCAGGTATCCCGAATATTGCAGGGAACTTCCCACACCAAAGCAGCAGACAGACAATGTTCGATAACGAAATACCCTACGGGCATACCATTATGCCCATAAAATGGGCAGGAACAAAGAAAGGAGCAATCAATGAAAAAATATAAGATGCAGATTTGTGTAGCTGCCGCCGTACTGCTTTTCGCAGCGGCGGTTTTTTGCGGCTTTCAGGTGTATCACCACTATGCACAGGTGGACGAACAGACCGAAGCCTTTGAGCAGATAGCCGAGCTGGTGGAGCAGACCCCAGATACCGAGGGCGTTCCCGATGATACCCCTGTCAGCGAGGGCGAAGATGTGCTTGCAAAGTATAAGGAGTTGTATTTGCAAAACGAGGATATGGTCGGTTGGATTTCTATTGCCGGCACGACAGTCAATTATCCCGTGATGCAGACACCCAATGACCCCAACTTTTATCTGAAGCACAACTTTGAAAAGGCGTACAGCGATTTGGGAGTGCCGTATATCCAAGAGGACTGCGACCTTGCCGCAAGCGATAATCTTATTATTTACGGACACCACATCAAAGGGCAAAAGATGTTCGGGGCGTTGGAGAGCTACAAGGACAAGGACTTTTATGAGGAACACAAGAGCATTCAGTTTGATACCCTGACCGAGCAGGCAGAGTATGAAATCGTAGCCGTGTTCAAGACCGTTGCGTACAGCTCCGAGGGCTTCCGCTACTATGACTTTGTAGATGCCGAGGACGAGAAAGCCTTTGACGAGTATGTAAGCAAGTGCAAGGAGTTTGCCCTGTATGATACGGGCGTGACCGCCAAATACGGTGACAAACTCATTACTCTTTCCACCTGCGAATATTCCGCACAGAACGGCAGGCTTGTGGTGGTAGCAAAAAAGATTGCCTGACTGCTCCAGAGCTTGTAAGAAAGGAGGGCTTCTATGGCAGATATAAAAACCAGAGATGCGGTCAAAGGTACGATAAAGACCATAGACAAAGCCGCCGTTGCTTCCGAGCGAATGAAATCCGCTTATGCCAAGACAAAGGATAAAGCGGAACAAGGGTATTATGCGGACGAAAGCTCTGCCACCGAGTACGCTGCCGACAGAGTTTCCTGTGCTTCCGAGCGTGTGACCGAGGAAGGCGTACACCAATTCAATAAACAGGGTCAGAAAAGTATTCAGACCACACAGGAGAATATCGGAAAGACAAAGGACAAGATTGCCGATTTCAAGCAAAAGCGGGCTGCCAAAGCCGCCGAGCAGAGAATGGAAAGGAATATGTCAGAACAACACGGCTTGCAGATCCGTCACGGAACTGCAAGCCGTTCTGCTGCTCCCGATATGCCCCAGAGTGGGAAAAGCCAGCTCATAAAGACCCGTCAGCAAAGCAGGAAAACCATTAAGACCACCGCCCGAAATGCAGAAAAGGCGGTAAAGTCTACGGCGAAAGGCTCGGTCAAAACAGCCGAAAGAGGTGTAAAAACCGCACAGGCTACTTCTAAGGCAACAATCAAAACTGCCGAGCAGACGGCAAAGGCAACGAAAGAAGCGGCAAAGGCTTCTGCGAAAGCCGCCCAGAAAGCGGCACAGGCGGCAAAAGCCACCGCAAAGGCAACTGCGGAAGCAACCAAAACAGCGGTCAGAGCCACGATTGCAGCAGTCAAGGAGATTATCGCAGGAACAAAGGCTCTTATCTCTGCTTTGATAGCAGGCGGTTGGGTTTCTGTTGTGATAATTTTGATTGTTGTCCTCTTAGGTTGTGCCGTTTCTCTGTTCGGCGGTGGTGGCGGCAGCAATGCCTATACGCCTGTCAGTGCGGAGGTGGAAGCCTATGAGCCATTGATACAGAAATATGCCAAGCAATACGGTATCCCTGAATATGTTGAGCTTATCAAGGCGGTGATGATGCAGGAAAGCGGCGGGCGTGGACTTGACCCGATGCAGGCGGCGGAGGGAAGTTTTAATACACGCTATCCCCACGAGCCGAATGGTATCCAAGACCCTGAATATTCAATCCAATGCGGCGTACAGGAATTAAAGGCAGCCCTTATCTCTGCGGAAGTGGAAAATCCGATTGATATGGAGCATATCAAACTTGCCTTGCAGGGCTATAATTTTGGAAACGGCTATATCTCGTGGGCGAAAACCAACTACGGCGGTTATTCCTATGCAAATGCGGTAGAATTTTCCACCATGCAGGCACAACGGTTAGGGTGGGAAAGTTACGGCGACACACAGTATCCCGCCCATGTGTTACGCTATTACCCGTATGGACGGGCGTTCACAAGCGGCGGCAATCAGGCAATCGTGGAGGTCGCCCTGACACAGCTCGGTAATGAGGGCGGTCAGCCCTATTGGTCGTGGTACGGCTTTGACGGGCGTGTGGAATGGTGTGCCTGCTTCGTATCGTGGTGTGCCGACCAGTGCGGCTATCTGGACAGCGGCATTGTGCCGAAATTTGCAGGCTGCGTAGATGGGGCAAATTGGTTTAAAGGCAATGGGCAATGGCAAGACCGAAACTATGAGCCGACAGCAGGTACTATCATCTTTTTTGATTGGGAGAACGACGGAGAAACCGACCATGTAGGTATTGTGGAGAAATGTGAGAACGGTGTTGTTTATACCGTTGAGGGTAACTCAGGAGATGCTTGCAGACAAAACCAATACAGTGTTGGAAGCAGCTCAATTTATGGTTATGGTATCCCTGCTTATTAAGAAAAGGGGCAAAAGAAAAACCAGAGGTTTAATCCTCTGGCTCTTTTGCCTTACATAGTCCGTTTACCGTTGCTTCTATGACGGAAAGCTCTTTATCGTCTAATTTGTTGAGCTGTGCGTCTAAGCGTCTGCGGACAGAACTTTTTTCGATTTCTTTATTTGGAAATATGTACTCGTCAACAGACACATCGAACATCGTAATAAGCTGGATAAACAGCTCAATACTTGGATACTGCCCCTCGTTTTCGATAGATTGAATGTGTCTGGGAGCATAGCCGATTATGCCAGATAGCTGCTCCCTTGTCATCCCTTTGGCTTCACGGGCTTTTTTAATTGCCTGCCCAATCGGCGTGAAATCAAAGTCAAAATGATTGTTCCTTTCGTCCATTAGCTCACCACCTATCCTCTGAAAATCTTACCTTTATATTTTACAGAGATGCGGCTTCTGATTAAACGATGCGAAATCTCTTGTAATGAGAGATAAAATATCCTATTGCAAGAGATAAAAATTCATATTTATATAGTTGAGGACATGGGCTCAGATAGTTATAATAATAAAACGTGTTTGAGTTCATTCACATAATTCGAGAATAAAAATTTTGATTTGGACTATCCTTTTATGTGTTTCAATCGTTATACATTATAGAACGGGATAAAGATTTTGAACTTCTAATAATGGGAAAGGAGGATTTTGTGCAAAATGATTTTCTACTAATCAGAAAAATGAAACAAGGTGATGATGATGCACTTGATTTATTTGTCCACAAATATTATCAAGACATTTTAAACTATTGTCATTATCATTGCTCTGATAAAACGTATGCAGAAGATTTGGCACAGGAAACCTTTGTACATTTTTTCTCAAAATTATCTGATTATCATTATAGGGGAAAAACCTTGAATTACTTATATACGATAGCCAGCAATCTGTGTAAAGATTATTTGAAGAAAATAAAGGAGATACCTCTGGAAGAAAATGAAATAGTGGAAGAAAACCAAATGGAAAATATTCTGAATAAAATTTTGGTAGAGCAGGCTTTAAAGCAATTACCAGTTGAATTATGTGAAGTACTTACACTTTATTATTTTCAAGAGTTAAAACTTACAGAGATTTCCGACACATTACAAATAGGACTTTCTCTGGTAAAATATCGTTTACGAAAGGCGAAAATTCAGTTGGAGGAAGTTTTGAGAAAGGAGGAATATGATGAATTTGGAAGAAAGAATGAAAATGTATAAGGAATCTGTACAAGTCAAATCTAAAGAAGAAAAAATACAGGAAACAATCTGTAAATCAAAAAATGCCTTTTTTATGGCAGAACAAGAACGAACGCTTTCTTACCACGAATTTTTATGGACACAGCTTCGTGTGATACAAAAAAGATGGTGGGTTCTTCAATTTATGCTTCTGGTAGCGTTATGGATTGCCTTAAGTTCTATCCATGATGAAATATATATTAAAAGAAGCATGGGTGTAGCAGCGGCACTGTTTGTAATCCTTATTATTCCCGAATTGTGGAAAAACAGGTCATGTGAGTGCATGGAAATCGAAGCAGCCTCATATTATTCGCTTAAACAAGTATATGCAGCGCGCATGTTATTATTTGGCGTTACAGATGTTTTTTTGATTACTCTGTTTTTAGGAACCGCTTCGGCAGGGTTGAACATTGGGTTGTCAGAATTAGTTGTTCAATTTCTTTTTCCGCTTTGTGTTACTTCTGGTATCTGTTTTGGAATCTTATGCAGTAAATATTCATTCAGTGAAACAGTTGCTATTATTCTGTGCGTTATATGGAGTGCAGTATGGCTTTTTGTTGTTTTGAATGAAAATGTATATACAATGGTAACTATTCCTGTTTGGTTAGCTTTACTGGGAGCAACAATACTTTTTCTTATTCTTACTGTATGCCGTATTTTAAAGAACTGTAATCAATATTTGGAGGTGTCACTTGATGAAATTAGAACTTGATGGTTTAACAAAAGAATTTGGTGATTTTACGGCTGTAAATCATATAGACCTTACTATGACAAACGGTGTATATGGTCTTTTAGGCGTAAACGGAGCAGGAAAAACAACCTTGATGAGAATGCTGTGTACCTTACTAAAGCCTACGAGCGGAACCATATATTGTAATGGGAAAGATATTTTTAGTATGGATAGCGAATACCGTAAACTGTTGGGATATTTGCCGCAGGAATTTGGATTCTACCCCGAATTTACCGTAGAGGACTATTTACTTTATATTGCAGCCTTGAAAGGAATCCGTCCTGTTGTCGCAAAAAAACGTGTAAAAGAGTTAATTGCTAAGGTTGGTCTTTCAAAGGTAGCAAATAAAAAAATGAAAAAATTATCTGGCGGTATGAAGCGCAGGGCAGGAATTGCACAGGCTATGTTGAACAACCCGAAGATTCTGATACTTGACGAACCGACGGCAGGGCTTGACCCGAATGAAAGAATTAGATTCCGAAATTTGATTAGCGAACTTTCAGAGGACAGATTAGTATTATTATCCACACATATTGTTTCTGATATTGAATATATAGCCAATGAAATTTTGTTGATGAAAGACGGAAAACTTATGCACAAAGGAACCGCAGACGAAATAATAAATTCTATGACGGAAACGGTCTGGGAATGTTTTGTGGAAAAGAACATGGTATCTGATTTTATGAAAAAGTATAAAATTTCAAATATGAAATCAGAAGCAGACGGTGTTATCTTAAGAATTATTTCCCATGAAAAACCATTTGTAAATGCCCAAAGCGTAGAAGCTTCGTTAGAAGATGTATTCTTATATTATTTTGGAGAGAAGGCAGGTGATGAAAATGCTGCGATTTGAAATAAAAAAGGTGTTTTCTAAAACTAAAAACAGGATAACAATTATAGTTTTGCTTGTGATACTTATTGCGACCAGTATTTTAACGATTAACAGAGTTGAGTATGTTGACGAAAGCGGGAATCATTTAACAGGTATTTCGGCAGCAAAAAACCTTAGAGAAGCCAAAAACGAATGGTCAGGCTACCTGACGGAGGACGTTTTCCAAAACGTTCTTGAAGAAAACAGAAGTATTAACAATGAAGCATCATCAGATAGCATTGAGGAAGAAAATAAGAGATTTGCAAAGAAACAGGGGATTTCAACAATCAGAGATGTTATCAATTATGCGTTTAGCGAATACAGAGATTATAATGATTTTGCCATTGATAACATTTCTGATGATGAAGCCAGCACTGTCTATGAAAGAAGAATTTCTACTTTAAAAGAATATCTTGATTCTGGAGAAGAAACATTTACAGAAAAAGAAAAAAGTTTTCTGATTCAGCAATATGAAAATTTAGATACACCTTTTTATTATGAATATATGGACGGTTGGTCAGCATTACTGCAAAACATATCAACATTTATACTGATTTTGGCATTAGTGATAGGTTTTTTTGTGTCTGGAATATTTTCAGACGAATTTCAGACAAAAGCGGATTCCATTTTCTTTTCAACCAGATTAGGAAGAAATAAAGGTGTTCTATCAAAAATAGGGGCGGGTCTTACGATTGTTTCAGCTTTCTATGCAGCTTTTGTATTTTTATATACGTTTATTGTCCTTTCGGTGTTGGGAACAGATGGAGCAAACTGTCCGATTCAGTTAGATTTATGGAGAAGTGCATATAATGTGACATTTTTACAGGCATATTTGCTGATTGTGGCAGGTGGTTATATTGGCACATTGTTCGCTTCCATGTTAGCAATGCTGGCTTCGGCTCTGACACGTTCTACACCAACTGCAATCATTGTACCCTTTATTATATTATGTGCATTTCCGTTTTTAAGCAGAATTATTACTTTACCGGGATTATGCTCTTTCTTCCCTGACCAGTTATTAGAAATTTATTTGGATATTAAAGAAGCTGGACTTGTAACACTGGGAGGTAAAGTAACAACAATAGCAACCGTTATTGTTCCTGTATATGCCGTGATATGCTTGATTCTTCTACCTATACTGTATAAGGTCTACAAAAAAACGGAGATAAAATAAATGAAGCGATATACAAGACGAAAAAGCTATAAAGTGAAAATATTATTTAGCCTGCTGTTTTTAATAATCTTGTGTATGATGGCAGGCAAGGTACTTAATTCAGATTTTACATTACTCCCTCTTGATAACATAACACATCATGTTGCCAGTGAGGATAATGGTTGGAATCTGATTCTTGTAAATCGCAATAGTTATATTCCTGATGATTATAAAGTAGAACTTACAGAATTATCAAATGGGGAAAAAGTAGATTCCAGAATTTATCCAGAATTGCAGGAAATGTTTAATGACGCAAGGGCGCAAGGGTATGGTTTATTTGTCAGAGAGGGATATAGGACGCAGGAAGAACAACAGCAGCTATTGGACGAAAAGATAGAAGCGTATGAAAATGAAGGAAAATCGAAGTCCGAAGCGAAAAAACTTGCAGAGCAATGGGTGGCAATTCCTGGAACCAGTGAACATCAGTTAGGAATTGCGGTTGATATAAATGCTGACACTACAAAAAGTTCAAGTGATGATGTATATAGCTGGCTTGCGGAAAATGCTCATAAATATGGCTTTATAAAGCGTTACCCCTCAGATAAAACAGATATAACTGGTGTCATAAACGAACCTTGGCATTATAGATATGTTGGAACAGAAGCCGCTTTGGAAATATATTCTCAGGGAATGTGTTTAGAGGAATATATAGATACGCTGGAATAGAATGGAGGTTGAGGTATATGGAATGGGTGTATTGCCCTATTTGCAAAAATAAAACTCGAACTAAAATACGAAAAGATACAGAGTTGATAAACTTTCCTTTGTTCTGTCCGAAGTGTAAACAAGAAAGTGTAATCAATGTGACAAAACAAAAAATAACAGTTGTAGAGCCAGACGCTAAGACGCAGAGCCGATGAACTTGTGAAATGAAATCACAGTTTGTCGGCTCTGTTTTTATATAATCACAGGTAGGACAAGCCCACCGAATAAAAAAAACGGTGCTTTTGGTGGGCTGTATTGTCACGCTTAAATGAATGCCCCTCTAAACCCGTTTTGAGTTTGGAGGGATTTTTTATGTGTTGGTCTAATACCATCACGCCGTTGTTTATAAGAAGCGGCAACTATTTACATAGTATCACGAATAAGCGAGGATAACCTGTTAAAAAAATCCCTGCTTGGGCGTGGTACTCTTATACCTCGAAAGTAGATGTCAAATCTCTACAAAATAGAAGTGATTATGCTTATATCCGCATTGGCTTGACAGCCTTTGCGGATTTTTTCGTGTCGCTTTTTGTAAAAACGCAGGACAAGCCTAATTCTGGCGTTGGATGCCGTTCACCGCCTGCCAATCTGAATTTTTCAAACAATTCAGATTGGAGGAAACAGAAGTGTTTGACAACACAAATCCCTATACAATCCGTTTCGAGGAAACGGACGGCAGAAAACGCTACTTTGTAGCATTTACAGATGGGCAGGGTAACTTCCAAGAAACAGAGGTTTCAAAGGCTGTTTATATGGAGTTTTGCCACTTTATCAAGCGTGAGCGTAATCTTCGCAGGTCTGATGAAAGGCATTTGGAGCAATCGGAACTGACCGAGGAAACGCTTTGCAGACGGGCGGTACATAAGCCAAAGCCTGTTGACGATGCGGTAAACGATAATATCCGAATGGAACGGCTCAACCGAGCAATTATGGAACTGCCCGAAATACAAAAGCGGCGGTTTATGCTCCACTTCGATTTAGGCTTAACCTATGAGCAGATTGGAGCTATGGAGGGCTGTACGAAAATGCCTATCAAGCGTTCTATTGACAGGGCGATTGAAAAAATTCGCCTTGCATTAAAAAACTTTTGATTTTTAGGGGCTACTTATAGCTTCTGAGTGTGGAAACAGGTGAAGGGATAAAAACCTTTGCCTGTTTTCCTTTGTGTGGCGAAAACGGGATTGCACCTTGAAAACTGAATACCCATTCGCCAAATACTTCCTCTTTGTGATTGTGATGAGCATAAGCGTGTGTAGCGATACGCCAAGACCTGCCGATTAGCAGAAAGCGTTGAAAGGTGGTGAGCGAGTAACTATCGACTCAAAATATCGGGCAGCTCCCGATTTCGCCATAACCCACAAAGAGCATAATGGTACTCCCGTCCAGTCATAGTCCGAGCGTGATTAAACCGTCGCAGGCAATGAGGGCGGCTCTGTCAGAACGACAGTTGGGGTGGAACCCCCGTGGCGTCAGTTAGCTGCTGACCGTTTGGCGACTTCCCTGCGTGTTATAACGCATTGCATTTCGGGGTGTCGAGGACAAATTGAAATGCTCCTATCATAAAGCCAAACGCAAGGCGGTCTATGGAAACAGAGTTTTGTTTTATGCTCTCCCGACCTTA
This sequence comes from Ruminococcus sp. OM06-36AC, assembly GCF_003438725.1. Taxonomy (NCBI): domain Bacteria; kingdom Bacillati; phylum Bacillota; class Clostridia; order Eubacteriales; family Oscillospiraceae; genus Ruminococcus; species Ruminococcus sp. OM06-36AC. The sequence continues at coordinate 56,625 of NZ_QSTT01000017.1, forward strand.
AATACTTCCTTGTGTTTGGCTGCCTACATAGGCAGAAATCTCTTGCCTAAATTCAGATAGGAGGTCAAACAAATGGAGAAAACGATTAAGCGTGGGGATATTTACTACGCAGAACTTAACCCCGTTATCGGCTCGGAGCAAGGAGGTACACGCCCTGTACTTATCATTTCTAATGATATAGGAAACAGGCATAGCCCCACGGTTATCGTTGCCGCTATCACGAGCCGAGTACACACAAAGGCAAAGCTGCCCACCCATACTGCTATCAGAGATTTTGAGGGTCTTAACAAGGACTCTATTATTTTGCTTGAACAGATACGTACTATTGATAAGAAGCGTTTACAGGAATATATCGGTATGCTTTCCGAAAGTGAGATGGCAAGAGTTGATAAGGCTCTTGCCATTAGCGTTTCGCTGAACATACTAAAAGGTACAAATTGATGATTTCATAGAAATTCGCACATTGGTCATTTGATGGCTGTACTTCTATAATTGAGGTACAGCCGTTTTAATTTAGCGGAGGTAGACAGATGGAAGATGTAAAAGTATCTAATGGTGCAGATTGCCAACTTGAACAAAAATGTGACGAGAAAGAACGATTTGACAAATTTATGAATGTGATGGTGCAAATCGTAGAAAAGTACGGGCAGTCAGTTTTGCAGGATTTAGATTGTGTTGCGTAGAAATACGCAACCTTACATAGAAACATTTTCCTATATTTATTATGGAGGTGCAATATGAACAGAGAAGGAAAAAAGTGCGTTCTGTATCCAAGAGTTAGTACAGAAATGCAGGTTGATGGATATAGCCTTGAGGGTCAGAAAAACGGATTAAAACGATTTGCAGACCGAGAAGAAATGGAGATTGTCGGCATTTATGAGGATGCAGGAAAGTCGGGAAAATCTATTGAGGGTCGCCCTGCGTTTAAGAAAATGCTTTCTGATATTGGGAATGGATTGGAAATAGATTATATTCTGGTATATAAACTTTCCCGATTTGGCAGAAATGCAGCAGACATATTAAATTCATTAGAGTATGTGCAATCCTACGGCGTAAATCTGATTTGCATTGAAGAAGGGATTGACTCATCACAGACAAGCGGCAAACTGTTAATATCTGTCCTTTCTGCTGTTGCTGAAATTGAAAGAGAGAATATTATCGAGCAGACGATGAATGGTCGCAGAGAAAAAGCAAGACAAGGCGGTTGGAATGGCGGATTTGCTCCGTATGGATATTATTTGAAAGACAATCAGCTTTTAATAGAAGAAAGTGAAGCGGCGGCTATTCGCATTATATTTGAGAAATTTGCAGGCTCGGATATAGGGTACGGCGGTATCGCTAAATATCTTAATTTGCAAGGAATAAAGAAAATACCCCGACAGAATGGTACTTTGGAAAATTGGAGTGGTCATCTGGTGAGGCAGATATTAGACAATCCTGTTTATTGTGGCAAAATTGCTTATGGTAGAAGAACAAGGGAAAAAGTTAAAGGCACGAAAAATGAATATAAGCAGGTACACGCCGAAGATTATATATTAGAGGACGGGCAGCACGAAGGTATTGTCAGCGAGGAATTATGGCAAAAAGTTCACGCTAAGCGTGTAGCTACGGGAATAAAGCAACCGTCCAAAACAGGTAAGGATAGGTCGCACCTTTTAACTGGTGTGTTGAAATGCCCTCTTTGTGGAAGCCCGATGTATACCAATAAGCACGCTTGGACAAATAAGGACGGCACATATAAAGAAGTGTACTATTATATTTGTGGCAGAAATAAGCAGGAGCGTGGTCATTATTGTGAGTACAAAGCATCGCTAAGAAAAACAGATATAGAGCCGCTTGTTATCGAAGCAATTAGAGAGTTAGTAAGTGATAAGAGCTTTGCAAAGGAAATTAAAAAACGATTTGGTGTCCAGACCGATACGAGCAAAATAGATAAGGAGCTTGCAAATTATGAAAGTAAGTTGAAAGAGGTTGATTTGAACAAAGCCCGTTTGGAACGGGAAATTGACAATCTTCCTGCTGATGCAAAATATCGGGAACGAAAAATCCACGATATGACAATAAGACTTGATGGACTGTATGACACAATAGTGGAGTTGGAAGAACGAATTGAAGATGCAAAATTGCGAAGAAGCTCTATTGAGATGGAAGCAATCACGCTTGAGAATGTTTACAGAATTATGGAGAACTTCAGCAAACTTTATGCTATAATAAGTGACGAGGAAAAGAAAAGCCTTGTTTCCTATCTGATTAAAGAAATTCAGATATACCCTAACGGCACATCAGACAGGATTTTGAAGTCGATAGAGTTTAATTTTCCGATTTATCGTGACGGACGGGAGATAAGGAAACTTTTGTGGGAAAACGGTAATACCGTTGAGTGCGTGGTATTGATGTCAAGGAAGCAAGGATAATAGATGAAAAAGTGCTGATTTCTCGGCACTTTTTTCTTTTTGGAGAATATTTGAAAGGTAGCTGAGATGCCTTTTTTCTGTATGCGGGAATAAGTCAGGATAAGATCAGAAATACACGAAATTGAAATTGACACAACGCATACAAGCTGAGAACGTATCAGGGAACAAATCCAGAACCATAAAAAATGCCATGCTGGGAAAGCACA
>NZ_QSTT01000018.1:0-39436 GCF_003438725.1 Ruminococcus sp. OM06-36AC
AATTAAAACATCTCTATCCGATTATAAGTATTTAGATGTTACGGAATACTAGGGCAATACCGCACAATCTTTGTGCGGTATTGCCCTATAGATTACAGCAAAGGCAGGACTTTCTGCATCACGGGGAATGCTTCCGCATCTGTCAGACCGAAGTCCATTTCTTTATATGTCCAGGCAGCCCGTCCGATGTGGTGCTTTTCAAATACAGCGGAAATAGTCTGATACCAATGCAGAGTGCTTTCCAGATCTGCCTGATGAATGACACCGTACTCGCTGCAATACAGAGGTACATCATATTTTTCCGCAGCAGAAATTGCCGCAGAAAGATTTGCTTCAAAGAAGGAAGTTTCCACATCTGTGAGCCCTTCATGCAGAAGTGAACCGATATATTCCTTGCTGAATGCAGCGGACCAGCGGCGATAGTTGGCGAGAGTGTCCGGATATGCAATGTGGAAGTCCTTCGGCATACCCTTGATCCACTGTGCAGTCTGATGCGTGAAAATGATCGGATCATAGCAGTGGAAACTGTAGACGATGCGGGAATCTGCCGGTGCATCCAGCAGTGTCACACCGTCGGCACCGTTGTAGTGAATGCCGCCTGCCAGAATAAAAACATCCGGTGCAACAGAGCGGATCGCTGCAATGGCGTTGGCAGCGATCTGGTTCCAGTCTTTTGCGGTGTGCATGTCTGCCGCTTCATTCAGCAGTTCAAAGGCGACAACATCGCTGTCATTTCCAAAGCGTTTTGCAAATTCCTGCCAAAGAGAAATAAAGCGAGCCTGCAATGCCAGATTGGTGAAGAATTCGCCGGAATCTGACTCATCGGCAAAAGAATAGCCGGCAGTTTTGTGTAAGTTCAAAATCATGTGCAGATCGTATTTTCTGCACCAGAGAATGCACTGCTTGATCCAGCGAAAACCGTCTTCCTTGAGAATGCCGCCCTCAGATTCTACCAATTCATAGTCCACCGGAATCCGGACGTGATCCAGTCCCCAGCGGGCAACTGTTGCAAAGTCCGCTTCCGTGATAAATGTCTGATAATGCTTTTCGGTATGCTCTTTCTGTGAAAACCAGCCGCCAAAATTGATACCATGCTGATAGCCTTTCCAAATACGCATGATGTGACCTCCTGTCAATCGAAATAGCAGTGGCTGTTGTCTGTTACGGAAGCAATTTTCTATTTGAATTGCTTTGAATCCGCTATGCTTATGAAGCGGACACGTGAAAACGAGAGCCGTGGGGAATGCTGCTGAACACCAAATAATTCCAGAGTCAATGCCCCTTTAAAATATCTGCATTTTCATTTTACGAGGAATATCAAAAAAATGATACCAAAAAACTTGCTTTTTTGATAGAAATGTGATACAATATTTCTGTACAGGATAAATGCAACTTTTTGGGCCCTGAAATCATAGAGTAATTATAGGGATTTCTTATTTTTCCCATGTTTCCGTAAAAAACCAGCAGAGGTCGATGTGTATTTTCCAGTTGTTCTGGAAAATACAGTACTTTTTTCAGTGCAGGTTGCCAGAGAGAACGGATAGAGCAGGATTTTGTTATAGATTTGTTTCTGAAAGGAATTCTATATTTATTCACATTTAAGGCGATATAAAATAGTAGGAGGAGATTTTCATGACATTGGAGTTAGAATGGCAAAAAGCAGAGCAGGAACGGCAGGAGGATACGCACCAGCACGAGCCGCCGGAAGTCGAATTTGGCTTTTATAATCAAGTGCAGCAGGGCGATGTGGATGCAGTGCAGGAAAATCTGCGATCCGGATCATATCGGCAGATCGCCATGAGAGTAAGGCTTTCTGACGATTTGGTGCAGAATTTCCGGTATCACTGTATTGTCTGTCTGTCAATGGTATCGCGGTTCTGTATTGAAGGCGGCATGCCGGGGGAACAGGCATATCGTATGAGCGACTTCTATATTCGTAAAATTGACACGGCAACGACCATCGATCAGGTGGAGAAACTGCATGATGACGCTTGTATGGACTATGTCAAGCGAATGCAGCAGCGGAAAATCAAGCAGGTCTGTTCCAAGCCGGTTTCACTGTGCCTGAACTACATCTATTCACATATGCACGAAAAAATTTCCACAGAGGAACTTGCTGCGGAAGTGCACCTGCACCCCAGTTACTTATCCCGTCTGTTTCGGGAGCAAATGGGCTGTACGCTGCATGATTATATTTTAGATCAAAAGATTCAGTCTGCCAAACGCATGCTGCAATTTTCCGACCGCAGCTACGCTGAAATTGCAAACCTGCTGGCGTTTTCTTCCCAGAGCCATTTCATACAGGTCTTTTCCAGAAAAGTCGGTGTTACGCCGAAGCAGTTTCGGGAGGCGGAATTTCGTTCAAAACTGATGCGTGGAGAACAGGAATGACAAAAAGCAGTCCGCGGCAAACGGACTGCTTTTGAAACTGTTTTTGCAATAGATCAGATTATACCATGACGACAGCATTTCCCAACAGCTTGAAATCCCGACAGCTTTTGCAGAGATCATTCAAAAATGCGGCAATGCTCCGGTCGCGGAGATTGCCCTTGAAGTCGATGTGAAAAACAACGTCGAAGCTGCCGTCCCGAATGGGTCTGCTTTCGATTTTGGTCATGTCCAGTCCATACAGGAAGAATTTGTTCAGGATTCGGCTCAGGCTGCCGGGCTCGTTGGAAATGGACAGCATCACGGAAATCACAGACGCATTTTCCGCCACCTGCATGTCCTTGGTGATGCAGATGAACTGAGTGAAGTTCGGGACAACATTGGAAATACGGGAAGCCAGAATCTGTAGGCGGTTGTGCTTGGCACAGTCTTCGGAACAGATCGCGGCAATGGTCTTGTCACCGGATTCTGCTACCATTTTGGCAGCAGTGGCGGTGTTGCTGTAGTCGTGGCTGTGGAGAGAACGTGCATCTAAGAAATCGCTGCACTGAGAGAGTGCCTGCGGATGGGAATACACTTCGGTGATGTTCTCCATTTTAGCATCCGGCAAGGCAGCCAGACAGTGCATCACTTCTACCTGATTCATTGCGGTGATAAAGAAGCTGTACTTTCCCATCAGGTCTACAGTCTGTGTAACTGTTCCGGAGGTGCTGTTGTAAATTGGCAGAACGCCGTATTCCAGTTCGCCGGATTCTACTGCTTCAAAGACCTGTTCAAAGGTCGGATAGAACTGAATGTGCCGTTCCGGAAAGAATGCCTGTGCGGCGGTTTCGGAGTTTGCACCCACGGTGCCCTGACAGCCGACACGGACGGCTTCCTTCATGCGGGGCGTTTTGAAACTGGGGGCATCTTCGGCAGCGACCAGCATTTTCTGCTGTAACTGGGAGCTGATGCTCATCATGTTGGCGAACATGGTGCGGGAAGCCAGTCCCAGTCCCTCTTTGGCATTCTGTTCTACGCGGTCGAGGATCTGCTGTTCCCGTCCTGCCTGAAAAACCGGCATGTTGTGTGCTTTTTTATATCTTGCAACATCTTGGCAGAGAAGCATGCGTTCTTCAAATAAAGACTGGATCTGTTTGTCCAGCCGGTCGATCTCATTGCGGATTTCCTGTAATTCCATGTTGTATTCCTTTCTGTGAAGGGATTTTCGGTGCAGATGCGGTGTTGCCCTTGAAATTTGCGGGAGGTTTCTTTCTGTGAGAACAACTTCTGCTACCGTGTGTAAAGTATGCTAACTTCCATTATACACAATTATTTTTCAAAAATCAAGATAAAATTTTGAATAGCTATTGAAAACGGCAATCGTTTTGTGCTATAATGAAATGTACGTGTGAAACGAGGCAGGCACTGACCTGCAAACAGGAGGGCTGGAAATGCGGATTTTAGGAATCGATCCGGGCTATGCCATTGTAGGCTTTGGAGTGGTGTCCTATCACGGGGCGGATTTTACGCCGCTGGAATACGGGGCAATTACCACAGAAGCCGGCACACGGTTTGCAGCACGTCTGACGGCGATCTATGACGATCTGGATTTTTTGCTAAAACGGTTTCAGCCGGACTGTATCGCGATTGAACGGCTGTACTTCACTTCCAACCAGAAAACGGTGATCGATGTGGCACAGGCACGCGGTGTCATTGTCCTCTGTGCGGAGCAGCACCAGATTCCGATGTATGAGTACACACCCCTGCAAGTCAAGCAGGCGGTCGTGGGCTACGGAAAGGCGGAAAAGCGGCAGGTCATGGATATGACAAGGCGAATTCTGAAGCTGGCACAGATCCCGAAGCCGGACGATGCCGCCGATGCCCTTGCCCTTGCGATTTGCCACGGACATTGTGCGACCGGCGTGCAGCTGCAAAAGAGAATCATCAAAGCAGGAGATACAATATGATATATAGTGTACATGGAAAACTGATCGCCAAAGAACCGGCAATGGCAGTGGTGGAATGCGGCGGCGTAGGGTATGCCTGCCGTACCACTCTGCATACACTGGGGCAGGTGGGAAATCTCGGTGAAACCGTTCTGCTGTATACGGCCATGAGCGTGCGGGAAGATGCCGTAGAATTATTTGGCTTTTCCACACAGCAGGAATTGCAGTGCTTTCAGCTTCTGACTTCGGTTTCCGGCGTGGGACCGAAGGCAGCCCTTTCCATTCTGTCGGATCTGACACCGGATCAGTTCCTGTTGACAGTGGCTTCCGGTGACAGCAAGGCACTGACACGTGCCAAGGGCATCGGGGTAAAGTCTGCCCAGCGAATCGTCATGGAACTCAAGGATAAGATCGCCGGCGATGCCACCGGGCTGCTCTCCGGCACTGCCGGTGCAGGAGAGATTGCGGCGGCGACCCAGTCCGGCGGCAATGTGGGCGAAGCTATCGAAGCTCTTGTCACGCTGGGCTATACCCAGAGCGAAGTGGCACCGATCGTGGCAAAGCTGGATCCGTCCCTGTCGTCCTCCGACCTGATTCGGCTGGCGTTACAGGAATTCGGAAAACAGCGTAACTTTTGAGAGAGAGGGAATCAACCAAAATGATTGAAACCAGTGATATGCAGTTTGAGGAGCGTATGGTGACACCCCGCGAAGTGGAAGAAGACCGCGAAGCAGAAGTGACACTCCGTCCGCAAACGCTGGTGGAATATATCGGACAGGATAAAGTCAAGGAAAATCTGGCAGTCTATATCGAGGCAGCCAAGCGGCGTGGCGACCCTTTGGATCACGTGCTGCTGTACGGGCCTCCGGGACTGGGAAAGACGACCTTGTCCTCGATCATTGCCCACGAAATGGGCGTGAATCTTCGTGTGACAACTGGTCCGGCAATTGAAAAAGCCGGTGATCTGGCGGCGATCCTGACCAATTTGCAGCCGAATGACGTGCTGTTTATCGATGAGATCCACCGCCTGAACCGTCAGGTAGAGGAAATCCTGTATCCGGCACTGGAAGACCATGCCATTGATATTATCATGGGAAAAGGACCGTCAGCACGTTCGCTGCGGGTGGATCTGAACCCGTTTACACTGGTAGGGGCAACCACCAGAGCGGGGCAGCTTTCCAGCCCGCTGCGTGACCGCTTCGGCGTAATTCTGCGGCTGGAACTGTATACCACAGAACAGCTGACGGACATTGTCCGCCGGAGTGCAATGCTGCTGAAGATCCCGTGCTCCATTGACGGGGCAATGGAAATTGCAGGACGTGCCAGAGGGACACCCCGTATTGCCAACCGCCTGCTCAAGCGGGTGCGGGATTTTGCCGATGTCATGGGCAACGGCGAGATCACACAGGAAATCGCCCACATGGCACTGGATCGTCTGGAGATCGACGAACTGGGACTGGACAGCAATGACCGCCGCATGCTGGAGATGATCATCAAGGGCTACAGCGGCGGACCGGTAGGACTGGAAACGCTGGCTTCTGCACTGGGTGAAGAAACGGTCACACTGGAAGACGTGTGCGAGCCGTACCTGATGCAGCTGGGCTTTCTGGCGAGAACGCCGCGGGGACGCTGTGCTACTGCATTGGCGTATCAGCATCTGGGCTATCAACAGCCGGATTCCGGCGGCGGTATGGACGGTCAGATGAAATTTTCCACAGAAGAATCTTAAAGCAACACTGTACAAAGCTTGCCTGACGGCTTTGCGTGCAATCGCATTTTGTGCGGTGTTGCCTAAAAATATCAAATCATTGACAAAAACATCGGAGTGATCTCCGTATGTATGAAAGGAACATAAGAATCATGGGTAGATTGTTTGGGACAGACGGTGCGAGAGGTGTCGCAATTACAGAACTGACATGTGAAATGGCAATGCAGATCGGCCGTGCCGCTGCATTGGTGCTGACAAAAGAGGCAAAGCACCGTGCGAAGATTTTCATCGGCAAGGACACCCGCATTTCCTCAGATATTCTGGAAGCGGCTCTTTGTGCCGGCATTTGTTCGGTAGGAGCAGAAGCGGTAAAGCTGGGCGTTGTCCCCACACCGGCTGTGGCATATCTGGTGCGGACACACGGTGCAGATGCCGGCGTGATGATCTCCGCATCGCATAACAGCGTGGAATTCAACGGTATCAAGCTGTTTGCCGCTACCGGTTATAAGTTGCCGGATGCGATCGAAGCAGAGATCGAAGCACTGATTCTGGATCATCCGGAGCAGATCACATTGCAGTCCGGTACCGCAGTCGGTGCCATTTCGGAATACGCCAACGCCAAGGAAGACTATATTTCCTATCTGGCAAGCTGTATTGCCGCAGACTGTACCGGCATGCGTGTGGTTCTGGACTGTGCCAACGGCAGTTCCTCCGCAACGGCAGAATCCTTGTTCACTCGTCTGGGTGCAGAGGTACATATGCTCAGTGCATCACCGGACGGCACCAATATCAATAAGAACTGCGGCTCCACCCACATGGAAAACCTGATGGAATATGTAAAGACCCACGAGTGCGATCTGGGTCTGGCATTTGACGGTGATGCAGACCGCTGTCTGGCGGTGGACGAGAACGGCAAACTGGTGGACGGCGATAAGATCATTGCTATCTGTGCCCACGCATTGCAGCAGGAAGGCAAACTGAAAAAGAATACTGCCGTAGTGACTGTGATGACAAATCTGGGCTTCTTCCACTTTGCCAAGGCAAACCAGATTGCCACAAAGGCGACCAAGGTCGGCGACCGTTATGTGCTGGAGGAAATGCTCTCCGGCGGCTATAACATCGGCGGCGAACAGAGTGGTCACATCATTTTTCTGGACGAAGCCACTACCGGCGACGGCGAACTGTCCGGCATCAAGCTGCTGGAAATTCTCAAGAAGTCCGGCAAGAAGATGAGCGAACTGGCAGGTCTGATGGAGTGCTTCCCGCAGGTGCTGTACAATGTGACCATTCAGCCCCAGAAAAAGGGACTGTGGCAGGACGATGCCGACATTGCAGCAGTCATTGAAAAGCATACCGCGATTCTCGGCGACAACGGCAGAATCCTCGTGCGGGAAAGCGGTACCGAACCGCTGATCCGCGTCATGGTAGAGGGAAAAAACGCCGGTCAGATCGAAGCCGCTGCACAGGAAATCACAGAACAGGTCAAGATTTTTGCCGCATCATAATGCAGGATAGATAAAGGAGTAGCCCGAATTGAGAGTAGCAAATGGTTGGAAACAATATCGCATTTTAGACACTTCGCAATTGGAAAAGCTGGAGAACTGGCACGGTGTCACACTGGTACGCCCTGATCCGCAGATCATCTGGAAGACCCCGAAAAAGCACCCTGCATGGAACAGGGCGGACGGACATTACAGCCGCTCGTCCTCCGGCGGCGGAAGCTGGGCGTTTTCCAAGAAGCTGCCGCCGTTTTGGGAAATGGAATATGAACCGCTGGGGCTGACATTCAAGATTCAGCCCACCGGCTTCAAGCATACCGGATTATTTCCAGAGCAGGCAGTGAACTGGGACTGGATGGCAGAGCAGATTCGCAATGCCGGCAGACCGATCTCTGTCCTGAACCTGTTCTCCTATACCGGCGGTGCAACGCTGGCATGTGCCTCCGCCGGTGCTTCTGTGTGCCACGTGGACGCGTCCAAGGGCATGGTACAGTGGGCAAGGGAAAATGCCGCACTGTCCGGACTGACGGAAAAGCCCATTCGCTGGATCGTCGATGACTGCGAAAAGTTTGTGGCACGGGAGATTCGCCGTGGCAGAAAATACGATGCCATCATTATGGATCCGCCCAGCTACGGCAGAGGTCCGGGCGGTGAGGTCTGGAAGCTGGAAGAAAACATTTTCGATCTGGTAGAACTCTGTTCCGGCGTGTTGTCGGAAAATCCGCTGTTCTTCCTGCTGAACAGCTATACCACCGGACTTTCTCCCGCAGTAATGGGGTATCTGCTGGGGAGCGTTCTGAACCCGAAATTCGGCGGCGGGGTGACAGCCGATGAGATCGGGCTGCCGGTAGAACAAAGCGGCATGGTATTGCCCTGCGGTTCTACTGCGATCTGGAAAAAATAAGGGAAACACTGCATAACGCTGTTTGTGCGGTGCTGTCGGAAGTCTATGCGTCGAAAACAATGGGGAACGTTGCTTCTGGGGGTGCTTTCTTTGGCGGCGGACTGCTTTGCGGCAGGGATACAGTATCTGGATCGCCGCTATGTGTATGGAAACCCGCCGGAGGGCATCGCAGAAATGGTGCACTTTTTTGCTCCGTATGGGTTGTTCGCAGCGGGTGTGGCGGTACTGGTGGTGCTTCTGCTGCTGGTATTCCGGCAAAAATAAAGATACGGAAGGAATTTCCTGCCCGTATTGCCTGAAAAAAGGAGAAAATACCGTGGAAAAACTGATTGCGGCAGAGCATCTGTCATTTCACTATACCGACGAGGAGGGAAAACCAGCTTCTCCGGAAATCCTGAAAGATCTGACTCTGACACTGGAAGCAGGCTCTTTTGTGGCAGTCCTGGGGCACAACGGCTGCGGCAAGTCTACGCTGGCGAAACATATGAATGCCATTCTGCTGCCCACCGGCGGCAAAATGTGGATTGCCGGCATCGATACCTGTGACGAAGAAAAGCTGTATGAGATCCGGCAGCATGTAGGTATGGTGTTTCAGAATCCGGATAATCAGATCGTGGCAACGATCGTCGAAGAAGATGTGGCTTTCGGACCGGAAAATCTGGGGCTGCCGCCGGAAGCCATACGGGAACGGGTGGACGATGCTCTGAAAGCGGTCGGCATGTACGAGTATCGCATGCATGCCCCCAATCAGCTTTCCGGCGGACAGAAACAGCGAATCGCCATTGCCGGCATTATCGCCATGCGTCCGTCCTGCATTGTGCTGGACGAGCCCACAGCGATGCTGGACCCGAAAGGCCGTATGGAAGTCATGAAGACCATTCGCATGCTGAATCGTTCCTATGGCATTACCATTGTGCTGATTACCCACTATATGGAAGAAGCAGCACAGGCAGATCGTGTGATCGTCATGGACGACGGAAACATTCTGCTGGACGACCGTCCGGAGGAAGTGTTTTCCCATGTGGAACAGATGAAAGCAATCGGACTGGACGTGCCGCAGGTGACGGAACTGGTGTATGAACTGCGGCAGCAGGGGATTCCGCTGGACAGTCATATTATCAGTGAAGATGCCGGCGTAGAGGCAATTTTGCAGAACATGGCGTGAAATGAGGTGTGCAAGTGGCAACGATACAGACAGAAGGACTGACCTATCGCTATGGCATTGGGACACCTTTTGAAAAAACGGCAGTAGATCATGTAGATCTGGAAATTGAAGCAGGCTCCTTTGTGGGGATTATCGGACATACCGGCTCCGGCAAATCCACGCTGATTCAGCACCTGAACGGGCTGCTGCGTCCCACAGAGGGAAAGGTTCTGCTGGACGGTGTGGACATCTGGGCAGACAAGTCGAAAATGCGGCAGATGCGGTTTCGGGTAGGGCTGGTGTTCCAGTATCCGGAGTATCAGATCTTCGAGGAAACCGTGGCGAAAGACATTGCCTTTGGTCCGCGGAATATGGGACTTGCTGAAGAAGAAGTGCAGGCACGTGTGCAGGAAACGGCTACCATTGTGGGGCTTTCTGAGGAAATCCTGAAGCAGTCACCTTTTTTGTTGTCCGGCGGTCAGAAACGCCGTGTGGCAATTGCCGGCGTTATGGCAATGCGTCCGGAGGTGCTGATTCTGGACGAGCCTACCGCCGGACTGGATCCCCGCGGACGGGAGGAGATCCTACAGGAGATCCAGGCGTACCGCAATCAGACCGGAGCGACTGTCTTGCTGGTTTCTCACAGCATGGAAGATGTGGCACGGCATGCGAAAAAAATTCTGGTGATGAATGCGGGAAAGGTGTTCTGTTACGATACGGTGGCAAATGTTTTCCGCCGTTCGCAGGAATTACAGGCGATCGGTCTGGCAGTGCCGCAGATCACCCGCGTTTGTGATGCACTCCGTGCCAGGGGCGTACCGCTGACAGATGATATTTTCACCGTGGAGCAGGCAAAACAGCAGCTTCTGGAATGGTATCATCGGACAAGAGGAGGGCAGGGAACATGCTGAAAGACATTACGATCGGACAATACTTCCCCGGCTCCAGTCCGGTACACCGCATGGATCCGCGGTTCAAGCTGATCATGACGCTGCTGTTTATTGCCATGCTGTTTATGGGACAGCATCTGTACTCCATTTGTTTCGGAATCGTGTTTTGCATTCTGGCACTGGCTCTGTCCCGCATTCCGGTGAAGCTGATCTGGAAAAGCATCAAACCGCTGATACCGGTGCTGCTGATCACAGCGATTCTAGACCTTTTCATGGTGGACAGCGGTGATGTGTATCTTCACTGGCATTTTCTGAAAATCACAGCAGGCGGCGTGCGGACGGCGGTTTTAATGGTTACACGAATCATTGTGCTGCTGGCAGGCTCTTCGCTGCTGACTTATACCACTTCGCCCATTGCTCTGACAGATGCCATCGAACGGCTGCTGTCCCCGCTGAAAAAGCTGCATGTGCCGGTGCATACATTTGCCATGATGATGACGATTTCTCTCCGGTTTATTCCCACGCTGCTGGAAGAAACGGACAAGATCATGACGGCACAGAAAGCACGGGGAGCCAGCTTCAGTGAGGGCAATCTGTTGCAGCGTGCCAAGGCACTGGTGCCGATTCTGGTACCGCTGCTGGTGTCGTCTTTTCACCGTGCGGAAGAACTGGCAACGGCAATGGAATGCCGCTGTTACCGCGGGGAAACAGGCAGAACCAAAATGCGGCAGCTGCATGCTGCCGGACGGGATTATGCAGCAATGGCAGTGACGCTGCTGTTGTTTGCCGGTGCGGTAGCGGTAAAAATCATCTTTTAAGGAGAATTTGCATGGAAATAGCATCATCTGTGAAAACGCCGCTTTCTCAAACAAATGTAAAAAGTCAAAAGAGCCGCATTTTTCTGTTGCTGTCGTTTGGTATCCCCATGCTGTTTCTGGCGGTAGGGCTTGTGCTGCAGAACGTGCACCCTTTTGGAGATCAGCAGATTCTGGTGGTGGATTTCTGGCATCAGTATTACCCGTTCCTGCGGCTGCTGCATGAAAAATTGCAGCATGGAGGTTCTCTGCTGTATACATGGGATTCCGGCTTGGGTTCCAACTTCGTATCTATTTTTGCCTACTATGCTGCCAGTCCGCTGAACCTGCTGACGGCACTGGTGCCGGAAACATTTCTGCGTGATGCGGTAACATTGGTATTGCTGTTGAAAGTCGGCTTTGCCGGCTTGTTTTTCGCCTGCTTTCTCCGCGGCACATTCCGGAGAAATGATTTTTCCCTCTGTATCTTTTCTGTGATGTACGCTCTGTGCAGCTACATTCTGGGGTACTACTGGAATATCATCTGGCTGGATACAGTCGCCCTGCTGCCGCTGGTAGTGCTGGGACTGGTATATCTGGTGCGGGACGGAAAGTGCCAGCTGTACTGCATTGCACTGGGGTTGTCGCTGTTCACAAACTTCTATATCGGCATGTTCACCTGCATCTTTGCAGTGATCGCCTACTGTTGTCTGTGTGTGTGCTATCTTCGCTGGAAACAGCTGCCGATGCGGACATTGGCAATGGCAGGTTGTTCTTTGCTGGGCGGAGCGTTGGCGGCAATCGTGCTGATACCCACTTATTACGCATTGCAGCTGACCCATAGCGTGAACAATGCGTTCCCTACAGCGGTGCAGTTTTATGAAAACTGGCGGACGCTGGCGGCAAATCTCATCAGCTTTCATGAACCGACTTCCAAGGACGGTCTGCCGAATCTGGCATGCGGCGTACTGCCGCTGGTGCTGATCGGACCGTTTCTGCGTTCCGGCAGGATTCGGATTCGGGAAAAGATCATGGCAGTTCTGGTGCTGGCGTTCTTGATGATCAGCTGTAACTGCAATGTGCTGAACTATATCTGGCACGGATTCCATTTTCCGAATATGCTGCCTTATCGATTCTCATTCCTGTTTTCCTTTGCCCTGCTGACAGTGGGCTATCGTGCATTTTTGGTCGTGCTGGAGGAAAAATGCCGCGTGTGGGACTTGCTGGCAATGCTGGCAGTGACAGTAGGTGTGTTCCTGATTGCATACAATGTGCAGGAAAACCGTGCTGTCTACTGGACAGCCGCACTGATGCTGCTGTATACAGGCATTATGCTATTGGCATATCGGCAGATTTTCGGAAAGAAGATGCTGTATCTGGCAGTGTCGATCGTGCTGGCATTCGAGATGTTCCAGAACGTGAAGCTCGGTACAGAAACGGTTTCAACATCGGCATATACCGGTTATCCGGCTTCCTATACAGACGTAGAGAATCTGCTGGAACAAATCGATGAACAGGACGAAACGCCGTTTTACCGGACGGAACTTTCCACATGGTATACGCTGAATGATCCGGCGTTGTATGGCTATCATGGCGTTTCGCAGTTTTCTTCCATGGCAAATGAAAATGCCACCAAGTGGATCCGTTCGCTGGGCTTTCCGGCATCAGAGGCTGGAAACCGTTACTACTACGGCGGCGGCACACCGGTGGGAAATGCCTTTACCGGTGTTCGCTATCTAATCAACCGAGCAAGCACAGTGCTGGACGACAGTGCATGGGAGCAGATCGCTTCTTCGGAGTCCTGCTATGCGTACCGGAATCAGTACGACCTGCCCATTGGTTTCCGTGCCAATGCCTCCTTGCTGGAATACGATTCGAATCCGGAGGCGAACCCGTTCGATAATCTGAACACGCTGTTCCGGCTGGCGACCGGCATTGAAACACCGTTGTTTACCATGCTGGAAGTGGACAGCGTGGATTATGAGGGAACAGATGCCCTGAAAAACAGCTATGGCAACTACACGTATCATACCGATGCCAGTGCGGAATCTCACAGCCTGCAATACAATTATCGGGTGCCGCTGGATACAACACTGTATGGTTACATGAATTTGCAGGACGTTTCCAATATTACGATTCTGCAAAACGGCGTCTACAAGGGCTATTTTAACAATGGCAAGCAGGGATTCATTTTCCCAATGGGCACCTATCAGGGAGCGGATACGGCAAGTGTTTCTATGACCTTGCCCAAGGACGCAGTTTCCGGTCTGATTGTGCTGTATATGTATCAGATCAATCCGGACGTGCTGGAGCAGGGCTTTGCAGCATTGCAGAACGGCGGCATTACGCTGACGGAAGCTTCGGACACTAAGCTTAATGGCACTCTGACTGCGGAGCAGGACGGCGTATGCTATTTTTCGATTCCCTATGAATCCGGCTGGCATGCGAAAGTGGACGGCGTAAAAACCGAGATCACACCCATTGCCGGAGAAATGGTTGCCGTTCCGGTGACTGCGGGAACGCATACCATTACGCTGACCTATTGCCCGAAAGGCTTTATAGCAGGGGCTTGCTGTACTGCCGGTGCGGTGTTGCTGCTGCTTGCCGTGTCTTTTGTGCAGTGGAAAACCGGAAAGCGGCTGTTGCAGCCGGTTCCGGAGGAACAGGCAGAATTTGCTGTTCCGGAAAAAGAAAAGGCGGAGGAAACAGAATCGTGAGAAATCTGAAAGTAACAATGGGCTTTCGCGGAACCAATTACCACGGGTTTCAGCGGCAGCCCAACGGCATCACTGTGCAGGAAGTGGTGGAAACAGCACTGTCACAGCTGTTCAACGAGCCGGTGACCATACAGGGCTGCTCCAGAACAGACACCGGCGTGCATGCCAAGGAGTACTGCTTCACCATGCAGACGGAAAAACAGCTGCCGGAACGGAATTTCATTCGGGGAGCCTGCGGGTATCTGCCGGAGGATATTTCCATTTATCGGGTGGAGGAAATGCCGCCGGAGTTTCATGCACGGTTCAGCTGCAAGGCAAAGGAATATATGTACCGGATCCATAACAGCGAAAGCAAGAATCCGTTTACCACCGATCTGGAATTGCTCTATCGGCGGAAAATGGATATTCCGCTGATGCAGGAGGCGGCACAGCACTTTGTGGGCACCCACGACTTTGCAACGTTTTGTACAAATTACACAGAAAAACAGAATACCATTCGTACAATCCACGACATAACCATAGAAAAGCAAGGAAATACCGTGATTCTGCTTGTCAAAGGCAATGGTTTTTTGTATAATATGGTTAGGATACTGGTGGGGACGCTGTTGAGTGTCAACGAGGGAAGAATCGCCGTTTCCGAACTGGACGACCTTCTGGCATCTAAAAATCGTGTCCTCGCCGGAATCACCGCACAGGCACATGGACTGTACCTGAATCGGGTGTTTTATGAATAAAGCCTGTCGGAAAGGAGATCGTCAAAAAGCTTATGAGCTATGATTCTGATGATATGATCGAAAAACGCAAGCGACGCAGTAAGCTGCGTTCTCTGCGGAATTTGCTGATATTCCTGCTGATCGTCGGCTTCTGCGGGTATTTGTATATACAGCGGGACGCGTGGATCCCGAAGCTGGAGGGGATCGGCGGACGGTACGATTCTGTGACGCAAAATGACGGCACACTGGCAGAGGGAAACTTCCCGCTGACCATTTCCGGAAGTTCCAGCTATCAGGCAGCGTTGGCAGATGACACCTTGTTCCTGCTGCATGATGCCTATCTGAGTACCTATTCTATGCACGGCGATGCAGGAGATAACCGGCAGCACGCGTTCCAGAACGCCACCATGAATACTGCCGGAAAATATGTATTGCTGTTCGAAAGCGGCGGCACCTCATTCCGGCTGGACACCAGGCACAAAAATGTCTATGGCAAGTCTGTGGACAACAACATTCTTTCCGGTGTCGTCAGCGATAACGGAACTGTTGCCCTGATTACGGAGTCTGGCTCCTACGCCTGTGCCATTGTGGTATACGACAATACCGGAAAGCGGCTCTATCAGCGGAACTGTACGGAGTACGTGGTGGATCTGGCATTTCACAAGGACAGTAACGGCTTGTGTCTGACTTCAGTGAAAGTGGAAAATGGTGTGGTGCAGAGCACTGTCACCAGCATCACATTTAATCAGGTGGACACCCAGTGGACTTCCATGCCGCTGGAAACTTTGAGCGTCAAATCTGGTTTTTCCTCCAACGACAAATTCTGTGTGGTGGGAAATACTGCTTGTGCATACTATAGCAGTGCCGGTGAAATGCAGGGAACATATAACTATAACGGCACATTGGTCAGTGCAGATCTGGAAAACGGAAAGGCTGCTCTGATCATACAGGACGACCAGAAACGAAACACCTCGCTGGTGCTTCTGGATCAGTCTGTTTCCAGTCCGAAAGTGTTGTCTATTGACAGCACTGCGGAAGAAGTACGGGTGTGCGACGGCGATGCTATTGTCATGAGCCGCGGAAATATCACTTCCTATGATTTTTCCGGTACGGCACTGGCAACAGTAAATCTGGACGGTGCCTATACTTCGTTTCTGAAACAGGACGGTTATTTGTTCCTGCTGGGATATGATCAGATTGATCGTGTGGACTTTAAGGAGTAGATTGTGGAATCTTTCATGCATCAGACGTGGTGGCTGTATGATCTGACAGTGTTGGCAGTGCTGATCCTCTGTATCTGGGGCGGCTGGCGGCGGGGTCTGATCAGTTCTGTTGCTGGTCTGCTGGGATATGCTGCTGCGGCATTGCTGGCAGGCGTTCTGGCTCAGCCGGCGGCAGAATATGTATACGATCGCTGGCTGGC
Organism: Ruminococcus sp. OM06-36AC; assembly: GCF_003438725.1. Classification (NCBI taxonomy): domain Bacteria; kingdom Bacillati; phylum Bacillota; class Clostridia; order Eubacteriales; family Oscillospiraceae; genus Ruminococcus; species Ruminococcus sp. OM06-36AC. Next base: position 16,109 of record NZ_QSTT01000018.1, read on the forward strand.
AGAGCCATGTGCGGCGATTCTGGAACAGAAAATGGAACAGTATCATCTGGCAGACGATTTACAGCAGACGCTGGGGAATTATGGGATTCAGCTGGACGATGCGGCATTACAGCAGATCGCAGACAATCCGGACAATGCTTCGGAAGAGTTGTACAGCGTGGTGTCCCAGAAAACAGGACTGCCTGTGGAACTATTGCAGCAAGGACTGTCCCAAAGTATTGACAGTGCATCTTCTCAGCTGTTTACGGAGATGCCGTCATGGATGCACGAGGCGATCCTGCCGCAGCAGAGTTCGCAGGAACTGCAAAACCGGACTGTACAGGCGGCGGCGCTGGTGCTCTCCAGCAATACCAGCGATGCCGCAAAGCAGCTGACAAAGCTGTATGTTCGTCCGGTGCTGATTACAATGGTTAAAACATTTACTTTTTCAGTTCTATTTCTCTTGATTTCTGTATTGATTCAAGGTATAATAAAAGGACTATCTGCTTTCCGCCGCACCGAGGGCATACGCCTGACAGATCAGGCAGTTGGTGCCGGACTGGGAGCAGTGCAGGCAATTTTTCTGCTGGTGCTGATGGTCAAACTGACGGGGTGGATCGTGGAGCACGGCGAAAATCAGATTGCCTTTTTCAATCAGGCTGAAATTCAGAAGTCTGTTTTATTTCAGCATCTCTATCAGCTGATGCAATAAACCTATCAGAAAGGTGTGTAGAAAACGATGATGTTATGCAGTCGATGCAAAAAACGGCCTGCCGTGGTATTTATTACAGCGATGCAGGGCGAAAAGAAGAAAAATGATGGTCTGTGTCTGGTGTGTGCCAAGGAGCTGCACGTGCCGCAGATCGATGAATATATGAAACAAATGGGAATTACCGATGAGGAACTGGAGCAGATCTCCAATCAGATGATGGACATGATGGACGGGGAAAGCTTTGAAATGGGCGGCTCCGGTGTAATGCCGCAGTTCCTGCAATCTTTCATGAAGGATCCGGGAAAGATTTTCGGGAATCTGAAAGATGACGGTGAGGAATCCAATGAATTGCAGACCGCAGACGGTGATGAAGAGATTCCGTCAGCAGACTACACAGAAATCCCAAGCGGTTCCAGACGGGAACGCCGTTCCAAGCGGAAAAAGGAACTGCGGTTCTTGGGCAATTACTGCACGAACCTGACCCGCCGTGCCGCAGAGGGCAAGCTGGACGCAATCATTGGACGGGATAAGGAAATTGCACGGGTGATTCAGATTCTCTCCCGCCGCACCAAGAACAATCCCTGTCTGATCGGTGAACCCGGTGTCGGCAAAACGGCAATTGCCGAGGGAATTGCTTTGCGGATCCACTCCGGAAACGTTCCCATGCATCTGAAAGATAAGCAGGTATACCTGCTGGATCTGACTTCGCTGGTTGCCGGTACCCAGTTCCGCGGACAGTTTGAAAGCCGTGTCAAGGGCTTGCTGGCAGAGGTGAAGCAGGAAGGCAACATCATTCTGTTTATCGATGAGGTGCACAATCTGGTAGGTGCCGGAAATTCTGAGGGTGCCATGAATGCAGCAAATATCCTGAAGCCTGCACTCTCCCGTGGGGAAGTACAGGTTATTGGTGCCACCACCTTTGAAGAATACCGCAAATATATCGAAAAGGATTCTGCACTGGAACGCCGTTTCCAGCCGGTAACGGTCAATGAGCCGACCGTAGACGAAACCATTGAGGTACTGAACGGCATTGCAAAGTACTACGAATCCTATCACCGTGTGCACATTTCTCCGGAGATGATTCGTCTGTGTGCTGTGCTGTCAGAACGGTATATTACCGACCGGTTCCTGCCGGATAAGGCAATTGACCTGCTGGACGAAAGTTGTGCATGCACCAATCTGCGTTCTCCGGAAATCGAAGCTTATGATAAGCTGGCAAAGAAAAAGGAAGAACTGGAAGCCAAGGAAAAATCCATTGAAGATGAAACCGAGATCAACTTCGAAGAACTGGCACAGGTCAAGGGCGAACTGATTCGTCTGAATACCAGTCTGGAAGAAGCTCAGAAGAAGCTGGACGAAGTGCAGGTGACTGCTGACGATTTGTCCAAGGTCATCGAACTGTGGACAGGGATTCCGGCACACAAGATCGCGGAAACTGAATTCACCAAGCTGGCACATCTGGAAGACCGTCTGAAAGCCCATATCATCGGACAGGACGAAGCAGTGGAGTCGCTGGCAAAGGCAATCAAGCGGACGAGAGTACAGCTAAGCCCTCGCCGCCGTCCGGCTTCCTTTATCTTTGTAGGGCCTACCGGCGTGGGAAAGACAGAACTGGTCAAGGTGCTGTCGCAGGAACTGTTCGATTCCAACGACCCGCTGATTCGTCTGGACATGACGGAGTTCATGGAAAAGCATTCTGTGGCACGTATGATCGGTTCCCCTCCGGGATATGTTGGCTACGATGAAGCCGGTCAGCTGACTGAAAAAGTTCGCCGCCGCCCGTACTCGGTGATTCTGTTCGACGAAATCGAAAAGGCTCATCCGGACGTGATGAATATTCTTATGCAGATTCTGGACGAGGGCAAGATCGACGATGCACAGGGCAGAACGGTCAACTTTGAGAACACTGTCATCTGCATGACTTCCAATGCCGGCTCCACCGATAAAAGCATTGGCGTAGGCTTTAACCGGACAGACACTGAAATTTCCAAGGAAAAGGCAATGAAGGGACTGCGGGAATTCCTGCGTCCGGAGTTCATCAGCCGTATTGACGAAATCGTGGTATTCCGGAATCTGACAAAGCCGGATTTCGAAAAGATCGCTGCTTTGATGCTGGACGAAATGAAACAGCCGCTGGCAGAAAAGAACATCACGTTGCAGTACGATGCTGCCGCACTGGCAGCCATTGCAGAAGAAGCATACGGCAAGCCCTACGGTGCCCGTGACATTCGCCGTGTTATTCGCCAGATCGTAGAAGATCAGATCGCTTCTCTGATTATTGCACACAGTACAGAAATTCACACACTGCTGGTTTCCGCCAAGGACGGCAAGGTGGAAGTAACTTTTCAGTGAGAATCAAGGCAATACCGCACAAAGATTGTGCGACAGATGCGTCGTCAAATTTTTCGTCAGATGAAACAAAAAGCGGAGTGAATACTTGATGTATTCACGAGCATTTTTGTGAAATATGACGGGAAATTTGCAAGCAGATGGCGTGCAAAGTCGCCAGACGCTCTTTGTGCGGTATTGCCTCAAGTAAAATTCCCATAAAATAAAAAATCCCCCGTTTTGTGACAGAACAAAACGGGGGATTTTTTGCAGCAGGGGAGAAGAAATACCGGATACCGGCAGAGCATAAAAAAACAGCCCCTACTATTGCAGGAGCCGTTGATTTGGTTGGGGTGGAAGGATTTGAACCCTCGGAATGATGGAGTCAGAGTCCACTGCCTTACCGCTTGGCTACACCCCAGTATCTTTTGTTGTTGGTATCTCTCCAACCGACTATATTATTATACCACGGTACGCCTGAAAAGTCAATTCTATATTTTGTAAAGGATACAGGAATATTCTATGAATCCAGAAACCGCTGCTGCAAAAAATAAAAAAAGCAGCTTCTCTTTCGAAACTGCTTTACTGGTTGGGGTGGAAGGATTTGAACCCTCGGAATGATGGAGTCAGAGTCCACTGCCTTACCGCTTGGCTACACCCCAGTTTATTTTCTATCGTCTGTATCAGCCGACTTGATTATTATATCACAATTCCGGAGAAATGTCAACCGATTTCTAAAAAACAGAAAAAAGAAAAGAAAATTGAATTTATTCTGAAAAATCAAATGCTGCATATCGATTGTATAATTGAAATAAAGCGATTTGTTCTAATTTTTACAGTCCACTTTTCAAGATTGACTTTTTGCAGTTGGCGTGATATAATGGCAATACCGCACAAAGAGCGTCTGGCGACTTTGCACGGTATTGCCAATAAAAAATACAACTTTGAATGAAAGAGAAAAGAGATGATCGCCTTGCGTACAAAGGCAAAACAATACGAAATGGATATGTGCAGCGGTCCGATCCTGCGGAAAATGCTGATGTTTGCACTGCCGCTGATGCTGTCCAGTATTTTGCAGCTGTTGTTTAATGCAGCGGACATTGTGGTGGTGGGAAAGTTTGCCGGTGACAATTCGCTGGCGGCAGTCGGCTCAAACACTGCCCTGATCAATCTGCTGACCAACTTGTTTATCGGGCTGTCCATTGGTGCAAATGTTGTGGCGGCACGTTCCTACGGGGCAAAGACGTGGGACGATCTGCGGGACACGGTGCATACATCTATGCTGTTAAGCATGATCAGCGGCGGCTTGCTGATGGTGCTGGGCGTGATCGGTGCCCGACAAATGCTGATCTGGATGCAGACACCGGAGGAGGTGCTTCCGCTGGCAACCACATACCTGCGAATCTACTTTCTGGGTATGGCTTCTACAATGGTCTATAACTTTGGCAGTGCTCTGCTGCGGGCAGTGGGGGACACCAAACGGCCGCTGTATTTCCTGCTCTGTGCCGGTGTTATCAATGTGGTGCTGAATCTGATTTTTGTAGTCGGCTTTCATCTGGACGTAATGGGTGTTGCCATTGCTACGGTGATCTCCGAAACCGTTTCCGCATTGCTGGTGCTGCGTTGTCTGATGAAAGAGTCTGGCGGGATTCATCTGGAACTGCGTGCTCTGCACATTCATCGAAAGAAGATGATACAGATTTTGCGAATTGGTTTGCCGGCGGGATTTCAGGGCGTGGTATTCGCTTTGTCCAACGTGGTGATCCAGTCCTCGGTCAACATTTTCGGAAACATCGTGGTTGCCGGAAACTCTGCCGCTGCCAATCTGGAAGGGTTCGTGTACATGGCAATGAACGCCTTTTATCAGACCACCCTTTCCTTTGTCAGCCAGAACTACGGGGCAGGGGAACAGAAGCGAATCCACCGAATCGTACTTCTGGGAGAAGCCTGCGTGATCGTCACTGGCACGCTGCTGGGAAATGCGGTTGTATTTTTCGGAAACGAATTGCTTCACATCTACTCCAGCAATCCGGAAGTCATTGCCGCGGGAATCGTGCGTCTGCACTATATCTCTATGGTTTACGCTCTCTGTGGCATTATGGACGTTATGGTGGGAGCACTGCGTGGTATCGGATATTCTGTTATGCCGATGATCGTTTCCATTGTGGGCGTGTGTGTGCTGCGTCTGGTATGGCTGGCGACGGTGTTCCAGATTCCAGAATATCACCGAATCGAAACGGTTTATCTGTCCTATCCGGTCACGTGGATACTGACCAGTCTTGTCTATATCGTGTTCTTTATCTGGGTACGCGTCCGAACGTGCCGGAAATCGGCTGCTGCCTGAGTGCGTTTGAAAAGCTGCTGTATGCTCCAAAGGCATATGGCAGTTTTTTCTATTTCTGCATAAAATTCGTACTGTAAAATGCTTGACGTGTCATAATCTCCGTGTTATAATAGATTGGTAGTACCAATTAAAGAGGTGTTTGTCAAATGAAATGGATGAAACAATTTGGAATCATTCTGTTGGTTTCCTTTGTGGGAGAGGTATTGGAAAAGTGGATCCCGCTGCCGATTCCGGCGAGTATTTACGGCATCATACTGCTGTTTCTCTGCCTGAAGCTGCGGATCATTCCCCATGAATCCGTGCATGAAACGGGAAAATTTCTGATCGAGATCATGCCGCTGATGTTTATTCCGGCGGCGGTGGGCTTGCTGGAAACATGGGACGTAATCGCACCGGCGTGGCTGGAGTATGTGGCGGTCACAGTGCTTTCCACATGGATCGTGATGATTATTTCCGGTAAGGTAACACAATCAGTCATTCGACACAGAAAAAAAGGAGTGCAGGAAAATCATGTTTGACTTTTTGGAAAATTCAGCGTTTTTTGGCGTGGTGATCAGCGTGGCATCTTATGGCTTGGGACTGCTGCTGAAGAAAAAATTCAAGCTGGCAATTCTGAACCCGCTGCTGATCTCCATTATTATTACCATTGCATTTCTGGCGTGTACCGGAATCAGCTATGAGAAATACGATGAGGGTGCGAAGTATCTGAGCTATCTGCTGACCCCTGCAACCGTTTGCCTTGCTATTCCGCTGTACGAGCAGCTGGAATTGTTGAAGAAGAACTGGCATGCAGTCCTGATCGGCATCTTATCCGGCGTGTTGTCCAGCCTGGGGGCAATTCTGGGAATGGCAATGCTGTTCAGGTTCAGCCATGAGGAATATGTAACGTTTTTGCCGAAGTCCATTACCACTGCCATTGGCATGGGCGTTTCGGAAAAGCTGGGCGGCTATGTGTCTATCAGCGTTGCCGCAATTATCATTACCGGTGTGCTGGGAAATATTTTTGCGGAAATCGTTTTCCGGCTGTTCCGGATTCACGAGCCTGTGGCAAAAGGCATTGCATTAGGTACAGCTTCCCACGCCATCGGCACTGCAAAGGCAATGGAACTGGGAGAAGTGGAAGGTGCAATGAGCAGTCTGTCCATCGTAGTTGCCGGTTTGATTACCGTAATCGGGGCAACGATTTTTTCACATATCATGTGAGGTGGCTTATGCAGGAAGAAACCAGAGAATATCAGAAAGTGATCTCCTATTTGTCCCAGATGATCGCCGGCGGAGAACTGGCGATTGGTTCTCGGCTGCCTACAGAACGTAGCCTTGCGGAAACACTGTCGATCGGGCGAAACTCTACCCGAGAGGCACTGCGAATGTTGGAGCATACCGGCGTGATCGTCTGCAAGCGTGGCTCCGGCAACTATCTGACCGGAAACGTATCCCGCCCAATCACGGAAATGGTACATATGATGCTGTTGCTGGGACAGACTGACCGAAAAGAGATCTGCTCGTTTCGGCGGAATATGGAAAAAGCAGTCTGTCGGGCGATTCTGGATCAGGGCACCTTTTCCCGCTGGAAGGAACAGGCGGCCGTCTTGCTGCGGAAGGCACAGGAACAACAGCCACTGGATCGGCAGATCGAACTGGACCGGCAATTTCATTTTTTGCTGATCCATGCCACGGAGAACCAGTTCTGGATTGCGTTGCTGGAACCAATTACAGAAGTTTACCGCAAGTGGATCGATACCGCATTGCAGACGGCAAGTGATACTGTCAAGCAAAAGCTACAGGAATCACATACCATGCTGTTTCATGCATTATGCCGTGGAGATTATCCCGCCTGCGAAAAGGCGATTGATGCTCACTATGATTTGGTGGACAATGAACTGGAAAAAGAAATATGAGGGCAGCACCGTATAAGTTTTGTACGATAATCCCTATAGAAAGCACTGCATCAACGAATGTCACAGTTTGTGCAGTGCTTTTTTATGCAATATTCCGATTTTGGGGTGAATTCTGCTGTGAAATGCCACAAAAATTCTTGACAGCTTCAAATTCTATGGTATAATAGAGGTATATGTCATTTGGAGGTACAAACGTATGAAATTTTGGAAAAGACTCACTGCCTGTGCATTGACAGCTGCTATGGCGGCTGGATATGCAGGCTGCGGCAGCTCCGGCGGAGATGCTTCGAAAAAAGAAGATTCCGATAAGGAAGACGCAGTGATTCCCTACGACAGCGATTTCACCATCGGTGTGGACAAGATCGCTGAAGCTATGGGTGCCGGTTGGAATGTGGGAAATCAGCTGGAAGCCAATTCCGGCGGAAAAGTCAACGAAACCGTATGGGGCAATCCGGAGATCACACAGGAACTGATTTCTGCAGTGGCTGATGCTGGATTCACGACTGTTCGTGTGCCGGTTTCCTATCTGGATCGCATTGATGATGCGAACGGCTATCAGGTGGATTCCGCTTGGCTGGACCGTGTGGAAGAAGTGGTGCAGTACTGCTATAATGAGGGACTGTATGTGATTATCAACATGCACGGCGATGGCTATAATAGCATTGACGGCGGCTGGTTCCTGGTAAACGGCGAAGATCAGGATATGATTCGCGAAAAGTATGAAGCGGTATGGAAGCAGATCGCGGAACGCTTTGCAAAGTATGACGAACATCTGATTTTCGAATCCATGAACGAAGAATCTGACGGTACATATGACGGCGACCCGAACAAGGAGTACTATGCAAATCTGAATCAGTACAATCAGATTTTTGTAGATACGGTTCGCGGTACGGGCGAAAAGAACACGCACCGCTGGCTGTTGGTTCCGGGCTGGAACACCAATATTGAGTACACCATAGGGGACTATGGCTTTGAGATGCCTACTGATGAAAAATGTTCTGCCGGAGAAAGCCGCATGATGGTTTCGGTACACTACTATGACCCGTGGGATTACTGTGGGACAGAGGATCTGAAAACCATTCTGTGGGGCGAGTACGGCGACAATCTGATTGAAGTTAACGGTTTCCCGAAGATGAATAAGGCGAAATGGGGTGACGAATCTTATCTGGACGATCTGTTCAGTCGCATGCAGGAAAAATTCGTAAAGAATGATATTCCGGTTATCATTGGTGAGTATGGCTGTATCGACAAGTCTTCGGCTTATGCAGATTTTGCCGGACAGATTCAGGGCAACCGTGCATACTGGGACGGCTATGTTGCAGGTAAGGCTGCTTCAATGGGCATGATTCCGGTATACTGGGACAACGGCTTTAACGGCGTGTATGGCTTTGGTCTGTTCGACCGCAACACATATGAGCAGACACAGCCGGAGATCATCTCCACCATTCTGAAAGCAGTAAAGAACAAAGACCCGAAGGCTGGTCTGGATACTGTCGTAGAAAATAAGGCGGAAAAGACAGACGAGGCACATGCATACATCGGCATTCAGACGGAAGTTTACACATTCCGGAACACCTGCAGCGATGCCAAGTACGGCAAGGACACGGATTACTTCAACACACTGATCAAGTGGGGCGAGGACGACCAGATCATTGACACTGGTGCGAAATTTACAGATGCGACCATTTCCGCAGACGGTACTTATACCGTTTCTGTGGACGGTTACGATTTCTCCTCTGACAGCAGCAAGCTGAACATGCTGTTTGTCAGCACGGACTTTGCCTTTAACAACAAGCTGAAAGTCAGCGATGTTGTTGTAAAGTGTGACGATCAGGAGATCCCGATTGACAAACCGCTGGTAATGGCTGATGATCAGGGCAATTTCTACATGGAACTGGTGAACATTTACAACACTGATCTGGCAGCACTGGATTATACCATGCCGAAGAACGGCTTTAGCGTTACCTTTACCATTGAGGGTATGGACAGCGTTCTGGCTGCGTAAACTGTAATAAACCTTATTAAGAAAAGATTCCTCTCAACGGGTTAGTGGTTGGGAGGAATCTTTTTTGATAAATTTTCGGAAAATATTGACATTATTGATCGGAAAGTGTATAATATAGTTATAAATTGCGAAATGAAAGGGGAGAATTATGGTATGACTTTATTGATTCTTATTATATTGGCATATGCAATAAAAGCGGTTATGGACTTTATTAATCAGAATGGCAGTGGTATTTTAATGCTGCTTTTTGAACTCGTACTGTGGTTAATAAAACTGCCGGTTAGAGTGGCAAAAACAATCCGAGTGTACTCTCGTAAAGTGAAAAGAAGAATTTCTGCAAAAGCGGGAAAGAACGCAGAAGAATCTGTGTTGGAACAAAAATACGATTTGAAGTCAAAAGAGGATAAAGAAGAAAATCGTTCTAAGTTTATGATCTTTCTTGATTTTGCAATTTTAGGATTGGTTTTATTTTTTTCAATTGGAGCAATTTATAAAACAATTCCACGTGAGTATGAAATGCATGATGTTACATATAAATTGCCACAAAAATATGAATATGATCCTTTCGAGAAGGATACTGATGTATTCGACTTAGACGATGTGGATGTGATCTGGGTGGAGTATTATGAGGACTATGCAAAAGATGAGAAAGACAAGGAATGGAAATTGTCGTTTTATTCTGGCGACATTGAAGATAACATTTGGTATAGTGACGTACTTGGGACGAAAGTAGCAAAAAACACAAGTAATCCGCAAAGGCAAATGTTTGCTTTTTTTCTTGATAATGATATGTACTGTTTTAGAACTACTTGTTATACGGATTATTATGCTGAAAAAGTAGATAAAGACGAATTTGAAAAACTAATATCTTCAATCAAGCTGCGTGAGTGATGTTTTACGTTGAAAAAGCACAGTGAATAGAAGATAGGCGTTCTAGCTGCGAAAATAGCACTCTAAAATCGTATCAAAAAGTCGGTTTCTGCAAAATTGCAGGGACCGTTTTTTTGATATGCATACGGAAATAAAAGAAAAGCCTTGTTCATTTGAACAAGGCTTTTAATGGGGTGGGAGATGGGATTCGAACCCACGATCTTCGGGACCACAATCCGACGCTTTAACCAGCTAAGCTACACCCACCATATATGCGTCCCTCTGCGGGACTTTTGGCGCGCCTTACTGGATTCGAACCAGTGGCTTACTGCTTAGAAGGCAGTTACTCTATCCAGCTGAGTTAAAGGCGCTTTTGGAGCGGGTGATGGGAATCGAACCCACGTAACCAGCTTGGAAGGCTGGAATTCTACCATTGAACTACACCCGCATGGTGTTTGTCGATTTCGTTTATCTCGTCAACCGACTTATATATTATAGCACAGTACGGCGAATTTGTCAAGCTTATTTTTCAATGTTTTTATGCCGAATTCCGTATCTAAAATTCGGATTTTGCAAAACAAAAGAAAGTAAATGAGAAGAGCTACACTAAGCATGCCGAAAAACAAGGTTTTGCTTTTCCGTCTTGCTGATTTGCTATTTAAATGGAAATGTGCTATAATAAAAATGATAGCATCAATATATAGAAAGAGGTATTCGCTATGGGAATGGAAAAAGCTCCTGCCAAGATCGATATGCTGCACGGGTCACTTTGGGACAAGCTGCCTCGCTTTGCACTTCCGGTTGCAGCCACGGCGATTCTGGAACAGCTGTTTAATGCATCGGATATTGCAATTGTAGGCAATTTTTCAAACGGGGATAAAACTGTTGCCGTTGCGGCGGTAGGGGCAAACAGTCCGCTGATCGGGCTGATCCTGAACTTGTTTATTGGCATTGCACTGGGTGCCAACGTCGTAATTGCCAATGCTATCGGCAGAAAGGACATGCAGTCCGTCAAGAAAGCCGTACATACCGCCTTAATTGTAGCGGTGCTCAGCGGCATTGTGGTAACAGTTATCGGGGAACTGGCGGCAGGAAAAGTCATGGGACTGCTTCACGTGCCGGATGATGTTTTTCCAGAGGCGTTGCTGTATCTGCGGATTTATCTGTTGGGGCTGCCGGTTATTTTTCTCTACAATTTTGAAGCGGCAGTGTTTCGGAGCATCGGCGATACGAAGATTCCATTGCAGGCTCTGTTGATTTCCGGCATTTTGAACGTGATTCTGAACCTGTTCTTTGTCATCGTGCTGCACATGACCGTCAACGGCGTGGCAATTGCCACAGTAATTGCCAACGGTGTCAGCTCTTTGATTTTGCTTTGGAAACTGCTGCATACTGACAAATGCGTTCGTGTGTCACGGAGCGACTTGTGCATTGACCGGCAGAGTTTGTTTCGCATTGTGCAAATCGGACTTCCGGCGGGAATTCAGAGTGCTGTCTTTGCAATGGCAAACATTGTGATACAGTCTGCTATCAACAGTCTGGGAACTACGGTGATCGCGGCTTCCAGTGCGGCGTTCAATCTGGAGATACTGGCGTACTACGTGCTGAATTCGTTCAGTCAGGCGTGCACGACGTTTGTGGGACAAAACTACGGGGCAGGCAATATGCGGCGTTGCCGAAAGGTGCTGGGGCTGTGTCTGGCGGAAGATGCCATTGCATCTGCGGCGGCAATCGGGCTGATTTTGATTTCCGGTAAGTTCCTGCTGTCGATTTTCAATCACGATCCGGAAGTAATTCAGATCGGGTATGTCCGTCTGGTCACCATTTTTTCCGCCTACGTGTTCAGCATGCTGTATGAAGTGATGTCCGGCTATCTCCGTGGATTTGGCATTTCGCTGGTGCCGGCAATTTTGACAACGATCGGTGTTTGCGGAATCCGGTTCGCGTGGATCTATATCGTGTTCCAGAAAAGCCAGACATTCCAGACGATCATGCTGGTTTATCCGGTCAGCCTCGCAGCAACCGCAGTGCTGATCGGCGTTGCTCTGCTGGTCTATCGTCCGTCACGGCGGCTGGAAAAGAAAGCTGTATAAATTTTCATAAGGCAACACCACACAAAGAGCGTCTGGCGACTTTGCACGCCATCTGCTTGCAAATTTCCCTTCAGAGCCTGTTTCGTATCTTCCCACACGCATCTGTCGCACAATCTTTGTGCGGTATTGCCATAAAACAGAAAAGAAACATACTTTTACCCGAAAGGAGAAACGATCATGGAAAAATTCGTACCATTTGAAAAACTAAGCAAGAAGAAACAGAAAGCACTGAACGACCAGAAACGCGGCGATTGGGGAAATGTCAACCCTGCCACACAGGTTTTGCCGGACAAGAAGAAATATTCCAGAAAACAGAAACACAAGGGGAGTGAACTCGATGATTAAAATAGAAGGCACTTATAACACAGCGATCGTCTATGCAGATACCATAGAAGCGGGTGCCGAGGGGCAGATTCAGAAGCTGGTATCACAGGAATTCACCAAGGGCAGCCGGATTCGCATTATGCCTGATGTACACGCTGGCAAGGGCTGTACCATTGGAACGACCATGACCATTACGGATAAGATCGTGCCGAATCTGGTGGGTGTAGACATTGGCTGCGGCATAGAAACGGTGGAACTGAAAGCCAAGAGAATCAACCTGCCGGAACTGGACAGTTTCATTCACAAGAATATTCCCTGCGGCTTTGAGATTCGCAGTGCCGCACACAAATATATCGCCAATACCAGACTGGAAGAACTGTACTGTAAAGAAGCAGTTTCCATGCCCCGTGCGGAATGCAGTCTGGGGACACTGGGCGGCGGCAACCACTTTATTGAAGTGGACAAGGCAGAGGACGGCACACTGTATCTGGTAGTGCATTCCGGCAGCCGAAATGCCGGCTTACAGGTGGCAAAGTACTATCAGGACAAGGCGTATGCTCTGCTGAAAGAAAACGGGGAAATTCCCTATGAATTGGCATACTGTGAGGGAGAACTGCTGGAGCAGTATCTTCACGATATGCAGATCATGCAGGAATTCGCCGACTGGAACCGTCGGGCAATTACGGATACCATTCTGAAAGGCTGCAAGCTGAAAGAACAAGGGCGGTTCACGACGATTCACAACTATATCGATATAGAAAACCGGATTCTTCGGAAAGGGGCGGTTTCTGCACAGGCAGAGGAGTTGCTGCTGATTCCGATCAATATGCGGGACGGTTCGCTGATTTGCAGAGGAAAGGGCAATGCCGAGTGGAATTGTTCTGCTCCTCACGGAGCCGGCAGACTGATGAGCCGGAGCGATGCCAAGAATTCTTTTACCGTGCATGCCTATCGGAAGGAAATGGAGGGCATTTATTCCTCGACTGTCAGTGCAGAAACGCTGGACGAATGCCCTATGGCATACAAAAGCAAGGAAGCCATTCTGGAACAAATCACGCCGACCGCAGAAGTGGTGCGGGAAATCCAGCCGGTCTATAACTTTAAGGCGGAGTGATTGAATATGTATGGCATGGTTTTAGGTGGTGCGTGGCTGCTTTCGGTATCGGAAACGGCAATTGAAGTATTGCATCACCCCTCTGAAACTTTTGAGTTTGATTCTGTTGTGAAGCTGGTGCAGCAATACGGAAACGCCAGTCAACAGAAGCTGGCGGAACAGTATGCCTGCACGCCGAACGACACGCTGAAACGGCAGCTGATTGCGGTCTACCAGGACACGTGGTGCAAAGTGCGTGCGTGGGGTGTGTTTCAGGAGGCAGTGACTTTTCGAATTGCCTCTGTAACATACCAGTGGTATCCGGCGATCACAGCATTTCTGCGTGCCAACCCGCGATTTCGGGAATCGAAAATTACGGTGGAACCGGAGCAGGCATGGGAGAAAAGAGCATATATTGATGCAGTGCCATATGATGTGATTTTGAATCCGGCGAATCGGGAGCGTTTTCAAAAAGCATTGACATCTGGAACTGACTTCAGATAGAATGTTTGCGTGAGGTGATGATTTTATGCCATTGTTCGCAGTATGGAATCGTAAAGGCAATACCGCACAAAGATTGTGCGACAGATGCGTCGTCAAATTTTTCGTCAGATGAAACAAAAAGCGGAGTGAATACTTGATGTATTCACGAGCATTTTTGTGAAATATGACGGGAAATTTGCAAGCAGATGGCGTGCAAAGTCGCCAGACGCTCTTTGTGCGGTATTGCCTTCAATCTGACTGAATCGATCAAGAACTGGAGAATTATGATGTTGATAAGAAAACTTCAAAAATCAGATATTGCGAGAGTTGCTGATATATGGCTGGATACCAATTTGAAAGCACATGATTTTATTTCCGCCAACTACTGGAAAGACCATTTTGGATTCGTGAAAGGCATGTTGTCGCAGACAGAGGTTTACGTATATGAAAGCAATCGAAAAATACAAGGCTTTATCGGAATAAACGGAGAACACATCGAGGGTGTTTTTGTTTTCAGCGAAATGCAGTCGCAGGGGATAGGCAAAGCACTGTTGAAGGCTTTAAAAGATAGAAAAGCCAGATTATCTTTAAATGTATATCAGAAAAATACGCGAGCAATCTGTTTTTATCAAAGAGAAGGCTTTAAAATCTTATGCGAAGGATTAGATGAAGATACTGGGGAAAAAGATTATGAAATGATATGGAAACGAAAATGGGAGGTATCGCTATGAAACGATCGGATTTTCCTGATACCAATGATGAAGAATATAAGCGTTCTCGTTTTTTGCCCTGTGCGTTGCGGTTTCTCTATATCGATGATGACACGCTGCGTCGATTACAGTCGCTGGAGCTTACCAGTTATGAGGGATTTCCTTTGCATCTGGATCGCTGTACTGTGCATGGCGATAGAGCGAAACAGGTTTATTGGATCAATGTTCGTCTGGAAGATTGGGAACAAGATCAAAAATTTCGCAATGCACTGGCAGAAGAATATGGAAGAATGGTAGTGCCGCACATTCGAAATCCTCAGATTCGGGAGTATGTGCTTGTCATGAACGAGAAACCGGTGTATATCTTTTTGCAATACAGCGGCTGGGCAGACGGGTGTTCCGTGAATATCCTGAAAGTGATCTCGGATCATGCTGCTAAAAATGAAATCGAGTATCTGAAGCAAGTCATTTCGAAGTGTGCAATGCTGCAATTTTCCGGCGGACCGGAGTATTGGTATCGGGATGATCATGCAGTTTTCACATCAAACCAGAAATGAATGGACTTGCAAAGATTTTTTCAAAAAAGCTTGACATATAGATAGAATTATGCTATAATGAAAACATCATCATTTGCGGAAGGAGTGTCATATCATGCAGACGAAAGGAACAAAGCAGATTTGCGAAAACCGGCAGGCACGGCATGAATATTTCATTCTGGAACGCTATGAAGCAGGAATTTCTTTGCAGGGGAACGAGGTCAAGTCTATCCGGCAGGGGCATGTGAATCTGAAAGATGCTTGGTGCGATATTTCTGACGGAGAATTGTTCATCAAAGGCATGCATATCACACCCTATGAGAAAGACGGACTGTTCCGGACAGACCCTATGCGGGTGCGAAAATTACTGATGCATCGTCAGGAGATCAACCGCATGTTCGGCAAGGTGAAGCAGGACGGTCTGACATTGGTGCCGCTTTCGCTGTATTTTAAGGATTCCCGCGTGAAAGTACAGGTGGGACTCTGTAAGGGCAAAAAACTGTATGATAAGCGGCAGACGGCTGCAAAACAAGATGCCCAGCGGCAAATTCGCCGTGCAGTAAAGGAACACAACCAGTAAAGATTGGCAGAATGGGGGCGTAACGGTTTCGACGGGGACGATGAAGCATGATAAGCGAGCAGAGATTGTCGCATCTCTTTAAACAGCGGCACGTTTAAAATTAAACGCTAAAAAGAACTTTTCTGTAAGCTTTAACAAGAGCCTGCAGGTAGCTGCCTAAGTCAGCTACTGTCGCCCGTAGGAGTACCACGGCCTACGCTGCGGCATCATTGCAGTGGTGAACGTTCCGGCGGCCTGTTCACACCGCAGGATCGGATTTGAACTACCTTTTTTAGCAGCCTGTTTACCGGCGGTTTTGAAAGGGAATCAATGTAGATAAACTACGCTCGTAGAAAGTTGTGTGGATTTGTTTTCGGACACGAGTTCAATTCTCGTCGCCTCCACCATACTTGCACCTCTATTTTGATACAATTTAGAGGTGCTTTTTTATGCCCAAAAGCCAGCGAAACAGCGTGGATTTCAAAAAGTAATCGTTCTTTGGAACCGTGTTCAAAAGCAGAAAAACCGGCTCGGATTTCTCTCTGAACCGGTTTTCTGTTTGCGTAAACGTTTTTTTGTGGGCAAAAATGCACCCAAATTTTTTTGAAATGCACCCGTTTTCAAGACAAAGAGAAACCGGCGTACCTGCGATGATATTCGCAAGATACGCCGGTTTGTTTTAACCTTGGATTTCTGTTCCGTCTAAGAATTGAAAAATCATTTTCCCATCATGGAACACCGTCACTTTTTCTATTGTTGCTTGCCATAGCTCCTCATCAAAGCTGTCCAGCACTTGCGGAACAGCAGAAATGGTTTCCAGGAAGTGATGTAACGTATCCATCCTGTTGATGCGTGCTGCTCTCTCTTGCTGCAGCTTGGTGAACTGCTGTTGTAACTTCTCATATTGCTGCACCAATGCATGATACTTTTGGTCGTACTCCTCCTGATCTTGTTCGGTTTCAGCATTTTGTGCGATATGTTTTTTTGTCACGGCAGCTACCGCATTCATCTCCCGACTGGCTTTTTCAATTCGCAGGTCGAGTAGTGTCGTATTGGAAAGATCATCGATGAGCATTTGGCAAGTTTCTAAAACCAAATCCCTCTGCTGAAAGAAACTCGCAAATGCAGTTAGAAATCGCATTTTGATTTCATCCTCGTACAAATGCGGAGTCGTACAATTTTGAGAAAATTTCTGATTGCATTGCCAAATGACACGCCGATATTTACTGTTGGAGTGCCAGACCTTTGCCCCAAAGAAGCCGCCACAGTCACCACAGATGATTTTTGCAGAGAAAATATCATTTCCGCTGAATTTACGTCCCAGCTGTTTGCGTTTCGCCATTTCTGCTTGTACCAGTTCAAATTCCTCTGGGGAGATAATGGCAGGATGGCTCTCCTCAATGTAATATTGGGGAACTTCACCCTCATTTACTTTGGTCTTTTTCGTGAGAAAATCCACAGTAAATTTCTTTTGCAGCAGAGCAGAACCTTTGTATTTTTCGTTGGTCAGGATACTCCCAATCGTTCGTATATGCCACTGTTCCTTTCCGGCAGGCGTTGGAATACCACGGTCGGTCAGATTTTTTGCAATTGCATAGTAGGATTTTCCCTCTAAAAACTGCTTGTAGATCTGTCGAACAATCTCTGCCTCATCCGGCACAATTTCCGGCAAGCCATCTGCTCCTTTCCGGTATCCCAGAAATCGTTTGTACGGCAGACTAACCTTTCCATCGGCAAATCGCTTTCGATGTCCCCATGTCACATTCTCCGAAATAGAACGGCTTTCCTCCTGTGCCAAACTGGACATGATGGTGATTAGCAGTTCTCCCTTGGAATCCAATGTGTAGATATTCTCTTTTTCAAAGTAAACTTCTACATTCTTTTCTTTCAATTTTCGTACAGTCGTCAGGGAATCCACCGTGTTTCTTGCAAATCGACTAACGCTTTTGGTGATGATCAGATCGATTTTTCCATCCAAAGCATCTGCAATCATTTGATTGAACCCATCTCGGTGAGCCATGCTGGTAGCACTGATGCCCTCGTCCGTGTAGACCTTGACAAACTCCCAGTCCTCACGTTTTTGAATGTATTTTGTGTAATAATCCACTTGTGCCGCATATGAGGTGAGTTGCTCCTCGAAATCTGTGGAAACACGTGCATAGCCGGCAACCTTTCGTTTCACTTTCTGCGTTTTGGGCAGGTGCGTTTGTGGATTGATGGTTGGCGGAATCATGGTAACTTTTCGTTCCATTTTCGGCTCCTTTCTCTTGCTGCCTGTTTCATCTCCTCTGTCCAGCTTTCTGATCTTGAGGGATATTCCCAGTGGCGGGTTTCTGATGTTCCATCATGAAAGAAAAACTGCACCTCAAATGGTTTCGGAATCACAATATGATGAATATTATCCCGAAATACGACCTCGTCGAATTCTGTTAGTTTCAGTATGTCGCAAATTAAAGAATACAGGATGGATTCCGGAATTTGCTTTGAACCGGGGCAGTATTTTTTTCCTCTCCGCAAAAATGTAGCACATAACCAGATGATTCCCTGTGGGAGTTGTTTTCGTTGATAGTTCTTTCCACATAATCCACAGGTAATGAGACCACTAAGCGGATAACGATTTGTAGATCCATCATGGGTATATTGTTCATGCCGCTGATCCAATATGGTTTGTACTTTGATAAAGGTGTCAAAATCGACAATCGGTTCGTGGGCTTGCTCTACATAGTATCTCGCCAATTCGCCTTGATTTTTCGTTTTTATCTTTTCGATATGGTTATTGCGATAGTACTTTTGAAGTAACAAGTTTCCAATATACTTTTCATTGGTCAGAATCTCACGAATTCTCGGATGTGTCCATAGATTTCCTTGACGGGTAGGAATACCCATCTCGTTGATCTTATTTGCAATTCGCTGTTGACCCATACCAGAGATGTAATCAGAAAAAATCATACGGACAAGCTCCGCCTCTTTCGGTTCGATCTCCAAGATCCCATCCGCATTTCGGCGGTAGCCCAGAATCGTAATGCTGCCGATTTTGCCGTTGGAAAAATCCTTTCGTATCTGCCATTTCCGGCTTTCACTGCTAGAGAAACTTTCCTCCTGTGCGTAGGATGCCAAAATCGTGAGCATCAGTTCGCCATCGGAACTCAAGGAGTGAATGTTCTGCTCCTCAAAATAAACATCAACCCCCAGCAATTTCAATTCTCGCACCGTTTCCAATAGTGTGATGGTGTTTCTTGCAAAACGGGAAACTGATTTTGTAAGAATCAAATCAATCTCGCCATTTCGGCAGCGTTCCAACAACTTTTGAAATTGTTCTCTGGAATCTTTTGTACCAGTGATTGCCTCGTCTGCATAAACACCACAGTATTTCCATCCGGGGTGCTGCTGGATCATACGGCTGTAATAACTAACCTGTGCCGACAGAGAATGGAGCATCGCATCCTTTCCGCTGGACACTCTGGCATAAGCTGCAACATTCTGCATCCTCGGAAATTTTTCCGGAAATACGACTTGTTCAACAACACGTTCCATAAATACGCCTCCTTTGTCCCTCTATCATCGCTCTTATCCGGCAAAAAATCAAGCGATTTCCCGATAAATACTCTTGTCTGGAATGTTGCACCGTTCAGCGATTTTTCGCTCACATTTTCGATATTCGGACTCCGAAATCGTACCATTTTTCCAAAGCTGACGGAATAGAGAAACTGCAATTCGATAGGCAGCAATTTGCTGCAGCTTACTGGTCGTCATGTTGATTCCTTTCTCGATAACAGGCAATCGTACAATATTTTCTGTGTTGGCTGGGATAGGCTTTAAAAGTAGAGCCGCATTTCACACAAGTATAATCCAGCATTCCGGCAGCAAAGTTCTGTTTTCGCCACCAAGCAGATCGACAGCGACCGGAACAGAATTTTTTCTTCCTTTTATGGGGCAGCTGTATCAAAGGTTTTCCGCAATTCGGACAGCCATCCTGTTTTTTTCTTCGGAGATAAGATTTGATTGTATTGGGAGAGATACCGAGGGCTTCTGCAATTTTAGCAGTCTTTTCTCCAGCAGCAAGCATTTGTGAAATGATTTCTTTTTGACTTTGTGTCATAGAAAATACCTCATTCTAAGTTTCTATGGAGAAAAAACTGCAATTTGAGTACAAATAATTCAATCTATAAGTATCGTGCCCCTAAAGTTTCACCTAATTTTCACATTCCTATCACTGTTTTTTTTTTTTTTTTGTGGTACTATTCAATTAAAGAGAAGAAAATAACGAATTTTTAGCATTATTAACTAAAAGAAGGTGATGTGGGGTGGAACATGAAAATCTATTCAATTTGATTTGGGGAATTATAAAAGCGGTTGTATGGTTTGTTTTTAGGTTAGCTTTGCTTGTACCAATGCTTATACTCACATTTTTTATGGCAGCAATTGGTTCTAGTAAATATACAATGAGTCAAGCAATATCAACTTGTATTTGTCACCCATTTACTGCGTTTATTGATGCAATTAAGCAAATAAATGCGGAAATTAAGATTTATAAAAGCAATAAATATTAAAAATTGCTTTTTTAAATATCATTCAAGCAAGTCAGGGTTAAACAAGTGCTTGATTTGGAAAGGAGGGAAGACTATGAAATTTTACGAGGAAATCGAAGTTGCAAACGCAACCACAGAAACATCTTGTGAAAATGTTTGCGATTGCACGTCATATCAGGTATATCAATAAACACACATTTTATTTTTAGTTAAAAGCAACGCTTTACTAATTTTAGATTATCTACCCTAAACTGTTTCACAGTAGACTTGTTGGTAAAATAATTTTATTAAGGTGTTCTTGCTAAAGAGGTGAAAATAAATGCTGTTTTATGAGGATATTGATGCAACAAATTCTATGCTTTGTTCTTGCGATGACGATTGCGACGGTTCAAATCTTGGATGTCAGGGTTGCGATAACTGAGACGAATTTTTAAATCTGATCGGTCTTGCTATGTTAAATGTTGATGCTTTTGCATCTTAATTTATCTAAGCAAGACTGATTTTTATATAGAGGTGATTTATTTGAAACAATATAAAAAGTCTGCATATAATATATTTGTACCATTTAAAAATGATGAAACCATCGTTTTTAATGGACTTACAGGTGCTATTGGAAAATTTGATGCTGCTACAATGAAACATTATGAAATGAACACGCTTTCAGATGAAGAAATTGATGTTCTTGTTAAAAAAGGCATACTTATTCCTATAGATTACAACGAAATAGAAAAAATAAATTCTGACAGAAAAATTGGCATCAATAATGAAAAGACTAAGCACTTTAGAATTTGGACAACCTCTGGTTGCAATGCTCAATGCTATTATTGTTTTGAAAATGGTGTGAAGAATATCACTATGTCAACTAATACGGCGAGTGCATTAGTTGGATTTATAGAAAAACTATTGGAATGTGGCGACAGACTTGAAATAGAGTGGTTTGGTGGTGAGCCATTGTTAAATACAAAAATCATAGATTTCATATCTGAGCATCTAATAAAGATTTGTACAGAGAAAAAATGCACATATCAAAGTGCTATGATTAGCAATGGAAGTCTTATATCAAGAGATATAGTTGAGAAAATGAAGTCAAAATGGAAACTGTCTGCTATACAAATCACTCTTGATGGATATGATGAGTATTATGACAAGGCAAAGCGATATTTTAATCCAAAGCTTTATAATTTTTGGAACGTAATTTCAAATATAAAATTACTTGCTGAAAATGATATATTTGTTTCTATAAGAATGAATTATGATACTAGTAATTTCATAAGTTTGAAAAAGCTCATCGAATTCTTACATAGTGAACTCAGTGGGTACGAAAAAGTAGGATATTATATTTATCCATTATGGGATGCACTTAATGAAGATGATCCTAATGCATTTCGTACCAAAACGCTAGCTGATAATAATCTTATAAAATTATTCGATATGCTAGTTAATTACAATATGAATACCATTATTAATGTTGCGAGACTAAAATATCGTAAGCATCAGTGTAAATCCTGTAATAAATATAGTTATGCAATTCTAGCTGATGGTAAAATAGTAAAGTGCTGTGAAACATTCAAGCAGATATTAGGTGACGTGTGGAATGGAATATCCGATAGAGAACATTATGATTTTTGGACTAGTAATGAATTGGATGATAAATGTAAAACGTGCGTATATCTGCCAATTTGCCAAGGTGGATGTAAGTCGTCTCATTTCACTAAGATGCCACAATGTTTTGCTTATAAGCCAATCATAAACGATATACTTAGATGGTATGTTTCTAAACTAGATTCCGAACTCGCTAGAAAACAATAGCCAATTGGCTTCAAAATCATATCATTTAAAATTATCCCAAGAAACATAACCGGTCACATACTGTCCCACCGGTGCTTTTCCGCAGAACTCCGGCTTTGTGGTGATTCGATAACGACCGTTCTTGCAGGCAATGCCGTCATAGAGATAGTAAGTGCCGCTGATTCTTCTGGTTACAGATGTAGTTTCTGCACTGGCGAACAGTGGCGTGTTGGCACGAATGGTAACCTTCTGTCCCTTGGTGAACTGGCTGCCATTGGTGTAGATCACATTTCCGTTGGCATCAAATACAGAATATCCGACCTTGCAGGCTTTCTTCGCATTCTCCAAAGAAGAGTACGCACCCAGCTGCGACTTCGCATCTGCCCAAGACTTTCTCACACGGTAAAGCTGCTTTGTAGAAAGTGCAGAAATAGTGGAAGTTCCAGCATTCAAATAAGACTGTACCTTTGCTTTAAAAATCGCCCAATGAGGCAAAATGTATGCCGGACACATCTTGTACCGATTGTACATGGTGTTCAATTGGTCAATCGTTCCGTTTCGTCCGTCACGAACATTCAGCCAGTGGGTATGCGTGTAGAGATGATTGATGTCCAGTCCATACTGTTTCAGAAGGGCTGCTGCCAATTTCGCTGCATTGTCCTCCGACTTTTTATCAACAGAATTGTATGCAGAGGACATAATACACTCAATGGCGATGGTTCTTCTGTTGCCGTTCCCAGAACCATCAGCGGCGTGCCAGCCGCTCAGACTGTGGGGCAGATTCTGCCATGCACATACATTATCCACATAGTAATGGACACGCACATCCTTCATGTTGTTATTGACGGTTGCCCTTGTGTACTGTTCCGCAGGGGTCGTGCCGCTTGCTACTGTGATCCAGTCTGTGTTGTGAACAGTCACACCAATGATTTTCCCCGCCATGGAAACAGAGGGCATATCAATGTGGTTGGGATTGTGTTTGGTGAGTAAATACTCGTTGATTTTTACTCCGTTCAGAGTCGTTGTTGCATCTGGTCTTAAAATCGCCATATTACTTATCCTCCTTGTCGGTCGTTT
>NZ_QSTT01000018.1:39446-48168 GCF_003438725.1 Ruminococcus sp. OM06-36AC
CGTTTCTTCGGTTCTGCCGACTTTCGTCTGCAAAACATCGATTGCCTTTTTGATTGCAGGCGGGTAGGGGATACCCATTAAGCTTGTATTTTCAATGATGGATAACAGTTCATTCAAACAAAAACTGATGCAAACAGCATCCCGGATGTAATTGGTATTCAGCAGAATATCCATCCGAACTGCAACGACGATCAGCATTAAAGTGCAGACCTTTTTCGCCAGACCGAACCAGCCGGCTTTGGAAGAAAGTCCACCGCTTTCTGTGTGTTTGGATTTTTTCATCATAGCGGTGATGATGCCGGTGAAAAAGTCGATTGCCATAAAGACGACCAGTGTCACCAGAGCGGAGTCCCAGCCGCCAAAAATGGCAGTAAAAAAGCCGCCGACCAAGCCGACAGCTACACAAATGGTATCTTTCATTTTCAACCCTCCAGTACTTTCAGGAATCGGATTTTCGGATGAGAATTGTTGCTTCTGCCCACCCAGGCAAGGTAATATTCGCCGTCAGAAATGCCAGTGCATTCTGTGATGGTGGTGATAAAGGTATCCGATTGCAGCCATTGGAAATCCAGAGAAACCGCACGATTTGCATCGATTTCTGTATTCACATACACGCCAATGGGAATGTCGATCTTCTGCGGTTTCTGCACCAGATACAAACTCCCGGCTTCGCTGGAACCCGACTGATAGGACATCACGATTTCCGCATTTTTCGTCAGAGATAAGGGCTTTGCACAAACGGTCAAGACCGACTTGTCCCAATTGAAACACTCCTGTGAATAGGACAGCACGAAATCATTTGCTGCACTGCAAAACTGCGGATAAGCAGTCAGGAAATCCGCCATTGTCTGATACCTGCCGTCCAGAATCATACTGAGATTTGATGCATAGGTCGAAATGGCATCCTGTCCGGACTGAAACAGGACGGTGTAATTTCTGCCGCTTGTCAGGTTGTCGATTTGCTTTTGCAGGCTCTCCAAAGTACGTTCTGCCGTTCCGATTCTGGAAGTATTGTTCTCCACCTTTTCCGAATAGACCGTAACCTTTGTGCTAAGCCCGTTGATTTGTGTGCCGAAGCCATCCCATTGTGCGATTTTAGCAGCAGTGATTTGATCCAATGCGGATTGATTTTCGTGGGTATGCGATTTATCTTCCAGGTGTGTGATGGAAAGTGTATGCTCCTGCAGGGTGTACGTCAGACTGTCGGACAATTCCTGCACTTTTTCATCCACATAAGTAACCTCTGCATAAGGTGTAAGATCTACGGCTGCACCCTCTGTTAATGTCACTGTAGTTGTACCATTTTTATCTGTAATGGTGATTGTGATAACACTGCCATCCTTCACAACATTCGCAATTGGGGAAAAGCCATCTTTACCAGCTACGCCAGCATCTCCCTTTTCACCTTTTTCTCCGGGAACGCCCTGCAGACCTCTATCTCCGCGATCACCTTTTTCGCCCTTTGGACCTTGTTCTCCCTGCTGACCAGTTTCACCCTTTTCGCCTCGCTCGCCCTGCAATCCGGTGTCGCCCTTTTCACCACGCTCACCAGTATCACCTTTCAAGGATAAAAGCCATTCGTCTTCGGAATCTTCGTAGCCATGCTCCACTGCAATTGCGTATGCTGACTTTCCATCTGCACCATCTTGACCGGGATTTCCTTTGGCTCCTGTATTGCCTTTTTCACCTTTATCGCCTTTCAAGGAAGAGAGCCAGTCTGATTCGGAGCCTTGATAACCTTGTTCTACCGCAATTTGATATGCAGATTTACCGTCTGTGCCTTTTTCTCCGTTTGCACCATTATGAAGCGTTGCAGAAGTTTCACCATCGGCATCGACAATGGTAATTACAACACCAGACTCCATTCGCTCCGCCTTTACTTTTGGGGAAAATCCATCTTTTCCATTTTGAAGTCCAGCAGCCTTTTCGTCCAGTTTTTTCAAAAGCTGCGTATACAGATCCGGAGTCGGCGGAATTGGCGTATCCCCATCTGCAACAAACCCAGATGGTCGAATGTGAAGAGTTACTGGTACGGTTGTTGCACGCAGTGTAGTATCGCTTTCCTCATCGTAACCAAACAAACTCATCTTCACTGTACCGGGATGCAGTTCGGCAGGCAGCAAGCAAGTTGTTCCCTCTGTGCCAAGCACCACGTTGTATGTTTCTTCGCACTGGGTGAACTGCACCACCTTGTGCAGGACTTTCCAAGCCCCATCAAATACAAATCGAACCGAAACAAATGCGATCTGGTCAGAAGCAATGACCTCTCGTTCCAGCACTTCGATTTTTTGCTGTTTCACTAAGAATTTCATCATCCGTTTTTCACCTCGTTCCACACATCATTTTCAGAATCATATTCCAAATAACCGTCTGTACACTGGATTTTTTGCAGATAGTCATTGTAAAAATGCTTTCCGGAGGACATCCAGTTGCTTGGCTTGGTGATGGCGTTCCACTGCGTAATCGTGCCTTCATAAGTAATGGTTTTTAGACTTTCGCAATACGTCAGCATATTCTCTCCGAATGTTTTGCAATTTGCTGAAATCGTAAGATTGGACAATGCTGTACATCTTGTAAACGCAAAAGCACCAATGGAATTACACGCAACACGAGCAGTCTTCAGCTTTGCACAGCCGCTAAAAGCATACTTTCCCCATGTTTTTACGTTGGCAGGCACAGTGACTTCTGTAATGGCAGTGTGCTGAAATGCAAACGACTGAATCGCAGTAACTGCCTGCGGAATGGTAACAGAAGTCAGACCGGCGGTATAGCCGATTGCAGCATCTTCCTGTGCAAAAGCGGAATCACCAATGCTGGTCAGTGTAGCCGGCAGAGATACCGTTTCTGCATTGGCACAATGATAGAACAGGCGATCGCCCAATCTGGTAATGCCATTGCTAAGCACGATTTCCTTGATCTGATCGTTTTGATAAAACACAGAATCATGAGAAGTATAGTCATAGGTTGCACCCGTGCCACGCAGCAGCAGTTTGCCGTTGTCGTAGAGAACATAGTAGATGTTTTCACCGCATTGTCCGGTCGCTAGGATTTCGCCTGCGGTCAAATCATCTACCTTGGTCTGCAGTTCCGAAATCTGACTGTTCATCGCATCCAGCCGCTTTTGCAGTTCGTCCAGTGTGGCATTTGTCTTTGCCATTTCGGCAAGCATCTCCGTCACTCTGCACTTGCCAAGGATGCACTTGCAGTAACCGCATTTGCTCTCATCTGCACGGCAGTCTGTCAGGTCAGAATCCAGAATACTTGTCGTTCCGGCACGCAGTCTTACAACTGCTAAAGTCAGATAAGTCGTCACATTGTTGTTGGTAAAGGCGGGAATGGTTGGACTGGTGGCTGCTGTACCTGCCAGAATACGAATCCCACAGGTACGAGTAGAACGATCACAATAGATCCCGATTGCTACATAACGATTCAGAGATTCATCTACATAAGAAGCACAGTCAACCGTATGCAGCGTATCACTGATAAAATAGTGTCCATCGATCCACGCCTTTCCCGTGCCAAATGTAACGGATAAATTTTTGATTGTTGGTGCAAAACACTGCCGGTACGTATCCAGAATCCCGTTGCAGATCAGGCTGGACAGATATGCGGTGAAATCCTCTGCGGTATACACCCGGTCAAGGTTTTGTGCGTTAAAAAATCCATAGGAAAAAGACATGTGAATATCACTCCATCTCTTTAAATGTCGGTGTCAGACTTCTGCCGTTCTGGTCGAAGCTCTCCACCATGCCGATCAGCTGAATTCTCGGCTGGATCAAGCCAAAGCGTTTCTGTTCCACGGTCACATAGTCGCCCACAAAATAGTCCTTGTTGTACTGATACTGGGTCGAAAAAGCAGCGATAGCGGATTCCAATGCCGTTTTCGGCTGTACCAGATGTTCTGCACCGCTGCTTTTCAAAATTTCTAAATATTCCGCATCGGTCACATCTTCTTCCTGTGCCGTGTTTCGCTCATCCACATACACCTCATAGCGGTCAAGATAGGTCGGCTCTGCACTGGAACAGAAGGTCGTGCGTTTTCTGGCACTGCCCTCACCGCAGCCCAGCACATAGGCGAAGTTTTTCTGCACGGCATCGTCCGCCGCATAGGAAAAGGATAGCAGGTTGTTGTACGCATCAGAGAATACGATATGAGGATTGTCGTCCTGCAACAAACTGCGGTCTGTTCCGGAAAACAGGTCGCATTTTAGGGTATTTCCATTCAGCCGCACATTTGCCGAACCGCCGATGGTTTCACAAAGGCTGTACAGCCATTCTAAGATGTTGTCATAGCTGACCTGCATGCGTGCGGTTTTCTGCCAGCAGTCACCGGAAACCGTCCCCATGGAAAAACCGGGCAGATTGCGGATTCCGGCAGAAATCACATTGCGAGACAGCACCTTGCTGACAATGTCTGCATAGCTGCCGTTTGCAGTGATGGTGGGATAGATGATTCTTCGTTCCAGCAGGCAGGCAAGAAACCGTCCGGTGACTGTCAGGTAATCGCCCTTTTCGGCATCCGTCTCCAATTGCAGAGATTCAATGATGCCGAAGTGCTGTGCATCATCGCTCCTTGCCACAATTCTGCCACGCTGAAAGATGGATACATTCTGGGGACTGGCAGCGATGTACACCTCAAAACAGCCACACTGGTAGAACTCAATGTCCCATAAGAGCGAAGAATAACTGTCGCAGATGGCTTCCAGTGACACAGAGATCTGATCTTTCAGAGCCGTCAAGCTGTAAATTTCCAACTGCATTTCTCAAACCCCCAGATAGGAATTGCGGTGCATCAAAGTCACACGCAGCTTTTTCATACCACGAACTGCCTCGACCCGAAAGATATTTGTTCCTTCTTTTAGTGTCAGCCAAGTCGAACCGGAAACCAGCCGGTTTAAGATATTGCTGTCTACGCCATTGCGTGTCAGCGTGACGGTCTTGTTTCCGGTTTTCGTGGTAACCGTAATGACATCACCGGTCAGAATATCACCTTTGATTTGCAGATATTCGCCATTTTCGTTGTAGATGGTCGGTGTCACTGCCACCACTTCTTGCGGAATGTCGCTGGGCAGTGCCTCGATTCGCAGCGTAAATCCAGTTTCATCCCCGTCATTAGTGATAGAGAACAGATTGCTGTTGGAGTATACGCCCAAAGGAAACGGAGCATCGCTCTCCGGAAAGGGAAAGTGAAATGCTCCAGTGATGCCGCTGTAATAGGCATAGAAAATATCCCGGCTGTACCAGTAAATGTCCGGACAGAGAATGGAGATCTGCCCGCTGATCTGCTGCTCGAAATGCTCCACATCGCAGGTTTCTACATACCCCTCGGCATAGACATCGATGTTCGCCGTCTTGTACCAGATCTTGATGTATCGGGACGGCTTGACCACATGATACAGCTGATGCCGCCGTTTCTCGATGCCAATGCCACGCATGGCAAAGGAAATGACTACGTTTCGCTTTTCGATGAAGGCATTGTTGAGGTAGCTGCCGTTCATGCCCGCGTAAGAAGAAGTGGAAATCGTTCCGGCAGGTGGATTCAGACCTTCGATTTTGGAGGTCATGTATTGGTTGGCGGTCGTTGACAGGTTCAGCTGTTCGCCGGATTGGTTTTCTAAAATCAGGGTATAAAACATGAGATGCACCCCTTTACATTTTGTGTTTAATGATGTATAATAGAGACAACAGAGACGTTGGTTCTCTACGCAAAATCGGAATTTGTATAAGATCAACTTTGGAAATTTAGTATAGGGAGAAAGTAAATGGAACAACAGATAAAAGAACGGAAGAAAAAGCTTACTATAGATTTGTGGATAATCGCTCTGGTTACGATAGCAGTCTATATCGTCTATGGTGTTTTCGGAAGCAGAATAATGAGTTTTTGCAAAAACAGTGATATTTCCGTTTGGCCAAGACTTTTGACGGCTGCTGCATTGGAATTTGGAATAGCGGGTCTTGGCATTACTATTGTAGGCCTAATGCGTAAAGAATCGTTCGCAAGTTTCGGACTTCGTTGGGAAAACGCAATCAAAGCTGTGCTTTGGACGATCGTGTTTTTTCTCCCGTATATTCTTTTTATTTTCCTTTCAGGACAATTTGAGGGGTACGAACCATTGAGTATTATGGTTACCCCGGATCTTCACAAAGCAGGGATCGTAGCTACCATTATCGGAACACTGGTTATTGCGGTTGTCTGGGGCTTTTTTGAAGGCTTTAATTATGTTGTCATCTGTGAGAAAATCAACAGACGTTTCCCGGTAAAAACTAAATTCTTTGATTGGGGTGCGCTTGTGGTTTCAATTATGGGCATTCTTTTTCATCCCATGAGCTTCAGCATACAGGGTATCATTGAAATTGTAACTACCTTTATAGCCATTTATGGAATGCTTCAGGTGAGAAAAGTATACAAAAATGCATGGGGATGTGTTTTTGCTTTTCTGTTCATTTGGAATGCACTTTGACATACATCTTGTCACCTAATCTCATAATATAAACGAGTAAGACAAATTCTGATTTACCGAGAAAAAGGAGCGACTTAAATCGCTCCTTTTTAAGTATTCAGCGCGTTCCTCGTCATCCTATAAATCTCCAGCCGTGACAGCGACTTCGGACTATTATTTGTCTGATTCACTGTGCGGCTGTTGTCGTTGTTATAGTAGTTGTTGACCGTACCGCCGGAACTGCCGCCAACGACTGCACCGGAGATACCATTCAAACTATAATTCAAATCAGAATCCATGGTCAGCTGCATGGCTTTCGCCACACCGCCTACGGCTTTCTCCACATACTTCTTGCTCTTGTCGATGCCGTCTGCCAGCCCTTTCATAAAGTCCGGCATCCAACTCTCGTAGTCTGTCAGTGGTCCTTTGTCCGGAACCGAGAAGTGCAGGAAATCTCGAATGGTATCGGCAACATTGGTGACGCAGTCCGCCAGCCAGCCGATGGCACTCTGAATGCCGTCAATGATTCCCTGAATGATGTCCCGTCCCCAATTCCAGGCATCCGAAGCCAGTCCCTTGATATATCCCACAGCGGCATCGAATCCATTCTGAATGCTGGATTTGATGCCGCTGATTTTGTCGGAAACTGCAGAACGGATGTTGTCCCAGATGCTGGACACCGTAAAAGAAATGCTCTGCATCACGTTGGAAATTGTACTCTTGATGCTGTTCCAGATGTTAGATACCACCGACCGGATGGCGTTCAGAACATCGGAAACCGCAGAACTGATCTGATTCCAGATAGACGATACCACAGAAAAAATGGCATTCATCACACTGGAAATCGTGCCGGAAATGCTGTTCCAGATGGAAGAAACCACATTCCAGATCGCAGACAAAACAGAAGAAATGAAACCAGATACAGCATTCCAAACCGTTGTCACCACATCTTGAATCGCTGTCAAGACCGTGGAAATTGTAGTAGAAATGGCATTCCAGATGGTTTCAAAGGTCGTTCGGATGCCCTCTAAAATGGGCGTTAAAAACGCCACGATCGCATTCCAAATGGCACTGATCTTCTCCGAGATCCAGTCCATCACTCTGCCCACAATGATCTGAATGGCTTCAAAAATCGTCTGAAACAGATAGCCAAATGCCGTGATCAGCGGTTCTAAGGTGGTGTAAATGGCATTCCAAACGGTCGTAATGACGTTATGAATTGCCTGAAAGACCGTAGAAACCACGTTGTAAATGGCATTGAAAATCGTGCTGAAAAAGTTGTAGATTGCCGTAAAAATGGTGGTGAAGAAGTCCCGAATCGCCGTAAATACAGTTGTTGCCACCGTCTGAATGGCAGTGACAATGGCGGTGAAAGTATTGGAAATGGACGTCCAAGTGTTGACGAAAAAGTCCCGGATTCCGGTAACGATTCCCGTGAAAAAGGAAGCAATGCTGTTCCATGTGTCCACAAAAAATGTCTTGATAGAAGTCCAGACTTCGTTCCAGCTTGTTCCGAACCATCCCAATACCACATCCGCAATACCTTTCAGGGTATTCATGATATTACGGAACGTGTTGACAACGAAATTCCAGATAGACGTAAAAATACCCTTGATGCCGTCCCAGCACTGCTCCCAGTCACCGGTAAACAGACCAATCAGAACATCCAGCAGCCCCAGAAGAACGCCAGTAAACTCTGAAAAGATGTTGGAGATATTCTGAAAAACGCCTTCAAAAATGGGAGCTAACAGATTGCACAGTCCATCCCACGCTGATTTCAGCACATCGGTAAAACTCTCAAAGTCGAATCCCAGAGCATTTAGCCGGTCAGTGATGCCCTGTGTCAATCCGGTAAAGGTGCTTTTGATCTGTTCCCAGATGGCGATGATGTTGCTTTTGAATTCGTCATTGGTTTTCCAGAGATGCACAAAGGCAGCCACCAAAGCGGCAACAGCTGCGATAATGGCGAGCAGCGAACCAAGTGACACGCCCAACGCTCCGGTAATGGCTCCAATGCCACCTTGCACAGCCGAGAAAAGGGCAGGCAGTTTGGACACTGCGGAAAAGACCGTTCCCACACTGGAAATGGTCTTTCCCAGCACCACCAGCATCGGACCCAGAGCAGCAGCTATCAGTGCAATTTTCGCAATGGTTTCTTTTGTCCGTGGGTCTAATTGGTTCAGCTTGTCCACCAGTTCCTGAATGCGGGAAACAATGGAGCGAATGGTAGGCATCAGAATGTCAGAAAAGGAGATCGCCAACTCTTCCAGCTGGGACTTCAA
>NZ_QSTT01000019.1:0-35650 GCF_003438725.1 Ruminococcus sp. OM06-36AC
CTTTGCGTACAGAGAGATTATCTTCTGCTCAATGCCGGAGATGTCCTTTTGACACTTTTTTATCACCTTTGGCTCAAATGTTCCGTCTCGATCCTGCGGCACTTCGATCTCAGTTTCGCCTAAATTTCCACGTATCTTCTTTGTTTTCTTTTCCTCGCTCATTGGTTCTCTTTTTCTTCTTGCCATAAAAAATCAGCCTCCTGTGTTATTTATATTTTACCATAGTTGACTGCATTTTTACAGACTTTTTTTCGGTGGGTCGATTTTGACGCATTTTAATTATTTGTCATCATAATGTCCGCGACATAATGTCCGCGACAGCTGACAATATAAATTCTATCATTTTCAACGTGATAAACAAGGCGGTCTTTCTCGTTGATTCTTCTGCTGTACTCACCGTGTAAGTTGTTCTTCAATGCTTCCGGTTGACCAATACCTTCAAGGCAACCATTTCGTTCAATATCTTTGATGAGTTGGTTGATTCGTTTTAAAGTCTTTTTATCCTGTGTCTGCCAGTAGAGGTAATCGTCCCAGGCATCATCAGACCATATTTTTTCACTCATCGTCCACCTCAATCAAATCATGAGCAATTCCTTTGCCGTCACGCAACTCCTGAATTGCTTTCATCAAATGTTTTTGATTGGATTCGCTGTAAAAAGGGTCGCTTGACTGAGAAATCTCAAATGGAATACGTCTTTCACGCAGAACAGCTTTTATAAAAAGGTTAATGGCGGCAGATGTATTCAATCCAACATCAGAACAGAAATTATCAAATGCCTGTTTATCCTTTTCGTCAATGCGTGCAGAGATTGTTGCTTGTGCCATAACAGCCACTCCTTTCTGTATGATCTCTGCTTATATTATACCACTATTTTATGCAAATTGCAATCGTTTGTATTACATTTTCAAAAAAAGTGAGGTGAACCACAGTGGCAAACAGAATCAAGGGCATCACCGTTGAAATTGGCGGTGATACGACTAAGCTGTCAAAGGCATT
Organism: Ruminococcus sp. OM06-36AC; assembly: GCF_003438725.1. Taxonomy (NCBI): domain Bacteria; kingdom Bacillati; phylum Bacillota; class Clostridia; order Eubacteriales; family Oscillospiraceae; genus Ruminococcus; species Ruminococcus sp. OM06-36AC. The sequence goes on from NZ_QSTT01000019.1 coordinate 998, forward strand.
AGAGGGTGTAAACAAGAACATTAAAAACACCCAGTCACAGCTAAAAGACGTAGAAAAACTTCTGAAACTTGACCCGAAAAATACAGAACTTCTTTCACAGAAACAGAAACTTCTTGCTGACAGTATTTCTGCTACAAAAGATAAACTTGCAACGCTGAAAACAGCGGCTGAACAAGCAAATACTGCTCTTGCAAATGGTGACATCACGCAACAGCAGTATGATGCCTTACAGCGTGAAATTGTCGAAACAGAAAATGAACTGAAACGTTTGGAATCAGAAGCCAAAAATGCAAATTCTGAACTTGCTAAAATCGGTGAGGCTGGACAGGTTTTGCAGAATGTTGGCGATAAAATTTCAGGTGCAGGTGAAAAACTTCTGCCTGTTACCGCAGGTGTGACGGCTCTTGGAACTGCTGCTGTGAAAACCGCCTCTGACTTTGATTCTGCAATGTCAAAGGTTGCCGCTGTATCCGGTGCAACCGGCGATGACTTGCAGGCTTTGCGTGACAAAGCAAGAGAAATGGGCAGTAAGACGAAGTTTTCTGCAAGTGAAGCAGCCGAAGCCATGAACTATATGGCGATGGCAGGCTGGAAAACAAATGATATGCTGTCAGGTATTGACGGTATCATGAATCTTGCAGCAGCATCAGGTGAAGACCTTGCCACAACATCAGATATTGTCACAGATGCACTTACAGCATTCGGTCTGACAGCACAGGATAGCGGACATTTCGCTGATGTACTTGCGGCTGCAAGTTCTAACGCAAATATAAATGTATCTATGCTTGGTGAATCGTTCAAATACTGTGCTCCGATCGCAGGTGCTTTGGGGTTCTCCTGTGAAGATACTGCTGAAGCTTTAGGCTTAATGGCGAATGCAGGTATCAAGTCCACACAATCCGGTACTTCCATGCGTTCCATTATGACTGCACTTTCAGGAGAAGTAAAATTCTGCTCTGAATCCTTTGGAGAAATGAAAATTGCAACTGCCAATTCAGACGGATCAATGCGAAGCTTATCTGATATTTTAGCGGATTGCAGGGTTGCATTTGACCAGATGTCAGAATCTGAAAAAGCAAGTGCCGCAGAAACTCTTGTGGGCAAAAATGCCATGTCCGGCTTTCTTGCTCTGATGAATGCTGCACCTGCGGATATTGATAAATTATCAGGTGCAATTGCAAACTGTGACGGCACATCTTTACAAATGGCAGAAACCATGCAGGACAATCTTGCAGGACAGCTTACCATTTTGAAATCTCAGCTTGAAGAACTGGCTATTTCTTTTGGAGAAATTCTGATGCCTGTTATTCGTGACATCATCACCAAAATACAAGGATTTGTGGACAAATTGAATGCCCTTGACCCTGCAACAAAACAGACCATTATCAAAATCGGATTGATGGCTGCGGCTTTAGGTCCGCTTTTGATTGTGGTGGGCAAAACAATTTCTTCTATCGGAAGTATGATGACATTCATTTCAAAAATTCCGACAATGATTGCGGGTGCTAAGACTGCATTTTCAACGCTTGGTGCTGCTATCGGCGGTATTTCTGCTCCTGTGGTGGCTGTCGTTGCGATTATAGCTGTACTTATTGCAGCATTTGTAAATCTATGGAACACCAATGAGGACTTCAAAAACAGCATTCTTTCCATCTGGGAACAGATAAAGTCTACCTTTGAACAGCTTACATCAGGCATTGTTGACCGAATCAATGCACTTGGATTTGATTTTCAGAATTTCGGTGAACTGCTGAAAGCGATGTGGAATGGATTATGCAGTGTGCTTGCACCTGTATTTGAGGGAGTATTTCAGCATATCTCGGATATTTTCACCTTTGTGACGGATACTATTCTGAGCGTGCTTGATGTATTTATCGGCTTATTTTCGGGAAACTGGGAACAGTGCTGGAACGGTATCAAGGGCATTTTTACAGGTATCTGGGACTTTGTAGTCAACCAGTTCAGCAATATTCTGAACACGCTGAGAGGTGTAGCAGATGTATTTCTCGGTTGGTTCGGAACATCATGGAATGAAGTGTGGACATCAATTAAGGATTTTTTTGTTGGCATCTGGGACAGCATCTGTTCCGCTTTTCAGGCTGTTGCTGACTTTTTCACGAACATCTGGAATGCAATGTCAGCATTCTTTACAACGATAGCGACTGCAATCTATACCACAGCGGTCATGATCTTTACTTCTGTCTACGACTTTTTTGCAGGAATCCTGACCAATATCCATAACTTCTTTTCCACCATTTTCAATGCAATATGGACGGTTATTTCAACTGTCTGTACCACCATTTATGATACGATTTCAAGCATCTGGAATGCAATTTACAGCTTTATTTCTCCTCTTTTGGAAGCGTTTAAATATCTGTTTGAAACCATTTTTCAGGCAATCCACATCATCATCAGCAATGTGATGGATTGGATCTCGGAAAAGATACAGACCATCTGGAATGCGATTGTTGCCTTTCTTACGCCGTTGCTTGAGGGGATTAAAACGTTCTTTGAAACGGTCTGGAACGCTATTTATACCACGATATCAACGACATTAAGCACCATTTCAAGCGTGATTTCTACTGTCTGGACTGCAATTTCAGGATTCATTTCCGGTGTGATGAACACGATTCATTCTATCATTTCAAGTGTATGGAACGCAATCAGCGGTGCTGTTTCCAGTGTGGTAAATGCTATCCGAAATACGGTATCTTCCGTCTGGAACAGCATTTCTTCTACCATTTCATCGGTGATGAATACGATTCATTCGACCGTGACAAGCATATGGAATAACGTGAAATCTTCAATCAGTTCTATTATCAGCGGTATTTACACAACGATTAAGGGTGGATTTAACAATGCGGTGAACTATGTCAAAGGGCTTGCATCGGATGCGTGGAACTGGGGACGGGATATCGTTTCCAACATCATTGACGGTCTGAGAAGTATGATCGGCAGTCTTGCTGACAGCGTTTCCGGAATTGCGGATACGATCCGCAGTTATCTGCACTTTTCTGTTCCTGATGTAGGTCCGCTGACGGACTTTGAAAGCTAGATGCCTGACTTCATGAATGGTTTGGCGGACGGCATCGACAAAAACAAAAAGGTCGTAGCAAAGGCGGTTTCAGGTGTTGCGGATACAATGAGAGTAACGCTCAATTCTGATCTTAACTACAATCTTGACGGAATGACAGGTGCGATTATGAATGGCAGTTCTGAAAGTTCCGTTGTCAATAATTACTACAATAATGACAACAGCCGCACAGTGAATCAGACTAACAATAGTCCAAAAGCTCTGTCACGGCTGGAGATTTATCGGCAGACGAGAAATGCGCTGAATGTATGATCATTTCAAACTTTTTTTATACTTACGATACTTATCTCGAATAAGCGCATAAGAAATAAGATTAGCAATTACATGACCCACCTCTGGATCATCAAGTCTCCATAATTTGTCATTGGTTAACGTACCAAGATAAAATTTTTTTCCATCAATCATCTCTGGACAATACTTTTCTACAAATGTTCTTAATTCAGAAATTTTTCCACTACCGATATTTCCAATTGCAATTCTGCCATGATGATAAAAATCACATATTTCATCATTTACCTCAAGATTTTCATCTAAAACTAATTGTAACGCATGATGTGAACTTTCTTCATTATCTATGGCAATACATAATGCAGTACGAATATAATCTTGAGATGTAGATTTGTAACAAGTAGTGATTGCCAACGAAACAATTTCCGTACTTCCATCTACGTCTATTAGAAAAGAACGATATGGACCTGAAAATACGCCGCCTGAGTGATTTCCATAACTTAAAATTCGAACGCCATAATCTTGTATTAGTTTGAACATACCGTAATCGCCTGTTGGCATCTTAACACGATAATCTAAAAAACACTCTAAAAGGTTATAGGCAGGTAAGGCGATTTCTGGAATAGTCATGTCACTAATAAACTCGTCAATTTCTCCTGCTACTACTCTTCTTTTTAACTCTTCAAATGGCATACGTTGAGGATATTCACCCCAATCATACTCTATATATTTTCCACCAAGAATATCACGATATGTCGGTATTTCAGATAGTCTAATATATTGATTACTTTTTTCGTTGTATTTATAGCAATCAGTAGTGTAACCATTGCTCATAATTGCATAGTCTGCACCAATTTCATCACAATAATCAAAAACTTGATTTTGTGTACTTTCAGTTAGTGGAACATCAGGAGCCTTGCATTCCACTATGCATAATGGATATTGATTGCCTGAATCATCATTGCCCTTGATTATTATATCAGCCCGTCTCCTTGAATTAACACCATAATGTGACAAATGATCCTCAACAGAAATTAACTGTTCGGGTACTGAAAGTTTGTCCTTAAGAAAACTGATCCATTTTTGACGGACTATTTCTTCTGGAGTGATTAAAATCAATCTTTTTCTAATCGGATCAAGATAGCATTTCTTTCCATCTCTATTGTAAATCTCAGGTAGCTTTTCTTTTTCATAAGAGAAGATCATAGATATTAACCCCCTTTGTCTTGTCTCAAGTATATCATATATTTTGTGATTGGTCAAATACTTAACAGGAGGTGCTACCCATGTTTTTTACCATGATTTTAGAAAACCAATCTGGCGACCGTATCGACATGACCACTACCGCCAACCAATACATGACCTCAAAAATTGACGGACTAAACCCTCCGGCTGGAACAGTCAGCACCTCTACCTACGCCGGCATGGACGGCTCATATCTGAATAACGATTTTATTGAAAAGCAAAATGTAGTCATTCCTTTTGAAATGCGTGGATTTGATGTGGAACTCCGCAGGCACGAACTGTACAGAGTAGTCAAGCCATCCAGATATATCAAGATATACTACTCCACAAAAAATATTTCTGTGTATGCTGAGGGTATTGTGGAAACCTGCGAGGTGGAGAACTTTGAAAAGCTGACCAATGGGCAGATTTCCATTCTCTGTCCCGATATTTATTGGTACTCCACAGAAACGCAAATTGCAGAATATTCCCGTGTCAGAGGGGCATTTCATTTTATCTGTCCTGACAATGATGAACCGTTTCCGATTGGTACATATAATACGCAGGATATGATGACCATCAACAACAACGGTGATGAGGTTGGATTTACCCTTGAAATCAGCGGTGGACCTGCAAAAAATCCAACCATTTACAACGCTCTGACCGATGAATATATGCAGATTTCAGGCGATATTCAAAAGGGCGACAGCATCACGATCACCACGAAAACAGGCAACAAAACCGTTACCCTGGAGCGTGAGGGCATTGTGACCAACATCATCAACCGCCTTGTTTCAGGGTCAACCTGGCTGAATCTGAAAACGGGTGAAAACAAATTTTATGTGACAGCATCGGAGGGACTGAACCGCATCAAAGTCCGCCTGATACACCGAAATGCGTACTTAGGAGTTTGATTTATGCAGATAGAAATTTACAATATGATTCCTGTTGGAGCGAATATCTCCATATCTCTTGAGGCTGTCTGCGACAGCTTTTCTTCGCTTTTGTGGGATATTGAATACTACAAATGCGGTGCTTTTAAAGTGTACATTGCAGCCTCACCCCGAAATATCGAGATTTTTCAGACAGGCAGAATTGTTGGTCGTGATGATGACAGGGAACATTTCGGACTGATTGAATCTGTGGAACTTGAAACCGATGCCGAAGATGGTGACTACCTCATTATCAAAGGCAGATTTTTAATGTGCCTTTTGGAAAGGCGTATTATTTATCCCACATTTAACTTTACAAAATTCGTTTCATATTCTCAGATTGTAATGAATGTGGTGCAGTATAATGCTTGTACAACAGGTATCAGAAAACTTCCGGGACTTGTTGTCGGCTGTTCGTCAGGCACTTGCTGGAATGCTGAAACCAAATTGCAGGTCAGCTATGACAATCTGATGGAATGGGTTTACACCATTTGCGAAAAGATCGGCGGAACCGCAAATATACGTTTGAGTAAAACCGATAATGAACAGTATGAAATGATTTTTGAACTTTTGCAGGGTACTGACAGAAGCATTTTACAGGAAGTAAATCCGCACATTATTTTCTCTGATAGATACAATAATCTGCTGTCTTTCACCTATTTTATGGATACTTCTGTTAAAAAGAATTATGCCTATGTTCTGGGAAAAGGTGAGGGTGAAAAACGTAAGAGAACCACATATTTTGAAGGAACAGAACCATCTTCTCTCGACCGATATGAGATGTATGTTGATGCAAAGGACATTTTAGATGAAGAACAGGAAAATGGCAAAACAAAACCATTATCTGAGGAAGAATATTCGGAACTTTTGAAAGAGAAAGGCAAGCAGAATCTTGTTCCTATAACAATGAAATCAGAATCACAGATTGCAGTGCAGTCCACGCAGTTTCAATACGGCGTGGACTATTTTGTTGGCGATTTTGTTACTGCAGAACATCACAGGTTTGGAATCAGGCAAAACAAAATACAGCTTGTTGGAATGATTGAGAGCTTTGACCGCAACGGCAGAAATCTCACACCAACATTTAAGGAGGTCTAAAAATGGCATTTTCATTTGGATTTTTCAATTCTAAAAATCTTGACAGAACGTATACTGCGGAGAATTTCAACGACTATCTCGGCAGTATCATCTGTGACGGGATTCAGGACAATTTCGGGCAGTGTTTCAAACTGTCTGTAAACAAGTTAAAGCTGACAATCGGCAGCGGAAAGGCTTGGATTCAGGGACATTATTTCATTTCGGATACGGCATATACCTATGACTTATCTCGCTATGTGGACGAATCCCTGCCGAGATATATGGCGGTTGGAATTTGCTGCAATACTTCTGAAAACGTCCGCAATGTCAGCTTTGAAATTCTCGCAGGAACACCTGCCACAAATCCTGCAATACCAAGATTTCAGAACACAGATTACAAGAAATATCTCACCCTTTGCATTATCAGACTTGATGCAGGCACATCAGAACTCAGCGTTACAGACTACAGAGAGAACAATAATTTCTGCGGATATGTTCGCTGTATTTTAGGTAAATGCAAGGTCACAGATATGCTTTCGCAGCTTTCTGAAATTCAGACGCAGATAAAAGATTACAACATCACAGTCGGTCAGCTGACAACAAAGATAAACGAATTAACGCTGAAAATTGATGAAATGACAGGCGATGTGGTTTCCATCGGAAAATGCGGTCAAAGCGTGGATTTTGTGCTTTATTCAGACGGCAGACTGCTTCTCAAAGGCACTGGGGCAACATTTGATTATTCTACTGACAGCAATCCGTCACCGTTTCAGAATAATTCCAATATCAAGTCGGTTACTGTTTCAGAGGGTGTGACAGGCATTGGAGAACGGCTTTTTCAGTATTGCGACAATCTAAAAACAGTATCACTTCCGACAACTCTTACGGCAATCAAAAAGGCTGCTTTTCTGCCGCATATTGACGGTTATATTTATCATCAGAGTCTTAACGGCTTGACGGAACTGAAGATTCCGGAACGTGTCACGGAACTTGACGTAAACGTATTTGCAGGAACGGCAATCAAGTCCGTAACCGTTCCGTCCTCTGTGGTAACCGTAGGTGCAATGGCATTCAGCGAGTGTCAGTATCTTGAAACGGTGCGATACGGCGGCAAAGTCATTAGTGACAGAATGTTTGTACGATGCACAAAACTGAAAAACCTTACTCTTACAAAAAACGTCAAAGAGATTGTGGGTGGCTGTTTCAATTACTGTGAATCTTTGAACACGATCACTTATGAAGGTTCTCTCGTTGACTGGAACGCTGTGAAGAAAAATACAAACTGGGACAGCCATGCAGTTGATATCGAATCTCCGCTTGCAAAAATCCAGTGCCTTGACGGATATATGGAATATGTTGCAAATACAAAAACTTGGAAGGAAGTGAAGTCATGATAAAATTTCTTGTAAAAGGACAGAACATTGAAACGCTGGAGCATAAAATCATTGCCGCAGACCAGATTGCTTTTGTAAAGATACATTTTGCGTTCGATAATAACTGGAAACCACTGCATAAAGTGGTGCAGTTCACACAGGACGAAATAACCTATAACAGGGTTCTCGGAACAGAAAATACAAGTTGCTTTTTGCCTGCCGAACTAACCGCAGGGACTGTGAAAATGTCACTGTTTGGCTATGATGCAGAAGCAATTGAAACAGTCAGAGCAACAACGGTTGTAAAAACCTTGCACACCAGACCATCGGGATTTGAGGGCGAAAACAGCAACGTTCCGCTTACTCCTGATTTATATCAGCAGCTTTTGCAGAAGATACAGTCCGCATCTAAAGGAACTGACGGCAAATCAGCATTTGAAATTGCTGTAGAACACGGCTTTGTAGGCACAGAGGCTGAATGGCTCGAAAGCCTGAAAGGTGTTGATGGCAAGGATGGAGTAAATGGCAAAGACGGATGTGACGGTAGAAATGGCGTTGATGGTTTACCGGGTAAAGATGGAAAGGATGGTGCAGACGGAGTCCCCGGTCATAATGTGCCGATGGGAAAAATGGGGTTGACGGAATCAATGGTTCTGATGGAAAATCCGCCTATATTATTGCCGTAGAACATGGATTTTCAGGAACAGAAACAGAATGGCTTCAAAGTCTCAAAGGTGCTGACGGCAAGGACGGAATCACTCCCGATATGTCAGACTATGCAACAAAAGCTGATATTGCAGAATTAGAGGAGCAAATCAGGCAAATATCCGGTATCAGCTATATCTCTGTATTTGAAAGCAGTTCTGATGCCTTGCAGAAATATGGCGACAGCGTTTACACTTATTACAATGACGGCTACCGTTCTCTTGCGGGTTTTGCGGAGAGTTATCCGCATTTTTGCTCTGCTGAGAATGACTATGCCCTGTATTTCAATCAGAACGATTTCAGCTGGGCAGGAACTGTGTTTGTGATTTTTTTGACACCTGTCGCAATTACTTCAAAAATGAAGCTGCTCCTAAGCTATATGGTTGGTGCATCGCAGGACGCTGAATTTTATCTTATTCCGAATATAGATAAAATGGGTTCTGAACTTGCTCAGTATATTTACGAGGAAATCAAAGCCGAAAAATGCTTTGAAATTATCATTTAAATGGCTCTACTCCGATATTTTCATTTCTGTGATGCAGTCGTTGGAAAACGTATCGGATGGAGAATACTACCTTGCTTTCAAAGGCACATCGGATAATTCACATCCGATGGTGAAGTCTATTAAATTTATGAAGGAGTGATTTTACGAAAGATACCATTTGCCTGATTGCAGGCGTTGTCGGCGGATTTATCGCAACGCTGCTTGGTGGCTGGGATTCTGCTCTTGCAACACTCGTTGTTTTTATGGGCATTGACTTCGTGACAGGAATTGTAACTGCGGCGATGGGCAAGTCCAAACACAGCGAAAGTGGCACACTCAACAGCACGGCAGGCTGGGTCGGTCTTGCAAAGAAGTTTTGTATTCTTCTTATGGTAGTGGTCGGCGTGAGAATCGATATTCTTATCGGTACAAATTATATCAGAGATGCAGTTTGTATCAGTTTTTGCCTGAATGAATTGCTTTCCATCGTAGAAAATACATCTCTTATGGGAATCCCTTTCCCGCCGGCATTCAAAAAAGCAATTGATGTTCTGCAAACGAAAGTAGGCAGAACCGAAGATGAAAAGGAGGACGAATAAATGGCTATTTTAAGACCTGATACAACAACTACTCTGAGCGGAGTAAAAATCAACGAGTACTTACTCACCAAGCATAACCCTAATCATATTGATATGCCCTCTGTTTCAATGGAAGGCAAAGTTATCGGTGTAACAGTTCACAATACCGACTGGATTTCTGTTGCAAGCGGAACAACACCTGCGGAGCAGTATACAAGAGCAACCGTTAATGGCAATATGAAAGATGTCAGGGTGCATTATTACGTTGACAATACTTGTACATGGCAGAATCTGCCTCTATCCTTAAGTGGCTGGCACGCCGCTGATGGTAGTGGCAATGGCAATCGTAGAACAATTGCGATCGAGTGCATTATGGGTTCTTCTTACAATGATAAGGATAAGAAGTCTGAAGATAATTGTGCAAGACTTGCAGCAGCACTTTTGAAGAAGTATGGCCTTGACATCAATCACCTTTACACACATACGTATTGGCTGAATGTCCGTGACGGAAAGTCCGGCAGCGTGGACTACCTTAATACTGCAAGAAATCCTTACAAGATGTGTCCTGCATACATTCTACCTCATTGGGCAGCTTTCAAAGCGAAGGTGCAGTCTTATCTCAATTCAGGTTCTATCCCGACAACCCCTGCACCTGCAACAAAACAGCTTTATCGAGTAAGAAAGTCATGGTCTGATGCTAAGTCGCAGATTGGTGCTTTTTCTTCTCTTGAAAATGCGAAGAAAGCCTGCAAGAATGGATATGCTGTTTTTGACAGTAATGGAAAACAGGTATATCCTGCAAAGAAGTCCATTGACGAAGTTGCCCGTGAAGTCATTCAGGGTAAGTGGGGCAATGGTGCGGAACGTAAGAAACGTCTTACCGATGCAGGTTATGACTATAACGAAGTGCAGAAAAAAGTAAATCAGATGATCTGATTTTCCATACATTATTGATTTTGTCCGCAGGTACTCCATTGTGAGTGTCTGCGGACTTTTTTATTTTCCAAAATAAATCCGCTCAAATTACTCTTCAATCTCCAGTGGAAAGTGAAACCATATGAAGTGGAGGTACTTTCATGCAAGAAAAATCAAAATCCATATTCCCTACTGAACTGCAGCAGGATTATAATTACTTTATGGCACAAAAAACAGCTGCTCTTATGCTGTCTGCCGGACTTATTTCCTTGGTGGAATTCAACAAATTAACCCAAATAAACCGTGACACATTCTCACCGTTTCTGGTTGAGATTATGCCTAAAATCACTTGATAAATTATGCGTTTAGAGTTATATATACAATGGTGGGAGGAGATGAACCAACATGAAAACTGTAACCAAAATCGATAAAGTTCAGCCTTTAAAAACAGAAAAAAAGATACTTCGTGTTGCAGCATATTGTCGTGTTTCTACAGATTCTGATGCTCAGCTGGAAAGTCTTGAAACACAGAAGAAACACTATGAATCTTACATTACTTCTCACAGGGACTGGGAGCTTGTTGGGATTTATTTTGATGAAGGACCGGAACAAAAGCAGAAAAACGTCCTAGACTAATGCGTTTGATTGCTGATTGCAAGGCTAAAAAAATTGACTTTGTAATTACCAAGTCTATCAGTCGCTTTTCCAGAAATACTACAGACTGTCTGGAAATCGTCAGAACACTTTTGAATCTGAATATCCCGATTTATTTTGAAAAGGAAAATCTGAACACAGGTTCTATGGAAAGCGAACTTTTTCTTTCTATTCTGAGTTCTATGGCAGAAGAGGAATCTACATCTATTTCTGAAAATAACAAGTGGTCTGCAAAGAAACGTTTTGAAAATGGTACTTACAAGCTAAGCTATGCACCTTATGGATATTGTTTAGTAAATGGCAAATTGACAATTGATAAAACGCAAGCAGAAATCGTGAAACGAATTTTTACAGAACTTCTTTCCGGAAAAGGAACTGAAGCAATCGCTAAGATTTTGAATCAGGAACAAATTTCAAGTCAGAAAGGTGGACGCTGGACTTCTGCCAGTATTCGTGGAATCATCGCAAATGAAAAATATACCGGTGACTGCATTTTCCAAAAAACCTACACAGACAGTAATTTTAATCGGCACAAAAATAATGGCACACTTGACCGATATTATATTTCTGAACATCATGAAGCAATTATCAGTCATGCTGATTTTAATGCCGCAAATACTCTGATAGAACAGTGAGCCAATGAAAAAGGAATTGAACGTGAAAGTAAAAAATATCAGCAACGCTACGCTTTTTCTGGTAAAATCATATGCAATAAATGTAGCAATACTTTTCGCAGAAGAATTCACACGAGTACCTATGGAAGCTACACAGCTTGGGTATGCAACACACATTTGGCTGACAGAAAAAAATGTTCAATGCTTTTCATAAAAGACGCTGACATCAAACTTGCCTTTTCCACAATGCTGAACAAGCTGATTTACGGCTATCGATTTGTTTTGACCCCTTATTTAAAGGCTTTACAGGAAAATACCGGTGATGATGTTCTTCTTAAGATTCAACATTTAGAAGCACTGCTGGAACAGAATGCTAAACAACGTGAAACATTGCACAAACTTATGGGACAGGGTTACATTGACCAAGTTCTTTTTGCACAGGAAAACAATACCCTGCTTTCTCTGGCAAATGATTACAGAACTGAAATCGAAGCTTTAAATCGCTCTATAACAGGAGATAGCACAAAGGTTTATGAAACAGAGCGTTTGATTCATTTCTGTAAATATGGTGAAATGTTGCAGGAATATCGTGACGATTTATTTGAATTATTTACTGACCATATTCAGGTTTACAGCCGTCAGAAAGTCGGTTTTACACTTCGATGTGGTCTTACTTTTCAGGAGAAAATTTGATGGGACACACACCTTACGGATATCGAATCGAAAATGGCATTGCAGTAATTGACAAAACCACTGCCAATCAAGTTCAACAGCTTTACAAAAACTATTTATGCGGACTATCCCTTGCAAACGCTGCAAAGGAAGCAGGTATTGCGATACTTCATTCTGGTGCAAAGCGAATGTTGCAAAACAAGCACTATCTTGGAGATGATTTCTATCCTGCTATCATCACCCAAGAAACTTTTGATGCTGTTACAGCAGAAGTAAACAAACGTTCCGAAAAACTTGGACGTAACAATCGCTATCAAGCACCAATTATAAAAAGACCACCTACAACCTTTCGCATTGATGAAACAACTGAAAAATATGACAATCCAATCAGACAAGCAGAATATTGTTACAGTCTGATAGAAAGCGTGGTAATTGAATGAAAAATGTTATGATCATACCTGCAAAAAAGCAGGTTGGCAATATTGCCAGGCAACAGGAAGAAAAACCAAAACTTCGAGTTGCTGCTTATTGTCGCGTCAGCACAGACACGGAGGAACAGGCAACAAGTTATGAAGCTCAAATTGCTCATTATACAGAATACATTCAAAAAAATCCGGAGTGGGAATTTGCAGGTGTCTATGCTGATGATGGTATTTCAGGCACAAACACAAAAAAACGCAGTGAATTTAATCGCATGATTGAAGATTGTGAAGCCGGAAATATTGATATGATTATTACAAAGTCTATCAGCCGATTCGCAAGAAACACTCTGGACTGCCTAAAATACATCAGACAGCTGAAAGAAAAGAATATTCCCGTATTTTTTGAAAAAGAATCCATCAATACTATGGATGCAAAAGGTGAAGTTTTGATTACAATTATGGCTTCCCTTGCACAACAGGAATCGCAGTCTCTCAGCCAGAATGTAAAACTGGGACTTCAATTTCGCTACCAAAACGGACAAGTACAGGTAAATCATAATCATTTTCTTGGGTATACCAAAGATGAAAACGGCAATCTGATTATTGACCCGGAGCAAGCTGAAGTGGTAAAACGTATTTACCGTGAATATCTTGAGGGATATTCTATGGATAAAATTGCAAAAGAACTTGAAGCCGACGGAATTCTCACCGGTGCAGGAAAAACAAGATGGTGGTCAAGTACGATTAATAAAATCCTGCGAAATGAAAAATATATTGGTGATGCCTTACTGCAAAAAACTTATACCACTGATTTTCTCAGTAAAACCAGAGTAAAGAATAACGGTATTGTACCCCAATACTATGTTGAAGGAAATCACGAAGCTATTATCCCGAAGGATATATTCTTAAGAGTACAGGAAGAACTGGTACGCAGGCGAGTAGTCAAAATCAGTGCCAATGGCAAAAAGCGTTGCTACAGTTGTAATCACTGCTTTGCACAGATAGTAATTTGTGGTGATTGTGGTGAAATGTTTCGCAGAATTCACTGGAACAATCGTGGCTGTAAATCAGTCGTCTGGAGATGCATCAGCAGACTGGAATCCACAGGACTGGAGTGTCATGCGAGAACCGTAAATGAAACTGTATTGGAAAATATGGTAGTTCAGGCGATTAACACGCTCCTTGGCGATAAGTCAACATTTCAGGCACAGCTTCAGCAGAATATTGCAAAGGTCATCCGAGAAACACAGAAAAATACCGCTGACGGAATTGATGAGCAATTGATGATATTACAGCAAGAACTTCTTGAAAAGGCAAACAACAAAGAAGCTTACGATGAGATTGCTGGTCAGATTTTCAAACTCCGCGAGCAACGTGAAAATGCACTGTTGACACTGCTGCCAGAGACGCACGGATTGCAAGAATCAATGACCTGCAAGATTACATCAAAAAACAGCCTGCCAGCCTTACGGAATTCGATGAGGCTTTGGTAAAGCGCTGGCTTAAACAAATCATCCTCTGGGATGACCACTTCACAGTGGAACTCAAGTCCGGACTGAAAATTGATATTGAAGGTTAATACAGGTAAACGAAAAAGGCTCCTCACCACTGGAAATCAATCCGGTGATGGGGAGCTATTTTCTTTTATTCCCTGTTTTGACTTTTATCAGTATCTTCATTAATGAACAACATAACACCATCCATGGCATAGATATTCATATTGAGTTTCTGCGATTGATATGTATCTCCGAAAGTAGCAATATAAAGACCATAGTCTATTTGTCTACATGCGTTAACCTCATAAATCCTATAGAACTCATTAGAATTTATATCATTTTTTAGCGTTGCAACACCAACGATACTATCTTCATCTGTTCCTGCCATTCTTATAAAGATTTTATCGAACTTAAAATCAAAGCTATATATCTCATCATTAGGCTTTACAATCAGCGGATATACCTTTATTTCTGTCGGTAAGTCTGCTATACCATTTGGAACATCAATAAAAAACGCAACATAATTTATATATGTCTTACCATCTTTTTCAGTAAATACCTGTTTATAATGAATTTCCTGAATTCGCTGACCATTTGAAATACAATTTGGAATTTGATTTAAAAGTTCTTGAAGCAAACTATCTACTGTTACATACACATAGTCACGTAATTCCAATATTTTATCAAGTGCATTTTCTTCATTATAATTCACACCGCCATATGAGAATTGGTTGATTTTAAAGAATTCCTGATTTCCAATAAAAATACTGTTTTTTACAGATATTAATATCGTTTTAATATGCTTGATATAGCTATCAAAAGCCATTAAATATTGAAATCTTGTATCATTTTTATTTGCATCCATCAATTGAAGTAACGTTGAAAATTCTGGTTTTTGATTTAGTTTCTTAAGTAGTTTACCTAATAACCCTTTGTCTTCAACATCAACAGCCTCATCCCCTAATAGAGCTGCATTTATTATCTGAAATAATACATCCATACTCACTCTTCCATAATGAAAGAATTCCATTGCAGTTTTTCGTAGGAATATGATGTCGTCAAGTTCATAACCACCAACATCTAAATTTGTTCTCTGCATATCAGAAACTTTATAACTAACTTTTCCAGCATTTTTTAACTCTTCAAATTTTTCATTCTGAACCTGTTGTAAGACCGAAATTCTATGCTCATGCACTTCCTTTAACATCTCATAGGATACGTTCATATACATCAAGGTCTCATTTAAACTCTGAACGTATTGCCAAGCATTGTAGACCTTGTTTTGTGCGAGGGCTTTTTCAAGGTTTTTATAATTGATTGCCATATACAAATTTCTCCTTCTTAACATCTAATCCACTGTCCGAAAATGCCTTTAGTATCGAGTTGCCGGATTTGTTACCAGTTTTCAGCACCTTCTCAAAATGTCCGACATCTAATCCACTCACTCAATTTGCGTTATCTAATCCGAGGTTACAACCTGACACACATTTTGCAGTAGATATGTTTCCATATAAGAAAACCGAGCTTTTTCAGAAGTCAGGCTTCAAATCCAAACCTCCGAAAAAGCCCAGAAATACGCCGCTTTCTGTCTTTTATTTATCTTTCTTTGACATCAATACTACGCACTCGACTGTTGTTTCAGTTTCCAAGGGAAGTTCTTTCACTTCCTCGCCATCAACAGGCACAGGGAAGTTGAATACAATCTTCTTTATCCAGCTTCCGTCTTTTCTCTTTTCCGGGAACATCTCAATTCGCTCGATAAAGGCTTTCATAAACTCTTTCTGTTCTGCTTCCGTTGCGGAATGGTAGACTTCATCAAATGCCAGTAAGAGCCGATAAATGTTATCGCCGGAGATTTTCTCCTGCTGGATGCTGCGTATCTGACTTTGCAATTCGCCAATCTGAACTTCGATTTCTTCTATCGTATCATACTGTTCATCATATCGGCGCTGCAAATCCAAAATTTTTCTGTCATAGTGGGCATCGTTGATGTCCAAAGTATCCATCTGACGCTCCAAGCGGCTTTTCGTTCCAAAGGCTTGCTTTAGCTGTCCTTGCAGAACGGCGATCTGCTTTTCCATATCCTCTGTATCAACCGCCGTTCCAATTTTCGCTTGAATTGCTTCTATAAATCGGGGATTGCTGACCATAGCGGAGATGACCTTCGCCACAAATTTGTTGATTTCCGTCTGCTCGATATTCAGCCGGAAGCTGCACTCATGTCCCGTCGGCGTAACCGTATTTTTGCAGTAGTAATAATACCGTGTTTTCTTGTCCTTGCTATGAGCCTTGGCAATATTGCCGTACATACTCTTTCCGCAACACGGGCATTTCAAAATACCGGATAGGATGTGTGCGTGGTCTGGATTGTTGACCTTTTCCCGCTTAAAGGAATTGATCTTGCGCTTTTCCTGTGCCAGATACCAATCTTCTTCGGAAATGATGGCTTCATGCTGACCATCGTAAACAGGGAACTCCGACTGCTCGACCACGTGCATCTCATTTCTTGTACCTTGCCTCTTTTCGGTTCTCCGTCTGCCATAAGCAATTTTACCCATATAAACGGGATTATCCAGTACGTCCTGCACGAAGTTCCTTGAAAATCCGGGGATGGTGTTATTTTGCCGCAGCTTCTTCACAAACCCGTTGCGGTTGAGATATTTAGCAACTCCGGCAACGCCCTCATT
Organism: Ruminococcus sp. OM06-36AC; assembly: GCF_003438725.1. Classification (NCBI taxonomy): domain Bacteria; kingdom Bacillati; phylum Bacillota; class Clostridia; order Eubacteriales; family Oscillospiraceae; genus Ruminococcus; species Ruminococcus sp. OM06-36AC. The sequence continues at coordinate 18,153 of NZ_QSTT01000019.1, forward strand.
GGTATGGATGTAGCGGTCATAAATAACACGGATTACTTCCACTTCATCCTCCGCAATGACAAGGTTTCCGCTTTCCAATTTGTATCCATAGGGAGCGAAACCGCCGTTCCATTTGCCCTCACGAGCCTTTTGCTCCCGTCCTGCCATTGTCTGTGTGCGGATATTCTCTCGCTCGATTTCCGCCACCGCAGACAGCACGGAAATCATAAGCTTTCCGGCATCCTTGGAGCTGTCAATGCCATCCTCCACGCAAATCAGGTTGACACCAAAATCCTGCATGAGCTGCAAAGAGTTCAGAACATCGGCTGCATTTCTGCCAAATCTGGAGAGCTTAAAGACAAGCACATAGGAAACGCCGTCTTTGCAGTCCTGGATGTCGTTCAGCATCCGTTGAAACTCCTGCCTCCCTTGGATGTTCTTGCCGGAAAATCCTTCGTCAGAATACTCCCCGGCAACGACCATATCCTCGTATGCCGCATACTTCCGCAACTTGTCCCGCTGGGCATCCAAGCTGTATCCGTCTACCTGCATGGAGGTGGACACTCTCGTATATAGATAACATTTAAGTTGCTTCTTTTTCAGAATCGCCACCTCCTTCGCTCATTTCTTTTACCATCAATCCCTCGTTGCGGATATAATACTCCAAAAGTCTAAGCACATAATCCGGTGCATGGCGGTTGTCCAATTCCCACTCGGTCATAGTCCGGTAAGGAATATGGACGAGCTTGCAAAAATCTTTCCGGTTCAGTCCTGTGCTTTCACGCAACTTAATAATTCTGTTTTTACAATCCATTCGTCTTTTCTCCCAAAAAGCAAAAATACACGTTGCGTACATATTATAGCATAGCCGCAACAAGTACGCAACGTGTAAATTGTAAATTTTTACGCAGCCTTATCCGTCAAAGGCTGCGCTTGCTTATCATCCTTGGAACACTCCACCGTTTGCGGTGTATCCTGCTCTAATTTATCCAAAACCTGATGCCCGTACTTCTGGAGCATCTGGCTCATAACATCCACACAGCGGTCAAATGCCGCATTATATTTCGCTTCCTCATAATATTTCTTCAATAGGCGATTCCTCCATCAAAGTTCCATATCCTGTCCACGCTTCCGGTCAGGGTGTTTGTGTTCCTGCGTTTCCTTTCCTCTGATGAGGATAGAATTGATAAAAGCCCGAACCCTTTCGGATGCAATTTCCAGTGCATCCAGAAAAGGCTGGGCTTTCTGTTTCAGTTCCATATATTTTTCGTTTACTGCTTCATACCGCTGTTTCCAGATGGAAACCGTCTTTTCAGCGGAAGCCAGTTTCTCCTTCAAGCGCTTGTTGTCAGCATTGGCGATAATGCCGTTGACCGCATAGCGTTTGAGCGTGTCGCACTCATCCGGTGTCAGCGTGATATTATTTCCGAATGTGGCTTTCTTTCCCATCGTTTCAATCTCCTGCACCGTCAGAGCAACGGTCTTTGCTGTTTTGGTTTCCTTTTGCAGAGCTTCCAGTTTCTTTTTCTGTTTCTCCGTGGCATCTTTGGCATTCTCCAACCCCCGCTCCGCCTGTGCCACCTGTCCGGTCATAGCTTCCAAACGCTGCTGTTCAGCCTGAACCTTGAACTGTGTCACTGTCAGATGTTCCTCGGTGCTGCCACGCTCTCCACGCTCCACATCGGTATATCCGGCATTTCGCATGAAATGAAAAAAGTCATCCTGCAACACACTGTAGGACGACTTCAAAATCTTTTTTCCTTTTGCGTTCAACATTGGATTACCATCCTTGTCAAGCACCGGCTTGGACTCCCATTTTTTACTGCGGCTGACCTGCGTGATCGTTTCCTTTACCGTTCCCCGGAGGGATTCATCCTTACATCGCTTCGACCACAGAATTTGCTTCTCTACCACCGGGATATAAACCACATGAAGGTGGTAGTGGTACACATCTTCGCCCAGAGCTTCGGACATTGCCCGGTTGCGCTCGTCGGCGTGCATCACAGCGGATAGGATATACTGCTCACCGCCTACGATCTCCACGGCGGCTTTATAGGCATCGGCATAAAACTGTTTTGCAAATTCATAGCCGCCGTGATTGTAGAAGTAAGCAGAGTTCACATCAAAGATCAACTCACCGTATTTGACGGCATCCGGTTTCAGACCTCTTGTGGAGATTACACCGTCCTGTTCCATCTGCTCAAACATTTTTACATAATCGTCCGCGGGTGCTTTGAAATGAATGTTCAGAGAAGTGCGTTCCGGTACGATGTCCTGATTGCTGTAGCTGTCCTTTTCACGCTCATTGTGTTCCTGTACCTTTGCCACATCAGCCGGTGTTTCCAAGTCCTGATTCCGGGCTACGGTGCGGTGGATTCCATCATTTCTTGCCATTGGATTTTTCCTTTCTTTGAAATTTGCAGACAGCGGAGAGCTGGAGAACGGCACTTTTTCAAAGTGTAATAACCCACTATTACACTTTCATCCATACTGGCTGCAAAGTGCCGTGGGCTCTCCCGAGAGGGGATGCGGTCACTGCGGCGACCTCTGCTGACCAAAGCGAAAATGTCTGCGCCTTTTCCCATGGTCAGCCCGTCTGCATGGAGCCGTTCTGTGTCAACTTCCTCTTGCAGCCGGTGTCCACAGACACTTTTTCAAAAACCTGTGGACATAGAAACAACCCGAACGAGAGGATGCGTGCTGTTTCTATAACGAGCGTTTTACGCTCTTTTGCTGCGTACATACGTACCAGTAATGGGATTTACTCGACCTGCCGCCATTCCTCCGGTACGTACGTACACGGCGAATCTCCGTAAAACCCATTTATATGAGGTCGTGCAATGGCTTCCACTCCCATGAATCCCCAAACCCGCCGTCCGGCAGAGTTGGTGATATTGTTGCAATGTTCCAGATTGAATCTCCCGGCATTGGCAATCATGGCGTCGCTGAAGCTGCGGGCTTTCAGCGGTGCAAGGGAATTTTCTTCGCACCACATCCGGTAGATTTCATAGAAATCCTTGGAACTGATGGACGCATCCGCTTTACGCCGGATGTATCCCTCGGAATCCATGAAATCAAAGATATTGTTGTTGTCACGCTTGACCGCTTCCCTGTTTTCCCGGATACGGTCACTCTCCGTAAACTGAAAGTTGTTGGCAACAAGCCGCTGTAAACCCTCCAATGCCCACAGGAAGATGCCCTCGGCTTCGGTTTTCATCTTCTCTGCAAGGTCAGGATCGTCAGCTCTGTCAGTAGGCTTTTCTTTGGTAGTCAGCACAAGCTGTCTGCGGTAAAATCCGTCACTGCGGTCATACAAGGCTTGCAGATCACCGTTGCTGAACGCAAGCAACCGGGCAAACATCCAGCCCTGATAACTCTGCTTGCCTTTGCGTTCCAAATCCATCTTGCCTTGTGCGGTCACGATGGATTTTACATAGTTGGTCTGGCGCAGGGCTTCCATCCGCATATCATCATCCACGCACAGCAGAATGTGTTCCAGATCGGCACGGGCGAAGCGGTTTTCGGAAATCTTGCCGATGCTGCCGTCTTTCATATTCGTGCCAAAGATAGCAGAAAGCACAGCTCCGATTTGGGATTTGCCCTCGCCGCCGTTGCCTTTAATCACCATCATGCGCTGCCCCTTGTTGGAGGGAATCAGGCAATAGCCGATAAACTCCTGCAAAGTTGGAATGTCCTCGACGTAAAGCAACCCATCCAGAAAGTTCAGCCAGATCACCGGCGCAGTAGCATCGGGATTGTAAGCAACCGGCAAACGGCTCCGCACGATAGCCGGTCTGCCCTCGGTAAATGTGCCGTTCAATAGCAGCGTACCGTTGGACAAATGAATCCGATCCTGCTCCGGTGGAAAGTCCGGCACTTGCGCTTCCAGTTTCAGCACTTCCAGAATGTTGGTGATCTTCCGGGGGATATTGTTTACGGCACAGAATTTCAGCTTGTCGTAAATCTCCCCACGCAGAGGAAGATCGTCCGTCACTCGACCATCGGGCGTGAAAAAAGCTCCGTTTGCGAAGATGATCCTGCGCTCTTGCAGAAATTCTTCACAAAACAGAGCTTCGTTGATGTTCTGCCCGTCAAACCACATGGGCAAGTTCATATCAGGCGTTTTCCGGTTCTTCGCCATGGTGCGCCACCTCCTTTTTCTTTCGTGCGGTATACTCTTGCAGAAAAGCAATTTTGCCGTCCTGCATCAGCTTGTCCACCAATGCCACCCGTTCTTCCAGATCACCCACCGTCAGCACATCTGCCATATATTCGATATGGCAGTGCATCTGGCAGGCTTCCACAAAACGGTCATCCAGAGCATCTTCCGGTGTCTTGGGAGCATAGCGCACTTTCCAATCTTCCAACAGATGCAAATAATCCGTCAGCACCCGGAAGCACAGCATTTCATCCTCTCGGAACTGACGGATATAGGGACGCTTCGGCTTGACCATAGCTGCGGCAGTGGGCGGTTTCGGGTCAAGCCCGAAGTCCAAAGCCAGCTTTTGCGCTGCTTCATAACTGCTCAGATTGAACAGCCTTGCCACAAGGTCGATCACATCCCCTTTGGCTCCGCAGCCGAAGCAGAAAAAACAGTCCTCATTCAGCTTCAAGCTCGGATGCCTGTCGTTGTGGAACGGGCAGCAAGCCATGCCGTTGTGGCTCACTTTCAGCCCGTAGTGTTCGGCGGCTTGCTTGACGCTGATTGCCGCCTTGATGGTTTCATAGATTGTCATAGAAAACCCTCCGTTCATAATATTCTGGAAAGCACGAAGCACCCGCCGTGATTGGCAGGTGCTTCGCTCCTTCTATTATGGTTATGACGGATTTTTCAAAAAACAGGCTAATGACAGGACAATCCTGTTTCAAAAAACAGGACAACTTATCTGAGGACGTAGATTTCTTCACATTTACATGATATAATTAGAAAAATGAAAAAACAGGACAGGAGGGCAAGCATGAATCAAGAATTGATGACATTGGATTTCTGGCAGGATACGGTCATATATGAGAGCAAAACATTTCCTGTCGGTACGCTTGCCTGTGATGCGCTGAATGTTCCTGCGGATACTATTACAAAAATGAACGAGCAATGCGAGAAAATCAATCTGCTGCTCGGGATGCTGAATGCCGGACAGGATACTTCTGCACTCTTTCCTATGGCAAAGGAAGCTGCATTGACAATGTTAGAGATTCTCAGCAAAACGCCGCCGTTCTCCTATATGGATATACCAAAGCACCGGGAACGAATAGAAAGGGTTTTTACTGCGGACAATGCTCTGAAATATGTGGAGTTCGCCATAAAAGCCGTAACCAATTCTTTACCGTTCGAAGAAGTTCCGAAATATGCTGATGCGGTGATGCTCCAGCGCTATACCGCTGTATGCGGGCATCTGGCTTACTCCCTTGAGGAATACCAAAAGGCGATGCTTGATTTTGCAGAAAAATCAGACGGCAATGAAGCAGACCGCACCGCAGAGGGTTTTGCAAAAATGTTCGGCGACTATTTTCCGCCGGAGTTCTCTATCACGGAGGGCAATGCCTGGATGTCTACTTTGAATAATTCCGTTCAGTATATATCGGTCATCCGTCCCGGCGAAAAAGTTGCGAAGCTGGTCAAGCGGATGCACTATGTATCCTTTGTAGGGATGTTCCGGTCTGATCTTTTTGAGGGCTTATGTGTTGGTCATGCCCCGAAAAAATGCAAAATCTGCGGCAAGTGGTTCCTCACCACCAACGCAAGGCACACCAAATACTGCGGCGGCTATGCACCGGGGGACAAGCTGCACCGCACTTGCCGGCAGATCGGCAATCTAAAAGGCAGAGAACAGCGAGAGCTTGCAGACGATCATCCGATTATCCAGATATATGAAAAGCGTCTGAACACCATAAACCGCTATGTGAAGCGTGGCACTCTGGACGCTGATCTTGCAGAGGTGATGAAGAAACTGGCGAAAGATAAAATGCTCCGGGCAAAAAGTGATGTCGCTTATGCCAAGGGAGCTTATGAAAAAGAAATGGAACAGGTCGCTTTGAAGAAAGAAGCTTACAACAAATAATGACAAGGAGAATAATACATGGCACGAAAAGCTGATGTTAAAGGCGGTAACGGTGATGTGGTATTCGATGCTGAAACCGGGACTGCGAGAAAATATCTTAGAAATACATCTACCGCTGAAAAAGTCACACGCTTCAAACGAGAACTTGCTGTATTTCAGGAATTATGCAAGAATCCAATTCCTAATGTTGTTGAGGTGACGGATGTTTATATTGACGAGGATAAAATTGCTGAATCTTATGTTGAAATGAAAAAATATGACGGTTCGGTATACGATATACTCGAAGTTACCAAAGGAAATGTCAAATTAGTATTTGAATTGCTTTTGCCGGTCATTAAAGCGCTTTATACACTTTCAACTGGAAATCCGCCCTTGTATCACAGAGATATAAAGCCGGATAATATCTTGTTTTTGAAAAAAGATGATGAATACACACTGTATCTTACGGATTTTGGAACGTGTTTTCTTAACGATGGGAGTGAACGACTGACACCAGAAACTATGGCAGTTGGTCCCAGGATGTATATTGCCCCAGAATACGAAACAGGTCGTGTAGAGGAAGTAACTGAAAAAGGAGATATATTTTCTTTGGGTAAAGTTCTTTGGTGTATGATCAATGGTGAACCGGAGGACTTTATGCCTTCAAACTTCTGGTTTGTTGATGAATATGATTTGATCAAGCGTTTTCCCGGAAATGCTGATATGATTGTTGCTAATTCAATTATTGCATCGTGTTTGAATATTGCTCCTTATGAGCGTTGCACATATTCAAGTTTGATTGGGCAGATTGAGAACTTCATTGCAGGGGGCAATATGACGCCAGAGGAAGAAGCACAGTATCGAGTACGAGTATATCAAGAGAAACGGAATTTAGAACTCTTGGAGATAAAAGAAAAGAATCGGCTAATTGTTAATTCCTTTAGTCAGTATTATATAAAGGCGTTAGAAGAATTACTGAATACATACCCTGATTTTGAGCTGATTCAAAAACTCTACGATGAATACCGTAAAAATTCAAAGGATGGCATTGATTATACATCCGTAAATGTTGAAAACAATGCAAGTCATTATCTCTATAGCGGAACTTATGACCGAATCTATTTTTCAATTAATTATGAACCCGCTCGTGGAACTGATAGGTATTGCAGCATCACGATAAAGTACACAATAGATAGTTGGAAGACTATACGGTTCTATTATTCCGAAGATGGTACGATGTTAAGTGACCATAACGGCGTAGTAAAGCTGATGTGCGTAGAAACATTGTATAATATCTTAAACTCCATAATCATGGAATACATTGCATAAAACAGATTGACATACAGAAGGGAGGTGCGCTATGCTAAATGATTTTTCGTGGAACATGACCGGATACATACCGAAACACCAAGTTAATCCACACGGTGACGGCATCATCCCTTATGTGGCAGAGCGCATCTTCCAACTGGAACCGGAACCGCCAGCGGTGGGCGGTCTGAATGAATATATCCTGTCTGCCTTGCAGGAAAAGAACCTGATGTATTTCTCATTCTTTCTCCACCACTACGAGCCGCAGCTTAACAAGCGCATCAAATCCTTTCTCGGCATGGATGGCGGTGATCTGTACGACACAGACCGATTTCTGGATATTAAGCTCTCCTGCCGGGAGCAAATGCTCCAAAAGCTGATGGACTATGATCCTGCCAAGGGTGCGGAGTATGCTACCTACATTTTCCCATTCATCCGGGATGCTATGCTCCGTTTTCGCATGGGCGAAGAAAAATGGGCGGTATCCTCTCTGACCAATTACAAAATGGTGCGGTCAATGGCTTGGCTGTACCACAATACCAAGGATGCGGTCAACGAATTTTCCAAGAAATACAACTGCGATCTTGCCCTTGCGGAAGAATATCTGAAAGTTGTCCGTGGAATCCGCAATCAGCAGCCTTTCTATGTCACAGACGAGGACGGCGAAGAAACAGGCGAGGATGTAGCCCTTGACGATAGCTGGAACTATACCGATATCCTCTGGAACGGCATACAGGCAGAAAAGGTGCAGCGGGCATTTGAGAAACTGAATTACCGGGAACAGACCTTGCTCGAAAAACGATTAGCAATTTGCATGACCTGTGGGCGTGTCAGCTCATGGAAAGACCGCCCCACCTTTGAAGAACTGGCGGTTATGTTTGAGGGCAGTACAGCCAGCGGTGCAGAACGAGCCTACCGAAAAGCAGTGGACAAGTTGACGGAATTGTTGGTTGCCGAGGGCGCAATCCATGCAGTCCGGCTAAAACAGAAATCCAAGACCAAGCGAAAAAAGAAAATCGCCGCCGCAATCTACGAATATCAGGCAGACTGCGACGGCGAATGGGGCGAAATATCATTAGATTTTGAGAACGGCAAGGCAGAGATCATTTTGCTTGCCGATTGGGATACAGTGAAAACAAACAAATTTGCAAGCAGAGCAATCGCCTATCTTCTGAACTGTGAGAACGAAAAATTACCCAAGGAAATAATGGTGGCCTTTGAATAACGAGGGAGTGAGATACATGGAACAATTATTGATTATTGAAGATGATATAGGGTTGAATCAGGGTTTAAGTAAAGCACTGAAAGCAGATGACCGTCAGATTATATCCTGCCAAGACCTAAAAACGGCGAAGGAACAGCTTCTTTGCGGCGGTGTATCCCTGATCCTGCTGGATATCAATCTGCCGGATGGCAGCGGGCTCGAGCTGCTCCGAGAGGTCAAGGAAAACACACCCTATATTCCTGTTATTCTGCTGACTGCCAATGACACCGATCTGGACATCGTAGACGGACTGGAGAGAGGTGCTGATGATTACATTACCAAGCCCTTTTCTCTTTCGGTTTTGCGGGCAAGGGTGAATACCCAACTGCGAAAGCAAGCATCAAACCATAAAAATATGCCGATCCATATTGATCTATTTCACTTTGACTTTGAGGCTATGACCTTTTATGTGGGAGATTCAAAAGTGGAATTGAGTAAAACAGAACAAAAATTACTGCGTCTGCTTGTTGAAAACCGTGGTCGAACCATGACCCGTGGAAACCTTGTAGACCGGATATGGACAGATGGTGCAGAATATGTGGATGAAAACGCTTTGTCTGTTACAATTAAGCGTCTAAGGGATAAGCTTGGTGCACAGAAATACATTAAAACCGTCTATGGAATCGGTTATAGCTGGGTGACAAAAGATGAATAAAACTGGCATTGTGATGATACTGCTATGTTTCCTGGCGGCGATAGCTGTTGTATTATGGGAGCGGAGAAAGGTCAGAAAAACGATGGAAGAAATCGAAAGGATGCTGGACGCTGCCATGACCGGCTCCTTTTCTGAAACCAATTTTGATGAAAGCCAGCTGTCTGCATTGGAAACGAAGTTTGCACACTATCTTTCCGCAGCAGAAGCATCTTCTCGAAATGTAGCACAGGAGAAAGACAGAATTAAGTCCTTGATTGCGGACATCTCCCACCAGACAAAAACATCGATTGCAAACCTGCTGTTATACAGCGAGCTTTTGATGGAGGAAACTCTGCCTGCATCGGCGAAGGCAAATGTGGAGGCGTTGTACAAACAATTGGAAAAGCTGCGATTTCTGATCGATTCTCTCGTAAAGCTTTCCAGACTGGAAAATGGGATCATTTCACTCGTCCCTCAGCAAGCAGTGCTGCAGCCGCTGCTTGAAAGCGTAGTAGAACAATATGCCGCCAAAGCTGCTGAAAAAGGGTTGTCTTTGCGACTGCATGATACAGATATTTCTGCTACCTTTGATATGAAATGGACAGCGGAAGTGCTGGCCAATATCGTAGACAACGCCATCAAATATACAGCGCATGGCACAATCAGGATTTCTGCTGTAAGTTATGAAATGTTTGCAAGGATTGATATATCGGATACCGGTTCAGGCATCCCGGAAACGGAGCAGACAAAGATCTTTGCCCGTTTTTATCGTTCAAAGGCAGTTCAGGAGCAGGAAGGGGTCGGCATCGGCTTATACCTTGCCCGACAGATCATAACCGGCGAGGGCGGCTATATCAAAGTCGCCTCTGTCTCCGGTAAAGGAAGCACTTTTTCCGTGTTTCTGCCGAAATAACAACAATTCTATCAAAATTGTTAGATTTCATTTTCCGCCGGAAAGAATGTGGAAAGAATCCTATGCGATAATCTGTATGTATCAAAGAATCATATTCTTTGATACATACAGATTTTTTTCATGGAGGTACTCATTTATGGAGGTTTTACAGGCAAAAGACCTAAAAAAAATTTATGGCTCCGGCAATAATGCGGTTCATGCACTGGACGGAGTTGATTTAAGTGTAAAGAAGGGCGAATTTGTTGCAATTGTCGGCACATCCGGTTCCGGCAAGTCTACCCTGCTGCACATGCTGGGCGGGCTGGATCGCCCTACAAGCGGCACAGTCATGGTGGACGGACAGGATATTTTCTCCTTGAAGGAGGACGCCCTGACCATCTTCCGCCGCAGAAAAATTGGCTTTGTGTTCCAAGCATATAATCTTGTTCCGGTGCTGAATGTGTATGAAAATATCGTTCTACCCATTGAGCTGGACGGTGGCAAGGTCAACAAGGATTTTGTACAGCAGATTGTACAGACCCTTGGGCTGGATGATCGTCTGGATGCCCTGCCCAATCAACTCTCCGGCGGTCAACAGCAGCGTGTGGCAATCGCCCGTGCACTGGCGGCAGCTCCCGCTATTATTCTGGCAGATGAACCCACCGGTAATCTGGATTCCAAAACCAGTCAGGATGTATTGAGCCTTTTGAAAGTCACCAGTCAAAAGTTCGCCCAGACAATCGTAATGATCACCCACAACGAAGAAATTGCGCAGATGGCAGACCGCATTATCCGTATCGAAGATGGTCGGATCGTCTCCCAGAACTAACAGGAGGTGGTTACGATGAATGTCAAAAACAGAAAATGTATTCGAAAGCTCAGCTTAAAATCTCTTTATGCGAACCGCCGCCGCAATCTGATCGCCATTTTTGCCATTGCGCTGACAACGCTGCTGTTTACTTCCATGTTCACCATTGTTCTGTCGCTGAACGCCAGTTATGAAACCTACCAGTTTCGGCAGATAGGCGGCTATGCACATGGCACCTTTAAGGATGTTTCCCCCGAGCAGGCGGAACGTATCGCTGCCCACCCAAAGGTGAAAGCTGTGGGGGCACGGAAGACGATCGGTATCACTACGGATGGTGTCTTTTCCAAAACGCCGGCAGAGATCAGCTACATGGATGCCAACTGCACCAGATGGAGCTATGCCACTCCCACTACCGGGCGGATGCCCGAAAGCGGCAAAGAGGCGACCATGGATACGGCAGCGTTGCAGCTGCTTGGTGTGACGCCAGAACTGGGTGCAGAGGTCACGGTTTCCTATTCCATCACGGACAAGGATCAAACCGCCTTTACTGTAACGGATACCTTTACGCTGGTAGGCTATTGGGACTATGATGAACTAATGCCTGTTCACTACATCAACATCAGCCGTGATTACGCAGATGACATCGAAGCGCAGGCAGTGAAAAAAGGGTTACAGCCTTTCCGCACCGATTTGAATGCCATGCTGGCTTCCGGCACAAACATTCAAGGGCAGATGGAGCAGGTGGATACCGATCTTGGCTACACATGGGACAGCTATATCGATCCCAACAGCGTTCGAATCGGCGTCAACTGGGGATATACCTCATCCCAGCTGGAGTCGCAACTTGATCCGGAACTTGTGATCGCCATAGCAGCTTTTTTGCTGCTGGTGATTTTCACTGGGTATCTTATCATCTATAACATTTTCCAGATCTCTGTTGCAGGGGATATCCGGTTTTACGGACTTCTGAAAACCATTGGCACAACGCCCCGGCAGCTCAAACGTATCATTCGCCAGCAGGCACTTCTGCTTTGTCTGATCGGCATTCCGGCAGGACTGTTGCTGGGCTATGGCATCGGCGCTGTTTTGGTGCCTGTTGTCTTGCGCTCCACCCAGTTGGATGCAGGCATCACCACCATCAGCACTTCGCCTGTGATCTTTGTTGGCTCCATGCTGTTTGCTCTGCTGACGGTGCTTTTGTCCTGCTCCAAGCCCGGGAAAATGGCAGCCAAGGTCTCTCCGGTGGAGGCTACCAAATATACGGATGCGATGCAGACTAAGAAAAAACAGCGCAGCACCCGGGGAGCCAAGCTCCATCAGATGGCCTTTGCCAATCTGGGACGAAACAAGAAAAAGACGGTGCTGGTGGTCGTGTCTCTGGCACTGTCGGTGACACTGTTCAATGCGCTGTGTGCCTTTGTGGGCGGCTTCAGCATGGAGAAATATGTGTCCTCCATGACCTGCGCCGATTTTATCGTCAGCACGCCCGACTATTTCCGTTACAACCCGGCAGATGAATTCATCACGCCAGAACAAATCGAAGAGATCGCAGCAAACGCAAAGGCCAGTCTTTCCGGCACGGGATATGCTGTGCGAAAACCCGCATATCTTTGGATGACGGAGGATGCTCTGCGGCAGGACTATGCAAGGTACGAAAGTGCTGAGCAGTTGGACAGCCATATGAGCCGCATGGAGCACCGGGGCAATATGGTGATGGGAGATACCAAGATCGAGGCTCTGGATAACAGCCTGTTTGACAAGCTGCAAGTGTTCGACGGAGATATTTCTCCTATGCTGGAGCCAAACAATAACGCCATTGCCATTGCGGTTTCCTTAGATGACTACGGTAATCTGCCCAATCCTGAATACTACCCCAAGGTGGGAGACACGATTACCGCCACCTATGCGGATGATGTGAAATATATCGACAGCCGCACCGGAGAACTCTGCACCGAAGATACACCAGAGGAGTACTTTCAGGAAAAACTGTATGGAGCCAGAGATGTAGAGTACACGGTCTGTGCCTTGGTAGAGCTTCCGTATTCCATGAGTTATCGTTATGGTGGTATTGGATATGACGCAGTTTTGTCTGTGGACACCGCACAGAGGGACAGCGGTGGTGCGGCCATTCCAATGCTCTACCTGTTCGACACAGCGGACGAAGTTGACGAGGCCGAAGCAGAGCAATATCTATCGAAGCTCACTGCCGGTGAGTTTTCGCCCTTGATGTATGAAAGCAAGGCTACGGCTCGCTCTGAGTTTGCTCAGTTCCGGCAGATGTTCCTTTTGGTAGGTGGTATCCTCTGCGCTATCATCGGGCTGGTGGGACTCTTAAATTTCTTCAACGCCATGATGACCGGTATTCTTTCCCGCCGCCGTGAATTTGCTGTGCTTCAGGCTGTAGGAATGACGAACCGACAGCTCAAAACCATGCTGATCTACGAGGGATTGTTTTACGCAATGTCCTCCGTAGCGGTGGCTTTTATTCTGTCGCTGGCGGTGGGACCTCTTGCAGGAAAAATGCTGGGCAGTATGTTCTGGTTCTTTGAGTATCGATTCACCATTCTGCCTGTCCTGCTGACAATTCCGGTATTTCTTCTGCTGGGGTGGCTGATTCCCTGCATGATGTATGACAACGCAGCGAAATGCAGCGTTGTAGAGCAATTAAGGGATGCTCAATAACTGTTAAGCAAAAAACGGCCCTCTGCCAATGAAAAGGCAGAGGGCTGAGTTTTAATCTAAGGGTTTACATTCAGTTACAGTTTTTAGATAAATTTCGGGATCACCGTTCAATATCAAGTCTGCATATCCAATCGGATCATTGTAGATCAGATAATCCAATTCTGACCGCTGATACATATTATCGGCAACCTCATTCTCCACGGCGATGGTATCAATGGCAATCATGCTGCCATTTGCAAATTTTAGTTCCACACAAGCATTATCCATGTTGAACTCACAAGAAATCAATCTATCCATAAGCAACCTCCATAATATGGGATATTAAATCATCCCAAAATATTTCATAGCTTCTCGGATTGCTTTCTCTTTTTCCGGCGGACACTGGGGCTGTCTGGAATCTTCGGATTTGGGCAGATTGTAGTTCTTGCCGACCTCAATCCCACATTTTCGTTTAATCTGCGAGATATAAAGGTTGGATACCTTTAACCCGCTATGCTCCAGCACATAGTCCTTGATCTGGGTGTAGGTTGCCCCATCCTGAAATTCGGACATATCCATATCTTCCAAAGAGAACTCAACCCGAATCTTTTTCGAGTCAACCTCACCCTTGGAAAGCAAGACAACCGTCTCAACGTGCATCGTTCTCCTGATTTTGATGTCTGTGTCATTTTCATGGTGCTATTTCACTAACGATACAACTTGGTCGAGTAGAGAATTTGGATAATCCCATATTCATAATCTGTATTAACTCGGTAGAATGGTAGAAAAATGTTAAAAAATTAGGCATTCTTTTAAAATTCAATTAGTTTTTCAAATGGAAAAATTGTCTTTATATTTTTTATAATTGACTATACAATATTGAATTTCCTAGAATCTTAGTTTCAATAGGATACTCTCTTTTTTCTAGTACATCAAAAGATGTAACTATTATTCCGTAATTTTCTGTATTTTCGAAATTTTCAAAACTATTGGTTACATAAATCTCATTTGTTCCCCATTTTTTATATTTTTGCAATGTATCTACTTGTGGTAAATGATGTTTAATAAATATGGTTGAAGTAGCAACGCTGGGAGCCTTCAAACCAAATTCATTTAATTTAATGGGAAGTTGATCCCCTGTACTAGAGCCATGATGTGGTATTTTAATATAATCTATTGGAGAATCAAAAAAAGTATCATCAAATCTAGAAATGGTTGTGTTTTCGACATCTCCAGCCAACATAACATTAAACCTTCCTACATATACACTTAATCCAATTGAATATGGATTACCTTTTTCTGCTTTACCAAACTCTTTATTTTCAGCAATTATTGTTGAGTTAGGAGAAAAACTTTGAATTTCAAAGCTGTAAGAGTTAAGCCCTTGGCATATAAATTTATCTAAAATAGTGTTATCTTTTGCAAATTTTATGTTTGATTTTTTTCTTCTTATGATTTCTTTTATTTTTTGATAAAGATTTCTTGAAGAGGCACTGTAAAGTTCCAAATCCTCAGGATAAATATCAGATATCCAAATCTTAGTGTTTGAATCACAATATAAATCTAATAATTTATCTATTCCAAGCGAATGATCATCATGAGGATGTGTCCAGCACAGAAAATCAATTTTCTCTATATTTTCTTTTTTTAAAAGATCAATCGTTTTGTTGATTGATTTATATGTATAACAATCAACTACACCTGAATAAATAACACCTTCATCTGTTCTAAGAAAAAATAAAATACTTTCTCCTTGTGAATTGTAACCAATCAAGTAAACTTCAAAAAACAAACTGTTGCTATATAGTCTAATCTTGCTCATCTTTTATCATCTTCTCATCAACAAATCGACTTGGAAATTTTGTTCCGGGTAATCTCATCCTTCTATCAATAACATCTTGTTTAACTGAAGCGGAATACGTTGTTGAGAATACTGATTTTTTTTCTTTAATTGAAATAGTGTATTCAGCTGAAATTGTTACTTTTAAATTAGTTTTAAATTCAATCATTTTTTTCCACCCCATTAATTTCATCATTATTTACGAAGTCGGGTTTCATTAGTTTTTCCAAAAATGGAAGTGTTATTGCTTCTTTATAGATTTCAAAGAGAAATTCATTCATTTCAGTAGCAGTTGAACTAAAAGAATCTTGCAACTTTAAACAGTGTTCTTCAAGTAAATATATGTCAGAATCAAATGTAACTTGATAAGCTGGGGTTTGATCATTAATTTCACCACAAACAATAGTACAGATAAGATTCACATCAAAAAGATCTTTGATTGCAAAGCAATCCTTAGATTGAAATGTTTTACTTTGGGTTAATTCGTTGATATTATAAAGCCTAAAAAGCTTATCTTCAAAATAATCGTTTAACTTAGAAACATCAAGTAGTATGCACTGGTTTATTTTTCGAATACCAAAACGAACCAATTCAAAAAATTTAGCTTTTATCTTGATATAATTTATTATTTCCTCTATTTCTGTGCAGTATTTTAAGCAATTTTGATATTTAGCCATTTCAATTGTGGCAAACACAAATGATGAAGAGATTTTTACGAAGATCCCACTTTCTTTATTTTGGAAAACATGAACAATGGTCTGTCGAACATTACTAGATTTTGTTATAAACTCCATATCAGTATTCGGATCTTCGAGCTGAAAATCAATTTCTTTAGCGACCTCAGTTCTGTACTTCACATAGTTCTGGCTATTTAAATAATCTTTAATTTGTGGCAAAATTTGAGTTATTTCAACCTCATCAACCCCTCTGTAGTCAGCACGAATAATTATTTGTTTAAGAAAATTATGTTTTAAATTTTCTCTTTTAATGCTTGATTTTTCCATTTGATTTCCTCCTGAAATACAATCAATCTAATACACTTATCAGTGCAATCCATACAAGCAATCACAAATTAAATATAATGATTTATAGCTTTCCTGGAATCTTATGACACTCATCCAAATATTTATGTGCAAATGAAATTATTGTTAAAATGTCCATTGCTTTACTTTCTTCAATTTTCCAATTGACTTTAGGTGTATGAGCAGCAGGATTTCTAACTAAATGAAAAATTGCCTCCATTAGCTCCTTTAATCCTGTAAATTCGCTCTTTTCGCTTTCTGTAGCCATACAATTAAAAAACAGATATGGATCGTTTTTGGAAAAAGCTGTTTGGAATAGTGTACCACCATCTGTTGTGAGTCCTGTTATATTCCGAACTCTTTCAGCAAGTCCTTTAGCAGCTTCAAACACGGCATCGTAATAATCTTTTTGCAAATAATCTTTTATACAGTATTTTTGAACTTCGCTATGGATTGCTCTATTATATAATTGTTGACGTAAACTATTAACACGTCTGTCGACTTCATCAAGTGTTCTCGCCTCTATAGTTTCAATTAGTTTTCCTTCTTTTGTTATTTCAAGTCCAGATAATAATAAAGCTTTATTTGCTTCTTCAAATAAGTAATTATATTTCTCTCTTTTATTTTCAGAAATAAATGCAACAGGATTCAATGCTTTTTCCAAAAAAAGATAAACTCGTGAAATTGTATTAGAGTTATTAATTTCTGTTGCTAAACAGTTATAAAGCCAATCTCGTTTGTTTAATCCCATTGTATATCCATATGGTGAACGATTACTTCCATCAGAGAGGATTTTAATACCGCACTGCTCAAGTAATCGACTTAATTCAGTTTTAGTATATCCTTTATTTGTTTCCGCCAAAATATCACAAACTGCTTTTAATTGTTGCTCGTTTAATATTTTACTTGTCATATAATACCTCCCCAAGGAGATTCGATGCATCAAAATGAATATCATTATTTTATACTATTTCAAAAGGTAGGTTGAAAATAAAAAGAGCCTAGTATTCCGTAACATCTAAATACTTATAATCGGATAGAGATGTTTTAAT
>NZ_QSTT01000002.1:0-123633 GCF_003438725.1 Ruminococcus sp. OM06-36AC
TTTGCATAGATTTTCTTTTGAATCTTTGTCTAACTTTTTGGGGTCAGTTCAATTGCACTTGTACTACATTACAAATGCATCACACGAAGATTATACAGAGAATTTTCCGCTTATGCAAAATCTTTTATATTTATGTGGGAACCCCTCCACCGCCTAACGGCGGTCCCCCTCCCCTTTCAGGGGAGGCTTTTTTCCACCAACAAAACTCCCCCAGCGGGGCAAACAGGCGGCTGCCGCCGCCGTAACACTACCCTTTTTACTCTTGAAATTGGGGCGTAAGGTCAGCGGCGACCCGCCGCACGCCGCAGAATAGAAATAATGCAAGTTCCTATAGAATTTGTACTTGATTTTTTCTGCAAAATCCGCTATGATAAAGATAGCAACTCAATACGCTCTCACAGAACGGAGGAATCTGATCATGACGGAAGAAGAAAAAATGCTTGCCGGAAAACTCTATGACCCCAGCGACCCCAAACTGGATACCCGCCGGCTGCTGGCTCACCGGCTTTCCATGGAATACAACAACACACTGGAAACCGATGCCGAAAAACGCAAAGCCATTCTGGCACAGCTGCTGCCCGATTGCGGAGAGGACACATTTCTGCAAGGGCCGCTGCAATTTGACTACGGCTGCTATACCCGCTTCGGCAAACGCTGCTACGCCAACTTCAACCTGGTCGTTCTGGACGTGTGTCCGGTGACTTTCGGCGATGACGTGTTCATTGGCCCGAACTGCTCGTTCGTTTCTCCTATGCATGCCCTGCTGCCGGAAGAACGCAACCTGAAACAGCGTCCGGACGGCTCCTACTACGATCTGGAATACGGCAAGCCCATTACCGTGGGCAGCAACTGCTGGTTCGGCAGCAATGTCACCGTCTGCGGCGGCGTGACCATTGGTGAGGGCTGCGTGATCGGTGCAGGCAGCGTGGTGACCAAAGACATTCCGCCCCATTCGCTGGCAGTGGGCAACCCCTGCCGTGTGCTGCGGGAAATTACGGAAAAGGACAGCGTGCAGTATAAAGGAATCACTGCATAAAGCCCGCCTGCATGCCAATATTATAATTGGAAAATCTCCCGCACTTCACACAGAAAGGACGATTC
Source organism: Ruminococcus sp. OM06-36AC (assembly GCF_003438725.1). Classification (NCBI taxonomy): domain Bacteria; kingdom Bacillati; phylum Bacillota; class Clostridia; order Eubacteriales; family Oscillospiraceae; genus Ruminococcus; species Ruminococcus sp. OM06-36AC. Next base: position 1,102 of record NZ_QSTT01000002.1, read on the forward strand.
ATATGGCAGTGATTCGATTGACAAAGGAAAATTTTCAGGCAGAAGTGATGCAGGCGGACAAGCCGGTGCTGATCGACTTCTATGCAGACTGGTGCGGTCCGTGCCAGATGGTTTCGCCGATCGTGGACGAGATCGCCGGCGAACGCAGTGACATCAAGGTCTGCAAGGTGAATGTGGACGAACAAATGGAACTGGCACAGTCTTTCGGTGTGTCCAGTATTCCCACGCTGGTGGTGATCTCCGGCGGAAAGCTGGTAAAGCATGCCGTGGGTGCACAGCCGAAGTCTGCGATTCTGGACATGCTGGAAGCTGTAGAATGATCCCACATATTCCAAAAAAACAAAGCCGCTGTCCTGTCAGTTTCACGGGGCAGCGGCTTTTTTTGCGAAGATGCGGCAAAAGTCCACGAAATATACGATTCTGATATGATTTCCATCAGAAAATGTACGTTTTTGCTAGTAATCCGACAATCGTTATGCTATGATAGTTACAAATCAAACGCACCGCAGGTGCAGGAAGGGAACTGCCTTATGATCAATATTCCGAAAATGAAAGTCGGCATCGTTGCAGTCAGCCGTGACTGCTTTCCGGAAAGTCTGTCCGTGAACCGCCGCAAGGCTCTGGTCAATGCCTATACGCAAAAGTACAACGCAGAAGATATCTACGAATGTCCTGTCTGTATCGTGGAGAGCGAGATCCACATGGTACAGGCTCTGGACGACCTGAAAAAAGCCGGCTGCAATGCCCTGTGCGTTTATCTGGGGAACTTCGGTCCGGAAATTGCCGAAACGCTGCTGGCAAAGCACTTTGACGGTCCGAAGATGTTCTGTGCCGCTGCCGAGGAAAACACCGGCGTGCTTTCTTCCAGCCGCGGTGATGCGTACTGCGGCATGCTCAACGCCAGCTACAATCTGAAGCTGCGTGGCGTGAAAGCGTACATTCCGGAGTATCCGGTAGGAACTGCCGCAGAGTGTGCGGACATGATCCACGATTTCCTGCCCATTGCACGGGCGGTCTACGGGCTGAACCACCTGAAGATCATTTCCTTTGGCCCCCGTCCGCTGAACTTTCTGGCATGTAATGCACCCATTCAGCAGCTGTACAATCTGGGCGTGGAAATCGAAGAAAACTCCGAACTGGATCTGTTTGAAGCGTTCCACAAGCACGAAAACGACCCGCGGATTCCGGAAGTTGCGGCAGACATGGCGGCAGAGTTGGGTGACGGCAACAAGAAGCCGGACATTCTGCCGAAGCTGGCACAGTACGAACTGACGCTGCTGGACTGGATCGAGGAACACAAAGGCTATCGGGAATTCGTTGCCATTGCAGGGAAGTGCTGGCCGGCATTCCAGACCCAGTTTGGATTTGTGCCCTGTTATGTGAACAGCCGTCTGACCGGCAGAGGGATTCCGGTTTCCTGCGAAGTGGACATCTACGGAGCACTCAGCGAATTCATCGGCACGGTGGTCAGCGAGGACGCTGTCACCCTGCTGGACATCAACAACACAGTGCCGGCAGACTTGTATGAAAAGGAAATTGCAGGAAAGTTCCCGTACCGTCTGACGGACACCTTTATGGGATTCCACTGCGGCAACACCACCACCAAGAAGCTGGCGTTCTGCGAAATGAAATACCAGCTGATCATGGCACGGAGCCTGCCGGAGGAAGTGACACAGGGCACACTGGAGGGCGACATTCTGCCGGGCGATGTGACATTCTTCCGGCTCCAGTCCACCTCTGATGCGAAGCTGAATGCTTACGTAGCAGAGGGAGAGGTACTGCCGGCAGCGACACATTCTTTTGGTTCCATCGGCATTTTTGCGATTCCGGAAATGGCACGGTTTTATCGGCACGTACTGGTAGAGCACCACTTCCCGCACCACGGTGCGGTAGCATTCGGGCACTACGGCAAGGCGATCTACGAGGTATTCAAGTACTTAGGCGTAGACGCAGGAGAGATCGGCTACAACCAGCCCAAGGGCATACGCTACCCCACAGAGAACCCGTTCGCGACGACGGCGGCGGCGGGTCGCCACTGACCCTACGCCCGCGGCGGGTCGCCGCTGACCTTACGCCCCAATTTCAACTGTGAAAAGGGTAGTGTTACGGCGGCGGCAGCCGCCTGTTCGCCCCGCCGGGGGAGTTTTGTTGATGTGTAATCTTCGGGTGGTTTGTTGCCATGTAGTACAAGTGCAACGCGAACTCTTTTCTTTTTTTGCTTCTTTTTTTCTTTTCAGTAAAGAAAAAAAGAAGCGTAACTCCTTGTGAAACCGGTTGGCTGATGTAGCGGGGAACCTACGGCTTTCCAGCTCAGCACAAGGCACGCCCTTCGGGTGCCCTAAAGGGGAGCCTTATACACAAGCTTGCAAACGCCGTATCAAATAAAGTTGACCGTTTGCACAAGTAACGCCTTAGAAAAACAACACTGCAAATACAGGCAAGGGCAACTAGCGGCGTTGGCGAGCCCCAGGCGGACAGCGAGGTACGAGCGAATTCCGCCGGACGGTTTCGACGCGACTGCCCTAGAAAATCGCTGTCCTCGGGCAAGCCTGCGGGGAGATGCGGGCACCGATTTCAGGGGAGGCTATAAGCTGATATAATTAAGGCAATACCGCACAAAGCTTTGTGCGGTATTGCCTTAAAGCTGGTGAAAGAGTTCGATATAGAGCTCCTTTACCAGCTTTTCTGTTTCCCTTATGGGCAGGTTTGTAGCTGCAATTTTCTTCGGGACACAGTGGTCAAAGTCACAGATTCTGCAAAGTTGCGGTAAAATATTGACAACCCCGCTGAAATGGGGTACAATAGAAGAAAGCGTTTTTTCGGGAGCATTTTCCGGATAAAGGCAACACCGCACAAGCTTTGTGCGGTGTTGCCTAAAAAATTACTTTGCTGCAAAAAAGGAGATTTTTGTATGAATATTGCTGTTGCCCAGTCCGGCGGACCGACCTGTGCCATTAACGCTTCGCTGGTAGGCGTTTTTCGGGAATCCCTCAAGGAACCTGCAATTGATGCAATTTTTGGCTCTGTCAACGGCGTAGAGGGCATTATTCAGGATCACCTCATTGATCTGAAAACCATGATCCGCACCAATGAAGATATGGAACTGCTCCGGCAGACCCCTTCCACCGTGCTGGGTTCCTGCCGGTATAAACTGCCGGATTTTCACGAGGACAGCAGTGTCTACGAAAAGATTGCAGCTGTGCTGAAACGCCGCAAGATCGGTGCGTTTTTCTACATCGGCGGGAACGATTCTATGGACACCGTACAGAAACTTTCCACCTATTTCAAGGAAATCGATCTGGACGTAAAAGTCATTGGCATTCCCAAGACGATCGATAACGATTTGTGCATTACCGACCACACTCCCGGCTTCGGCTCTGCGGCAAAATATGTTGCCACTACTATGCAGGAGATCATCCGCGACAGCTCTGTATACAGTATTCCCTCTGTAACGATCGTCGAGATCATGGGACGGCATGCGGGCTGGCTCACTGCTTCCAGTGCTGTGCTCCACGCCTACGGCGAACCGGCTCCGCATCTGGTCTACGTGCCGGAAACCCACTTCTCTGCTGAGCGTTTTCTCCACGACGTGGAGCAGGAAATGGCAAAGCATAAGGCGGTGATCGTGGCAGTTTCCGAGGGTGTTTCCGTGCCGGAGGGGGTACAGTCCGGTCTGGTGGACAACTTTGGACACAAGTATCTGTCCGGTATCGGCAAGTATCTGGAACAGCTGGTGCGGGATACGTTTGGCTGTAAGGTGCGTTCGGTAGAGCTGAACGTCATGCAGCGTTGCTCCTCTCACCTGAGTTCCAAGACGGACATTGACGAGGCGGAACAGATCGGTGCAGCCGGCGTGCAGACTGCCCTCCGCGGCGAAACCGGACGGGTCATGATCTTCCGCCGGATTCACAACAAGCCCTATACCATTACTATGGAGCCGGCAGACGCGTCCCAGATCGCCAATCGGGAAAAGTTCCTGCCCAGAGAGTTCCTCACGCCGGCAGGAAACAACATCAGTGACGAAGCAATGGCATACTTCCTGCCGCTGATCCAGGGCGAGCTGGATCTGGTAATGCGGGGCGGCATTCCGGTACACTTCACCATGCAGGAGTCCGTGTTGAAGTAAGCGTAATTTTTTCAGGCGAATCGTATAAGGGCAAAACCGCGGCAGTGTTTCACGTGAAACACTGCCGCGGTTTTTGATATTACGGAAACAATACATCAATCCTTTGCTGCATCGGTATCATCTGATTTTTCTGTTCTGTTCTGATACTTCTGATACCAGGCACTCTGCTCTGCCTGGCTCATGTTCTCCCACGCTTCCTCCCGCTTTTCAATTTTCTCTCTGATACTGATTTTATCAATGATATTTCGCAATAGCCAGCAATGAACGCTTGCATTGCGCAAGACGTTACATTATCTTCTGAAACATATAGCGCACCTTGTCCAGGCGGCTGTTTGGACGGCGGGGCTGGATGACTGGCTTGCCGACAGCGGCCTGATACCCTTTCAGTTCTGTAAGGCATACGCTCTGCCCGTTGGTGTAAAAGGCCAGATCAGTACGGTATGCCTGTATACAGCGGGCGGGAATCTCGCCAGTAAAGACAACTTCATCCTTTTTTACCTGGACCGTTTCGATGGTGGCACAGTATTTCGGTGCATCATGATAAGCCCTGGAAAGATATTCCCGGGGCGCATAGAGGGTGAAGGAGAGATAAGGTTCCAGCAGTTGCGTCCCTGATTCCTTCAATGCCTGTTCCAATACAATCGGGGCCAATGAGCGGAAGTCCGCCGGCGTGCTGACCGGACTGTAATAAAGCCCGTATTCAAAGCAAATCTTACAGTCCGTTACGTTCCAGCCGAACAAGCCCTGCTCCAGCCCGTAACGGATACCATCCCTGACAGCGTTTTGAAAACTCTGGTTCAAGTATCCCAGCGAAACCCGGCTCTCGTATTGTACACCGGAGCCAAGCGGGAGTGGTGTAACAGACAGTCCGATGGATGCCCAAAACGGGTTGGGCGGCACCTCGATATGGATGGTGTGGCTGGCTGCTTTGAGCGGCCGCTCCATATAAATGACGGTGGGTTCCTTTACCACTGTTTCAAGCTTGTATTTTTCCGACAGCAAAGCGGAAACAACCTCCAACTGCACCCGGCCCAAAAAAGAAAGAATGATCTCATGGGTGATGGAATCCACCTCGCAGCGCAAAAGCGGGTCAGTATCCGCAAGTTGCGTAAGAGCGTCCAGCAGCCGTTCTCTTTGCGCTGCCGTTTTCGGCGCAATCGACGTCCGCAGCATGGGGAGGGGGTCCTCACGCCACCTTTTACGAGGGAGCCGGGTTGGGTCCCCTAATACATCGTTTAACCTCACGCTGTCGCTGGGAAGGATAACAATTTCACCCGGATAAGCGGTGTCTGTCCGAACAATTTCCCCTTTGGATGGAATACGCATCTCTGTGATTTTCAGCTTTTCTCTCCCGGCCAGGGCCACCGTATCCCGCAGGCGCAGCGTTCCGCTGTATAGCCGTAGATAGACACGCCGCTGGCCGCAATCTGTATACTCCACCTTGAAAACGCTGCCGCATAGGGCGGCGCTCCCCTGTTCCCCAATCGGTTGGAACAGCCCTGTCACCGCATCCATCAACGGTTGAATGCCAAGGCCCTTTTTGGCGCTGCCATAATAGACCGGGAACAGGGAGGCGTCTTGAACCCGCCGCTGTTCCTCCCGCACAAGTTTTTCCCGGCTGATTGGTTCTCCTGCGATATACTTTTCCAATAATTTATCGTTATTTTCGATGACCGCATCCCATGCTTCTATGTCGGTATTTTCCTCCAGGACTATTTCCGGGGACAGCGACACCGTCTGCTTGATGATAATATCGGCGGAGAGCTTATCCCGAACAGACTGAACCACGCTCTGCAAATCAACGCCAGCCTGGTCGATCTTGTTGATAAAGATAACGGTGGGAATGTTCATTTTCCGCAGGGCATGGAACAGAATACGGGTCTGGGCCTGCACGCCATCTTTAGCGGAGATCACCAAGATGGCCCCATCTAAAACAGCCAAAGAGCGGTACACCTCCGCCAAAAAATCCATGTGGCCGGGCGTATCCACAATGTTGACTTTACATCTGTGCCACTGGAAGGAAGTGACTGCCGCTTGAATGGTAATCCCACGCTGCCGCTCCAAAAACATGGTGTCCGTCCTCGTTGTCCCTTTTTCGACGCTCCCCGGTTCTGAAATGGCTCCGCTGGCATATAGCAGGCTCTCCGTCAAGGTCGTCTTTCCAGCGTCTACATGGGCAAGAATTCCAATATTGATTATTTTCATGTGATTGTCCTCCCTTTACTGCCCCGAAGGGCATAAAAATCCCCAGCAGTAAAATACTTTTACCACTGGGGATGATAATTTGCGGACATACACATATACAGCATACACCTGTTTGTGAGTGCTGTTTTTGGGGATATGTCAAAATTGATAAGGCAAAAGTATTCTTAAATTGGGTACAAAAAACTAAGCCCCTACAAAAGGGACTATCATAATCCTTTGTTCCCACTATTTGATTATAGTTTTATTTAAGAATACCTTGCCGCATATTTTTTACTCCTTTTCTGGAATTGAATTATTATATCACATCAGTTTTAGGAAAACAAGTATCTAAAAGAAATTTTTCTTCCCCTTATATGTAACAATCATACCGGCTTCCTAACGTTCAGAATGGTTTCTACTGTCTGCTGCGGTGTTTGGTTGGAATTGTCCAGCCAAAAGCCGATCCGTGGTGTTGTCTGCATTTTACTAAATACAAATTCAATGTATACAGAAAGAAATATATAAGGAGTGGGAGGGATTCCGCCGTAATCGGCATTGTAGGAAAATCCAAAAGTTTAGATTTTCTCAAAATGCTTATCTTTTGGTCTTTGGTTCGGAATAGTGTAGTGCTGGCGGTCTATCTATTGTTTTCGGTTGCTTGCTTCTTTACCGTACATGAGCATTCAGGGGAGGCTTATAACAGCAGATTTGCAAACGCCGTATCAAATAAAGTTGACCACCTGCACCATAAAAAAAGAGTAAACCATATTTCGTGATTTGCTCTTTTCTGCGTTGGTGACCCGTACGGGAATTGAACCCATGATTCCGCCGTGAAAGGGCGGCGTCTTAACCTCTTGACCAACGGGCCATATGGTAGCGGCAGCAGGATTCGAACCAGCGACCAATCGGGTATGAACCGAGTACTCTAGCCAACTGAGCTATGCCGCCACATCGAAACAGGTTTCGTTCAGTGCTTTTTGTTTACTCCTGAATTCCTGCGACTATGATAGTATACTACATTTTCGGAGAAATGTCAAGCACTTTTTTGAAAAACGGCAATTTATACAACTGTACAACAAAATCAAAATTAATTCTACAGCATGTTGCATAAATTCCGAGGCTGTTTCGCTGAAAAAAGACCTATTTTTGCTTCGGGCGAAAAATTGCGGCACAGACGACACCGAACACCATTGCCGCAGTGATGCCGGCGGAAGATGCAGTCAGACCGCCCATGAAGATGCCCAGCAGTCCCTTTTCGTCCACGGATTCCCGCACGCCCTCTGCCAACAGGTTCCCGAAGCCCGTCAGCGGCACGCTGGCACCGCCGCCTGCCAGTTCCACCAGTTTCGGGTAGATGCCTACTGCCGACAGTGCCACACCGGCAACCACATACGCCGTGAGGATTCGTGCCGGTGTCAGCTTGGTGTAGTCGATCAGCACCTGCCCCACGGCACAGAGTGCACCGCCAACCAGAAATGCCCAGAATAGATCCATTGCCATTGTTGTTCCTCCTATTCATCGCCGCAGAAGTGTCAGTTCTACCAAATGCGAAATGCCCGGAATGCTCTCGCCCTGCTGAGAAGCAGTAGGGGACATCAGGGCACCGGTTGCCGCAAACAGGATCTGCTTCATGGCTCCGGTTTGCAGAGCCGGCAGAAAGTGCCCGCACAGCATGCTGGCACTGCACCCGCAGCCAGAGCCGCCAGCGTGAGTGTCCTGCGTTTTCGGATCGTACAGCATTGCACCGCAGTCCCGATGCACCGCAGAAATATCATAACCCTGCTTCATCACCAGATCACAGAGCAGCTCGCTGCCGATCAGCCCCAGATCGCCGGTGACAATGGCGTCATACGTGTCCGGTGCTGTGTTGGTGCCTTTGAAGTACCGGACAAGGGTATCTGCTGCCGCAGGAGCCATTGCTGCTCCCATGTGGTTGGCATCTGTCACGCCCAGATCTACCATGGTGCCAATACAGCCGCCGGTGACACACACGCCGTCTGGTATGCCGTCGGGCTGCTGTAGGATCACGGCTCCGGAGCCGGTGCATGTCCACTGTGCTGTAGGCGGACGCTGCCCGCCGTAGGACAGGGGAAACCGGAACTGGCGTTCTGCGGTGGAGAAGTGGGAAGATGTCACGGCGGCAGTGTACTCGCCTACGCCGCCGGCTGCCAGAAACGATGCCAGCAGCAGCCCCTCCGCCATGGTGGAGCAGGCTCCGTAAATGCCCAGCAGGGGGATCTCCAGCGGACGCATGCCGTAGGTAGAGCCGATGCACTGGTTCATCAGGTCGCCGGCACAGATGCAGGAGAGGTCGCTGTCCTGTAAGCCGCACTTATCCAGTGCCAGCTGGACGGTTCGCCGCTGCATCACGCTTTCCGCCTGTTCCCATGTGTCCTGTCCGAAATGAGCGTCCGGCTCCACGCAGTCGAAGCAGGCACCGAAAGGACCATCGCCCTCTTTTTGTCCGACGGTGCTGGCGTAGCTGATGATGCGGGGCGGCTGGGCGTATTGGAATACGCCGCGGGATAAATTGCGTACCATTCGAATCACCTCGCGGATAGTATGTGTTGGTTTCGGGGAATTATGCAAAGCATAGGCGGCGGGTCAGCCCGTCGCCCAGCGGAAGTGGCGACGGCAGACTTGCCCAAGGATAGCAAGCCGCCGCTGACCTTACGCCCCAATTTCAACTGTGAAAAGGGTAGTGTTACGGCGGCAGCAGCCGCCTGTATGCCCCGCCGGGGGATTTTTGCTGATGAGAATCTATGAGGAAAAAAGTTTTTTGTGTAATCTTCGTGTGAATCATTGCCGTACAGTACAATGGTAGGCGAACTCTTTTCTTTTTTCTTTTTTTGCTTCTTTTTTTCTTTTCAGTAAAGAAAGCGGCGGGTCGCCGCTGACCTTACGCCCCAGTTTCAAGTGTAAAAAGGGTAATGTTACGGCGGCGGCAGCCGCCTGTATGCCCCGCCGGGGGAGTTTTGTTGATGAGAATCTATTGTGACAGTTTCTTGTGTAATCTTCGGGCGATATTGGAATCTTACAGTACAGGTGGAACGCGAACTCTTTTCTTTTTTTGCTTCTTTTTTTCTTTTCAGTAAAGAAAAAAAGAAGCGTAACTCCTTGTGAAATTAGTTGGCTGCTGTAGCGGGAAATCCCTCCACCAGCTTCGCTGGTCCCCCTCCCTTTTCAAGGGAGGCTTATATACTGCTTGCAAACGCCGCATCAAATAAAGTTACCCACCTGCACAAGAAAGCACCTAAATATCAACATTACCGATACAGGCAAGGGCAACTATCGGCGTTGGCACGCCCCAGGCGGACAGCGAGGAACGAGCGAATTCCGCCGGACGGTTTTGACATGGCAACACTAGAAGTTACATTTCACGTAGGAACCCCTCCACCAGCTTTGCTGGTCCCCCTCGTACTGAGCGGTCCCCTCTGCCCTGCGGGCATCTCCCCACCCCGTGGGGAGTCACCCCTTTCAGGGGAGGCTTATAAGCAAATCTGCTGTTGTAATTCTGCGGAGTGATACGGGCATCGCCCTTTACACATTCCCAAGCAAAAATTTCACGCATAACTGCACCAAAACTGCACATACTCCGGAAAAAGGAGGGCTTCTCATGAAAATCAGTCGTGAACTCTATCAAACCATGCAAAATCAGACCGCCCCGAAATCCAAGTCGTGGAAAAACATTCCTCTTGCATTTCTGACAGGCGGTCTGATCTGTACGATCGGCGAAGCCGGTATCCATATTCTGACGGAATTCTGCGGCGTGGAGCAGAAAACAGCTGCCGCGTGGATCTCTATCGGGCTGGTGGCAGTCAGTGCAGTCTGCACCGGTCTGGGCTGGTACGCCAAGCTGGGCAAACACGCCGGAGCCGGCACGCTGGTGCCCATTACCGGCTTTGCAAACGGTGTGGTTTCCTCTGCCATTGAGGCACGCACAGAGGGCTGGGTCCTCGGCATTGGCACCCGCATTTTTGCCATTGCGGGGCCGGTCATTCTCTACGGCACTTCCGCTTCCATGGTGTACGGGCTGATCTATTATTTCTGGACGCTGTTCAGATAGATCATGTTGATCTCCGGCGGGTTGAACAGCCGCGGCTTGCCGATGCCGCCGGATACATACAGCTTTGTGCCGCCTTTCTCGTACAGCCCCTTGTCATATTTCGGAAAAAATCTTCGCTCCGGCGACAGCACGCCGCCCACAAAGGGCAGCCGCACCATGCCGCCGTGGACGTGTCCGGACAACACCACATCTGCACCCCAGCCGGCGTAGCTGTCCAGCAGCAGGGGATTATGTGCCAGCAGCACCGTGCAGCCCTGCCGTGTGCCCAGAGCCTGTGTCAGGTCGTCCGCCGTATAGGGCTGCAAGTGCCGGAATCCACGGTTGTCGTCCCGATAGATCCCATACGCCAATTCGGCTCCCGCCAGATACAGCGGGGGACAGCCGGACTTTTCCAGCGGAACCGTTTCATTTCGCAGCGGGTGACAGCCTGCCTGCTCCGCCATTGCCCAGAACTCCTGCTGCACCTCCGGCGGCAAGTCCAGTTCGTGATTTCCCGTGCAGAGATAGGTGGGGCTTATTTTCGAAAGTGCCTGCAAAAATGACGAGATTTCGTGAAAGTCCCGCATATCCCGCGAAATCATGTCACCGGTGAGGACGATCACGTCCGGCTGTAATTGCTGTGCCTGCCGAATGATGCGGCAGTTGCCCCTGCCCATTTGCCGGTGGTGCAGGTCGGTGATTTGCAGCAGGGAAACGCCGTCCCAGCCGGCAGGGAGATGTTCCAGCGAGAGCGTTTGTTTCCGCACCCGCAGAACATGCTGCTCAATGCAGAACCAGATGCCCAGCAGAATCAGCAGCAGGAAAAGAATCCAGAATATCATGGTACACCTCTTTTAAGTGGTTTGTTTCACGTGAAACATACGGCGGACTGACCTGCTGCCGCATACAACAACAGCGGCAGAAATTCCGCCGCTGCTGGTTTCTTTATTGTCGGTTGTCGTACATCACCGATCATTCCGCAGATTCGTCTGTAGAACTGTCTGTGATGCCCTCTGACGGGGTTTCTGCCTCTCGTGCAGGAATTGCCTCGTCTGTTACAACAGGCTGTTCAGAGCCGTCCTGAAGGCTCTCTGCATCGTCCTCGTCCTGTGCCGCTTCGGTACGGGTAAAAGCAACTACCTTTTGTCCCTCGTTGACACGCATGACACGCACACCCTTGGCAACACGTCCCATGGCACGAATCTCGCTGCATGCCACACGAATGATAACGCCGTCACTGGAGATGAACATCAGGTCGTCGCTTTCGTCTACAACCTTAATGCCGCAGACTGCACCGTGTTCCTCGTCCACCTTGTAGTTGGTAAGTCCCAGACCGCCGCGGGACTGCATACGGTATTCTGACAGGGCGGTCTTTTTGCCGAAGCCGTTTTCCGTCACAGTCAGCAGGGAAGCACCCTCACGCTCTCTTGCCATAGATACCACGGCATCGCCCTTTCGCAGGGTGATCGCCTTGACACCGTGTGCCGAACGGGACATGGGACGGACATCGCTTTCGTCAATGCGAATTGCCATACCGTTGCGGGTGGCAACAAACAGCCGGTTGGAGCCGTTGGTCAGACGCACTGCGGCGATCTCGTCGCCCTCGTCCAGACCAATGGCGATCAAGCCGTTCTTCCGCACGTTCTTATAGTCAGACAGTGCTGTCCGCTTGATCTTACCATTGCGGGTAATCATGACCACATACTTGCCCTCGTTGAAGTCCGGCGTAGTGAGTACTGCGGCGATCTTTTCTCCGGCGTTCAGAGGCAGCAGGTTCACGATATTGGTGCCGCGGGCATTCTTGGAACCCTCCGGCAGTTCATAGCACTTCAGCTTGTACATAGTTCCCAGATTGCTGATAAACAGGATATGGGAGTGGGAAGAACTAATCATCAGTTCGCTGACGAAGTCCTCCTCCCGCTGTTTCATGCCGGTGACACCGCGGCCGCCACGCCGCTGGCTCTTATACACATCGGCAGGAATTCGCTTAATATAGCCGTTCTCGGTATAGGTGACTACGCAGTCCTCCACCGGAATCAGATCCTCGATGTCCACTTCGCCCTCGACTGTTTCGATCTGTGTGCGGCGGGCATCGCCGAACTTCCGGCGAATCTCGTTGAGGTCGTCCATGATGATCTGATATACCCGTTCCCGATTTGCCAGAATGTCCAGCAGGTCGGTGATCTTCTGGATCAGGGCATACAGTTCGTCGGTGACTTTCTGCCGTTCCATGCCGGTCAGCTGTCCCAGACGCATCTGTACAATTGCCTCTGCCTGCTCCTCGGTCAGCCCCTGCTTGTGTTCCAGCTGGTAGCCCTCCATATCGTATTGTGCACGGTCGAGGAGAGCCGACATATCCACGTCCTTGAAACGCTCGATCAGGCGAGCCTTACCTTCCGGAACGGTCTTGCTGTCCCGCAGAATGGCAATGACTTCGTCGATATAGTCGATTGCCAGCAGGAAGCCCTGGAGGATATGGGCACGCTTCTTTGCCTTTTCCAGATCGAACTTGGAACGGTTGGTGATGACTTCCACCTGAAATTTCAGGTATTCCTCCAGCACCTGCTTCAGGCTCAAAGTCTTGGGCTCACCGCCCACCAACGCCAGCATATTGACGCTGACGGTATCCTGCAACTGGGTATAGGTGAACAGCTTGTTCAGCACGATCTGCTCATTGGCATCTTTTTTCAGTTCGATAACGATCCGCATGCCCTCACGGCTGGATTCGTCCTGAATGTGGGAAATGCCCTCGATCCGCTTATCCTTTGCCAGATCGGCAATGGACTTCACCAGACGGGCCTTGTTCACCATGTACGGAATTTCCGTCACGATGATCGCCTGCCGTCCGCGAACCTTTTCGAAATGGGTCTGTCCGCGGAGCGTCAGCTTGCCCTTACCGGTGGCATACGCCGCACGGATACCGCTTTTGCCCATGAGAATGCCGCCGGTGGGGAAGTCCGGTCCCTGTACACAGGTCATCAGTTCGTCCATGGTGCAGTCCGGTTTTTCCATCAGCATGTGAATGCCGTCAATGACCTCGCCCAGATTATGGGGCGGGATATTGGTCGCCATGCCGACTGCGATACCCACAGAGCCGTTTACCAGAATGTTCGGGAAACGGGAGGGGAGCACTTCCGGTTCTTTCAGGCGGTCGTCATAGTTGGGGACAAAGGGCACCGTTTCCTTGTGAATGTCTGTCAGCATTTCCAAGGCAATCTTGGACATTCTGGCTTCGGTATAACGGTAAGCAGCAGGCGGGTCGCCGTCTACGGAACCGAAGTTACCCTGACCGTCTACCAGCATATACCGCATTGAGAAACTCTGTGCCAGACGTACCAGTGCATCATAGACCGACGCGTCACCGTGGGGGTGATAGCTACCCAGCACGGCACCGACGGTATCCGCACACTTGTGGTACGCCTTATCCGGTGTCAGTCCCTTTTCGAACATGGTGTAGAGGATACGCCGGTGTACCGGTTTCAGACCGTCCCGCACGTCCGGCAGGGCACGGGCAACGATGACCGACATGGCGTATTGCAGGAACGAGTCCTGCATCTCCCGACCAATTTCGATGGGGGTAATTTTTTGTTTTCCGTTGGTAAAGAAATTTTCTTTTTCCATTGAAGTGTTATTATCCATCATTCTATATTCCTATCACGGCGGCAAAACCGCCTTTTCCCTTTCGGGGTGTTTTGTCGTATGGGTTTGTGTTTCACGTGAAACACAGGCTGCTTTTGGTGACATAGCAACGGACAAAGGACAGATTGTCCCTGTGCCATTACTGCAAAGCAATCCCTCAGTCAGTGCTTCGCACTGCCAGCTCCCTTTTCAAGGGAGCCGAATCATACAGCATTGCCTTATGTTTCACGTGAAACAGTCACGCTTCCTCTGCTGACTGCTCCGGCAGTGCTTCGGCGGACTGCTCCAGTGCTGATTTCGGCAGCACGTAGAACATCTTCTTGCCGTCGCAGACCAGATAGAATTCCTCGAACTCCTGCACATAGGCAGTCGCCAGGGAAATTCGGGATTCGGGGATCTGCTCGGTTTCGTCCTCGCCCTGCCGGATCCGGATCCGCAGCACCTTGCCGTCATTGCAGGCGGTGAACTGTTCGAATTCCAGTTCCTGCACCGCGTCCAGCACCATGCGACGCTGTTTCCGCGGGTTGTACCACAGCATAAAGATCGCCGCAAGGCAGATCATCATGAGAAAGTATGCCGTCTTATTGCTGGGGTCTGCCACTGCCGACACCACGAACGACACCAGCAGAATGAAAAACAGTGCCATCATCACATAGTTGCGTTTCATGACAAACTTTTTCTGAAATGCCGCGAAGCCGTCCCGATAATACTCCCGCTTGATGTGATACGGGGCAGTGGTGTCGAATACCGGCAGCGTTGTTGTGTTTTCCATGGTATTTCCTCTTTATACGTCCAGATTCTGCACATAGCGTGCATTCTTCTCGATAAACTCCTTACGGGGAGCAACCTTATCGCCCATGAGGATCGTGAAAATTTCGTCCGCCTTTTCTGCGTCCTCCATGTCCACGCGGATCATGGAACGGGTTTCCGGATTCATGGTGGTTTCCCACAGCTGTTCGGAACTCATTTCACCCAGACCTTTGTACCGCTGTACGCCGACCTTGGCAGTGCTGCCGTCGACATCGGCGAATTCCGCAATGTACTTGTCCCGTTCGGCTTCGTCGAATGCGTACTTGTACTTCTTGCCCTTGAACACCTTGAACAGCGGCGGCTGTGCCAGATAGATGTTGCCGTTGGTAATCAGCGGCCGCATGAACCGGAAGAAGAACGTCAGCAGCAGGGTGCGGATATGCGAACCGTCTACATCGGCATCTGCCATGATGATGACTTTGCCGTACCGCAGCTTCTGAATATCGAAGTCCTCGCCGATGGAGGTGCCCAGTGCAGTAACGACCGGCATCAGCTTTTCGTTGCCGTAAACGCGGTCGATACGAGCCTTTTCCACGTTCAGCATCTTGCCCCAGAGCGGCAGGATCGCCTGATAGCGGCGGTCACGTCCCTCCTTGGCGGAACCGCCCGCAGAGTCACCCTCGACGATATACAGTTCCGTGCCCTCGGTGGACTTTTCCTGACAGTCTGCCAGCTTGCCGGGGAGAGAAGCACTCTCCATGGCGGACTTGCGGCGTGCCGTTTCCTTTGCCTTCCGAGCCGCTTCCCGTGCCACCTGTGCGGACACGCTCTTGTCGAAAATTGCCCGTGCCACGGTGGGATTTTCCTCGAAGTAGCTCATCAGCTTATCAAAGACCATTTTCTCCACGAAGGGCTTGACTGCCGGATTGCCCAGACGGCCCTTGGTCTGTCCCTCGAATTCGCACTCGGTCAGCTTGACGGAAACGATCGCCGTCAGACCTTCCCGCACATCATCGCCCAGAAGCTTCTGTCCGTCCTTGAGCAGACCGAACTTTTTGCCGTATTCGTTGATGACTTTGGTCAGGGCATTCTTGAAGCCCACCTCGTGAGTACCGCCGTCGGCGGTGTGAATGTTATTGGCAAACGAGAGGATCATCTCGTTGTAGCTGTCGTTGTACTGGAGAGCCACTTCTGCGAAAGCGTCGCCGTCCATGCCGGAAACGTAGATCACGTCTTCCGACAGAGCTTCCAGACCACGCTTCTGGTGGAGATATTCCACGAACTGGCGGATACCGCCCTCATAGTGGAGCACTTCCGTGCGGGGTTCTGCTTCGTTCCGCTTGTCGGAAAAGACAATGCGGATACCGGCATTCAGGAACGCCTGTTCCCGCAGCCGCTTCAGCAGAATTTCATAGTCGTACTCAGTAGTTTCCTCGAAAATTTCTGCATCTGCCTTAAACTCGACGGTGGTACCGGTTTCGGTGGTGTCCCCGATCACACGGAGCAGTTCGTCATAGCTGCCGCGGTGGAACTCCTGAAAATACACGTGTTTGCCGTCCTTGACGGTCAGCTTCAGCCATTCCGACAGGGCGTTTACGACAGACGCACCGACACCGTGCAGACCGCCGGAAACTTTATATCCGCCGCCGCCGAACTTACCGCCGGCATGGAGAATGGTATACACGACAGTTGCCGCAGAGATGCCCTCTTTCGGGTGAATGCCTACCGGAATACCGCGTCCGTTATCGGATACGCGAATGACATTTTCCGGCAGAATATCTACAGTAATTTCGGTACAGAATCCTGCCAACGCCTCGTCAATGGAGTTGTCTACGATCTCGTAGACCAAGTGGTGCAGTCCTTTGGGACCAGTCGATCCAATGTACATGCCCGGACGCTTTCGAACCGCCTCCAGACCTTCCAGCACCTGAATCTGATCCTCCGTATAATTCTGTGCACTTTGTTTCATTTCTTCTGTCATATTTGATTCCCTCGATTTCCCGCCGAAGCGGGAGTAGTTTGGATTTCGAATGATTTCTTTTTACGGCAGACTTCTGTGGAATCCACAAAAATTCGCCGTGTATTTCCCTTTTTCACAGCTTCAAACAAGTTTTCCACAACGTTTTCAACAGTCTGTGGAAAACGGAATTTCAAGCAGTTTCGGGACGATTTTCCACATCGCCGGTCAGCATGCCGTCTTTCAACAAAAACCGCTTG
Organism: Ruminococcus sp. OM06-36AC; assembly: GCF_003438725.1. Classification (NCBI taxonomy): domain Bacteria; kingdom Bacillati; phylum Bacillota; class Clostridia; order Eubacteriales; family Oscillospiraceae; genus Ruminococcus; species Ruminococcus sp. OM06-36AC. The sequence continues at coordinate 18,063 of NZ_QSTT01000002.1, forward strand.
CCGTTCTTTGGGGAAAGCAGGGATTCGGGGTGACAGGTAGTCACAAAGACCTGCATCTCCTGCACAATGGTGGAAACCACAGCCTGACGAGCCTCGTCCAGTTCGCCCATGACATCGTCCAGCAGCACCACCGGTGATTCTTTCCGGCGTTTGCTGTAGATCTCCGCCTGTGCCAGCTTCAGAGCCAGAGCCAGACTTTTTTTCTGCCCCTGCGAGCCGAATTCCTTTGCGGGCTTGCCGTCAATGGCGAGGAGCAGGTCATCCCGATGAGCCCCGCTTGCCGTATGTCCCAGCAGCAGGTCGGAGCTGCGGCTCTGCCGCATTTTTTCGCCGTACTGCTGCACCAGTTCCGGTGTCCGCGTTTCCGGCAGGGTGTCCTGTGCGTCTTTTCCGAACACGCTGGACTGATAGTGAAGGGAAACGGTTTCCCGTCCCCGTGCGATCTGGGCGTACAGCGGCACGCAGACTTCCGCCAGCCGCCGGACGTAGATGCCCCGCTGGACGGCGATCTCGGTGCCCAGCTGTTCCAGCTGTCTGTCCCAGATCTCCAGAAGTCCTGCCGCCTGTGCCTCCGGCAGCCGTTGTTTCAGCACAGCATTTCGCTGCTGCAACGCCAGCTGATACCGCCGCACCAGCCCCAGCATAGGGGCGTGCAGCTGGGCACTGCACAAGTCCAGAAACGTCCGCCGCCGTTCCGGACCGCCCTCTACGAGAGAGAGGTCTTCCGGCGTAAATGTGACGCAGTGGAACACGGAAAACAGGGCACTGCTTTTCTGGGGAACATCGTTGCACCAGATCTTTTTTTCCGGTACGGTACCGGAAACCATGCACAGCCGGACAGACTGTTCCCGTCGGGCATCCTGGAATTTCGCTTCGACCTGCAAATTGCCGCCGGAAAAGGGGAGATAGTCCCGTTCCCGCGTACCGCGAAAGCTGCGGCAGCCGGTGAGTGTCCAGATTGCCTCCAGCAGGTTGGTCTTACCCTGTGCATTTTCGCCCAGAATCAGATTATAGGACGGATCGGGAATCAGGGAAACCCCCTTGAGATTCTTGAAGCCGTCCACGGACAGGGCAGTCAGTTTCATGCTTCTGCCGTCACCTGTACCGTAAATTTATCGACGGATACCGTATCCCCCGGGCGAATTTTCTTGCCACGCATGGTGCAGACTTCGCCGTTGACTTTCACGGCTCCCTGCTGCACCAGTTCCTTGGCAAATCCGCCGGTATCGCAAAGTCCTGCGAATTTCAGCAGGGAATCCAGTTTAATGAATTCCGTGTGAATGGATACAGAAATATGTTCTTGATTTTCAGCCATATATACCTCCTATTTCCTGCCAGTAGCAGGTGACAGGTCAGCTTGTTTCTCCACTGAGGATAATGTGTAATCTTCGGGTGATGCATTGCCGCATAGTACAAGTGAAACGCGGGCTCTTTTCTTTTTTTGCTTCTTTTTTTCTTTTCAGTAAAGAAAAAAAGAAGCGTAACTCTTTGTGAAACCGGTTGGCTGCTGTGGCGGCAAACCCCTCCACCAGCTTCGCTGGTCCCCCTCCCCTTTCAGGGGAGGCTTGTAACTGTAAGCTTGCAAACGCCGTACAAAATAACATTGACCACCTACACCAGAAAACACTTGAATACTAACATTACCGATACAGGCAAGGGCAACTAGCGGCGTTGGCAAACCCCAGGCGGACAGCGAGGAACGAGCGAATTCCGCCGGACGGTTTCGATGCGGCTGCCCCAGAAAATTGCTGTCCTCGGGTAAGTCCGCGGGGCGATGTGGGCATCGCTCCCTACACGTTCCAAGAGATTCTGCCATAAAGCCCAACATATCAGGAGCAGCTATTGGCAACCGGCGTTGGCAAGCCCCAGGCGGACAGCGAGTGCAACGAGCGAATTCCGCCGGACGGTTTCGATGCGGCTGCCCTAGAAAATTGCTGTCCTCGGATAAGTCCACGAGGCGATGTGGACATCGTCCCCTACACGTTCCAAGAGATTTCTTCGTAAAATCCAACACATTAAGAAAAGGTTTCCCCTCAGCAGCACTGTCCTTGTTTCACGTGAAACATTCTGTATGACACGCTTATCCCCGCAGCTGGATCGGCATCAGCAGGAAAATGAAGCTTTCGCCCTGCGGCGGAACCAGTTTTGCCACGCGATTGCCGCCGCTCAGCTGGATTTTTACCTTGTCGCAGTCTGCCGCACGGACAGCGTCCAGCAGAAAACGGTTATCAAAGCCGATGGTGACATCTTTGCCGCTGATCTCCACCGGAATTTTGTCGTTGATCTCACCAATACCGGTCTTGCACCACACGCCAAGACTGCCGTCGGCAAACGTGCAGCGAACCGGTGCGTTGTACTTACCGCTGATCAGCAGGGAGCAGCGTTCCAGACAACGGGTCAGGGCACTGGTGTCCACGGTGATCTCAGTTTCATAGCTGGCAGGAATGCTGCTGCGGTAGTTGTGGAACTCGCCCTCCAGCAGGCGGGAGAATACCGTATAGCCGTTGAATTCGAATACCACATGCCGCCGGTCCGCAGAAATGGTGCAGAGTTCCTCTGCGTCATCGTGGAGCATGTTTGCCACTTCCAGCAGCATCCGTTTGGGAACCACAAAACGGTAATTCTCCGCACTGGAAATGGGTTCCTGCCGGACTGCCAGCCGGTAGCCGTCAATGGCTGCCACATGAAGGGTATCACCCTCCACCTCAAACAATTCGCCGGTGAGCACTGGTTTTGCCTCGCTGACAGAAGTTGCATAACTTGTCTGGCGAATCATGGAATTCAATACCGGCTGTTCGATCTGCATGCCGACGTTCAGATCCAGACTGGGCAGAGCCGGATATTCCTCAGAGGACATGGCGGAGATCTGAAACTCGGTGGCATCACAGAACAGTTTTACCACATAGTTGTCATCCACTTCCATGGTTACTATATTGCCGGAGAACCGGCGGACAGCCTCACTCAGCAGACGGGGAAGGATCACAAATTCGCCGGAGCAGTCTGATTCGACTTCAATGCTACGCTGGATCCCGAATTCCAGATCATAGCCGGTCAGTTCCAGATTGTCGTGATCCAGCCGCAGCTTCAGGCGTTCCAATGCCGGAATGGTGGATTTTTGAGAAACACCCTTTGCCACATGGGTAATGGCAGTATAGAATGTTTGTCGGTCACAAGTAAATTTTATCATGGGTCGTCTTCCTTTATTCAGATCCAATGGATCGTTCAATTTTGAATGGGGTTCGGAACGTGTGTCCCGGACAACGCTGTATTCGTTTTGTATCTGTGTTGTCCGATGTCTTTCCGATTGTCCTTTTGCAGTCACTTCGCGGACAGAAAACGTCACGCAGTTCAGCCGCGTTTCTTGCTTTTGCAGCTGTATCACGGACAGTTTTTTGCTGTCCGTCCACAGTGTACAGCACATGCTATCCGCTGTTTTTTGCAGCGAAGCTGCGAAAAGACAGAATACAAAGAAAAGAATATATAGTAGTAATAATAGAGGCTCCGGAAAAGTGGAAACCACAGATTCTCCTCAGAATTTCGGGCAAATCTTTCCCACAGACCGCCTGTGGAAAGTTTCCGGAAAAGTGGAAAGCTTTTTCCACACGGGAAAAGTGGAAAGTTTGTGGAGTGGAAAACAAAAGTTTGTGGAAAAAATCGTGGAAAACCTGCCGCACTCGAAATACCGCTTCCACAAGCTGTGGAAAACACATTCCACAGCTTTCTACCACAGATTCCACAAGCCCGCTTCTATAGCTGTTAAATGCTGCGGACACAGCGGGCACTTTTTCTGCACATGGATTTTCAACAGACTGTTGAAACACATGTTGAAAACTTGCCGACACCGGTGGAATTCCTGTGGAATCGGCAAAAAAGCACTGCAAAATCCTGTTTTCCACATGTTCTGCAGTGTCCTTTCCCAGTTCTCTATGCGTGGCTTTTGTTGCGGATATTTTTGATGGTGTCCTCGACCAGCTGCTTCAGATGGTCATCGTGCTTCATTGCCGTTTCAATGTTGCTGATGGAGTAGACAATGGTGGAGTGGTCACGGCCGCCGAATTCCGTGCCGATCGCCTGCAGGGGCATCTGGGTGATCTCACGGACCACATAGATCGCCACCTTGCGGGCAGTGGAGATCTGGCTGGAGCGTTTGCTGCTGCGAATATCCTCCGGAGAAACGCCGTACACGTCAGCCACTTCCAGAATGATCTTCTCCACGGTGATCGGAGCCGGCTGGTCGTCGCTGAGAATGTCCTTGATGACGCTCTGTGCCATGGAAATGGACGGGGGCGAACCTGCCAGATGCTTCAGGGCTTTCAGCTTCTTGACGGCACCCTCCAGCTGCCGGATGTTGGTTTTCAGACGGTTGGCAATAAACTCTGCCACATCGTCGGGAATGTACAGATCCAGCAGTTCTGCCTTGCGGCGGATAATGGCGATACGGGTTTCAAAGTCCGGTGTGCTGATGTCGGTGATCAGGCCCCACTCGAACCGGCTGCGGATACGTTCTTCCAGCGTTTTCAGTTCCTTGGGCGGCTTATCCGAAGTGATCACGATCTGCTTGCCCTCAGCGTGGAGCTTGTTGAACGTGTGGAAGAATTCCTCCTGCATGCGTTCCTTGTTGCTGAAAAACTGAATGTCGTCGATCAGCAGCACGTCGGCGTTCCGGTACTTGTCGTGGAACCGAGCCATGTTGTTGTCGTTGATGCAGGAGAGGAAGTCGTTGCCGAATTCTTCACTGGTGACGTAAATGATCTTGTATTCAGGGTGATTTTCGTGCACCTGGTTGGCAATGGCGTGCATCAGGTGAGTCTTTCCCAGACCGGAGGGACCGTAGATGAACAGGGGGTTGTAGTTCTTGCCCGGTTCTTTTGCCACGGCGGTGCAGGCAGCGTAGGCGAACTCATTGGAGCCGCCGACAATGAATGTGGCGAAGGTGTACTCATAGTTGGCACCCTCAAAGCTGTGCTCCAGTTCCTCGTGGCGGCGTGCCAGTTCATCGTAATCCTTGGCGTTGCTGTTTTCGGAAAGCGGGTTGTCATTTTCTTCCGGTGTGACGACATTGATCTGGATCTTGACATCCAGTCCCAGCACGTTGAGAAATGCCTCTTTCAGCAGGGCATTGTAGGTGTTCATAACAACGGTTTTCTGGAACTCTGACTGTACGGTGAACACTGCCACCGAGCCGTCCAGCTGTACCGGCTTCATAATATCGATCCAGAGCTTCATGGCAGCTTCTGAGATCCGGCCCTCTTTCCGGCAGTACTGTTTGACACTGGAGAAGGCTTCATCAATTGAATTCATAAATGGGGGATCCTCCTTATGTAACTTCAAAGCCTGTCCGGCAGGATCTGCGGGGATCTCCGTGGTCTGCCGGACAGGCGAATTCTGCGGAACGGTGGTTGTGGAAAACCGTTTTCCGCAGACTTTCCACCTGTCTTTCAACAGGTATTCTTAATATAATAGTATACCACATCATCTGTGGAAAATCAACCCCTATTGTGGAAAACTTTATGAATTCCACAAAATTTCCACGTGGAAACCTGCGGAAACTGTGGAGAGCAAAAATGGACAAAAAACGGGCGTTTTCCACAGGCGGTGCAGCGTGGAAAGTCGCCAGACGCTCTTTGTGCGGTATTGCCTTCAGGCAGCAACGGCAAAACGCGGGCACCGGAGCCGGCTACCGCGTTGCCGGAATGCCGTCCTGCTCCGGAACGCTGGGGCAGCCGGCGGAATTGTCTTTGTAAAAAACGTCAAAAACCGACAAAAAATCCGTGCAGCCTGCCCAAAACAGCTGTGGAGAACCTGTGGAAAAAGAAAAAAAGCCGAAAATTTCGCAAAAAAGTTTGCCGGAGGGCTTGACAAATAAAACGGAATCCGCTATAATATATGGTAAATGGATTCACGCAGACAGGCTCGTCCGGTCTGGGTGGACTTCCAAGGAATCTGTGGGACGGCAGTTCTGCCGTCTGAGCGAGAAAGGAGGTACTGTTTTGAAGAGAACATATCAGCCGAAGAAGATTCATCGGAAAAAGGTGCATGGCTTCCGCAAGAGAATGGCCACTGCGAACGGTAGAAAGGTTTTAGCTCGCAGAAGAGCACGGGGCAGAGCAAGACTGAGCCACTGATCGAAGTCGGACCACAACGCCATTGGTTTGTGGTCTTTTGTTTTTTCGAGGAGCGTATTCTGAATTCGCCGATGTGCCGGCTGCGGAAAACTGACCCATACCGCCATGGTACAAGGTCAGACAGTCCGCCGCCGGCACACGGAAGATTCGGAGTACGCTTTTGCTTTTTCCGGTAAAAACCGTCAACAGGCTCTGAACACAAAAAGATGGAGTGCAAGCAATGGAGAAAACAGTGATCCTCAACCAGAATCGGGACTTTCAGCTGCTGTATCAGCGGGGAAAAAAGATCGCATCGCCGTATGCAATCATTTATCTGCGAAAGACCAGACGAAAGTATAACCGGCTGGGCATTACCGTAGGGAAAAAAGTCGGGTGTGCCGTAAAACGCAGCCGTGCCCGCCGTGTGATCCGGCAGGCATATCGGGAAACCGAACACCTGATGCCGGTGGGAATGGACATGGTCATTGTGGCGTTGCCCTCTATTGTGGGCATTCGCTCCACACAACTGCGTGACTATCTGGCAGGAAGCGGCGTTCGCCGTATCCGTAAACTGGTGGAACCGCCGTCGGAAGGGGGAAAAACGAAATGAGGTATCTGGCGGCGGCACTGATCCGCCTGTACCAGAAATTCTCCCGCCTAACTCCGGCTGTGTGCCGGTTTTATCCGACCTGTTCCTGTTATGCACAGACTGCGATCCTGCGGTTTGGTGTGCTGCGGGGCGGCTTTCTCGCTCTGCGGCGTCTGCTGCACTGTCACCCGTGGAATCCCGGCGGTATCGATTACGTTCCGGAACATCTGGATCCGCCGCGGGAAGTCTTCGGGCGGTATGTGCGGGCAATACGACACAACAGAAAGGGTTAAACAATTTTATGAGTGATTTTTTATATGATCTGTGCGGAAAGCCGTTCGGCTGGATCATGCGTCTGATCTACGACTTGGTAGACAACTATGCTTTGGCGATCCTGTTGTTCACGATCTTCACCAAGCTGATCCTGTTTCCCATTTCGTATAAGCAGCAGAAAAATTCCGCAAAAATGCAGCGGTTCAATCCGAAGCTGGAAAAGCTGCGGAAAAAGTATAAGGACGACCCCAAGAAGATGCAGGAAGAACAGATGAAACTGTATCAGGAGGAAAACATCAACCCCGGTGCTTCCTGCCTGCCCATGTTCCTCCAGTTCTTTATCCTGTTCGGCATTCTGGACGTTGTATATAAGCCCCTGTCCTTTATCCTCAAAATGAAAGACAGCGTGATCTCCAGTGCTTTTGAGATCGTCCAGAATGTCAATCCGGAACTCGCCAAGCAGGGCACCAGCCTCCGGCGGGAACTGGCGATCCTGAGTGCACAGCACAGCGATGCCGGTGCATTCCAGAGCGTGCTGGGGGACAACCTCTCCGCAAAGATGACCGAATTCTATGACAAGTTCAACCTGTTCGGCATCAATCTGGGCGAAGTGCCGTCGTGGCACCCTGACGTGTGGAACGCTACCGCGATCGGCTTGTTCCTGATTCCGGTGCTGTCCGGCGTGCTCCAGCTGGCACTGACCATTTATATGCAGATCTACCAGAAGAAAAAGAATCCCGCCATGCCGAATATGGGCTGCATGAACATCATGCTCTATGCAATGCCGATCTTCTCCGTCTGGTTCGCATTTCAGGTGCCGGCAGGTGTCGGCTTCTACTGGGTATGCTCGTCTTTCTTCTCCCTGATCCAGAGCGTCGGTCTGAACTGCTACTTCACCAAGGAGCGTATCGAGGCGATCTGCGAAAAGGAAAACCAGAAGAACGCCAAGAAATATGCCAACGGCAAAAAGAGCTTCATGCAGCGTATGATGGACGTACAGCAGGGCAATGACGTCATGAACCAGCGGGAAAAATATGTAGAAGAAACCAAGGATATGTCCCGTTCGGAACTGAACAAGTATAACCAGCAGGTGCTGAAAGACGCACGGAAACGCATGGCAGAAAAGTACGGCGAAACGTATGACGAATCCGACAGCACTGAGGACAGCGGCGATCAGAAATAATCGTCTGCGAAAAATCAATTACTACAGTTCACAGGGAACCGCCCTGTGAAATCCCATTACCAAGGAAAGGGATGAATGAGAATGAAAGAGATTTTCACTGCAAAAAGCATCGAAGAAGCAAAGCATCTGGCGGTCGAAAAGTTCGGCGTTTCTGAAGACCAGATCGTGTTCCGCATTCTGGAAGAACCGAAAAAAGGAATTTTCGGAAAGGTAAAGCGGGAAGCACAGGTAGAAGCAGTGTACGAAGCAGCAGAAGAAGCTGCACCGGCAGAAACCACAGAAGCCAAGGCTCCGGAACAGCCGGAAGCCCCGCAGCCGCAGGCAGAAGCCGCACCGGCAATGCCGGTTTCCCGACCGGTACAGGAAGCGGTTTCTTCCGTGGAGGAGATCATTATTGACAAGGACGACAATTCGCCCACACGGGGCATGGAGTCCGAAGCGATCGAAACCATTCTAACCGAGGGCGAAATGTCCCCGAACCTGCTCCGTGCAAGACAGTATATCGCAGACATTTACGCTGCCATGGGCATCACCGTGACCATCAGCACCATGCGTACCGCAAACGGCATTCGCATGGAACTTCGCAGCGATAATAAAAGCGGCACGATCATCGGCAGACGAGGCGAAACACTGGATTCCATTCAGTATCTGGCATCGATTCTGGTGAATAAGGACAGCGAGGATTACTGCCGCCTGCTGCTGGACAGCAACGGCTATCGGGAAAAGCGTCGCAAGACACTGGAACAGCTGGCAGAAAAGATCGCACGGAGCGTGCTCCGCAGCGGTCGTTCCACCACGCTGGAACCCATGAATCCCTATGAACGCCGCATCATTCACAGCAAGATCTCGGAGATCGAGGGCGTGACTTCCAAGAGCGTCGGCGAAGATCCGTACCGGAAGGTCGTAGTTTCTTCTACCACCGGCAGACGCAGCGGCGGAAACCGCGGCGGCAAGGGCGGTCAGAACCGCGGGGGCAAGCGTCCCTATCGGGAAAAGAAGCCGGAAGATTTCCGCCGGAAGAATCTGGATTCCATGAAGACCAGCTTCGAACGGGATTATAAAAAGCCGAAGCCGGAGGACGAACTTAACACCGGCTTGTACGGCAAGATCGAATTCTGATCGGAAACTGAACGCAGATCACAGAACGGATTGTAGCAATGCAGTCCGTTTTGTTGTATCTGTTTGGAATGTGTAGAAGGCGATGCCCACATCGCCCCGCGGATTTATGCATAAGCCTCCCCTGAAAGGGGAGGGGGACCAGCGAAGCTGGTGGAGGGGTTCTTCCGTGCAGTATAACTTCTCATGCAGCCATGTCGAAACCGTCCGGCGGAATTCGCTCGTTGCACTCGCTGTCCGCCTGGGGCTTGCCAACGCCGGTTGTTGTCCTTGCCTGTACGTGTAGTGTTGGCTCTTTGAGGTGTTGCTTGTGCAAGCGGTCAAGTTTCTTAAATACGGCGTTTGCAAGCTTACATACAGCCTCCCCTGAAAGGGGTGACTTCCCACGGGGTGAGGAGATGCCCGCAGGGCAGAGGGGAATGCTCAGTACGAGGGGAACCGCCGTTAGGCGGTGGAGGGGTTCACCCGTAAAGTGTACTTTCTAGTGCAGCCACACCGAAACCGTCCGGCGGAATTCGCTCGTTGCACTCGCTGTCCGCCTGGGGCTTGCCAACGCCGGTTGTTGCCCTTGCCTGTATCGGTAATGTTGATATTCGATTGTTTTTCTTATGCAAGTGGGTAACTTTATTTCATACGGCGTTTGCAAGTTTGCATTTCTAGGCTCCCCTTTAGGGCCCCCGAAGGGCGTGCCTTGTGCTGAGCTGTCACCGCAGGTGACTGAGGGGTTAACTGCTACAACAGCCAACCGGTTTCACAAGGAGTTACGCTTCTTTTTTTCTTTACTGAAAAGAAAAAAAGAAGCAAAAAAAGAAAAGAGTTCGCATTGCACTTGTACTACGCGGCAATGCACCACCCGAAGATTACACATCAACAAAAATCCCCCGGCGGGGCATACAGGCGGCTTGTCCGCCGTAACATTACCCTTTTTACACTTGAAATTGGGGCGTAAGGTCAGCGGCAACTTGCCGCTTTCTTTACTGAAAAGAAAAAAAGAAGCAAAAAAAGAAAAGAGTTCGCATTGCACTTGTACTACAAGGTCAAGTATCACACGAAGATTACACGCCGCAAAAATCCCCCGGCGGGGCAAACAGGCGGCTGCCGCCGCCGTAACACTACCCTTTTCACACTTAAAATTGGGGCGTAGGGTCAGCGGCGACCCGCCGCAGAAGGAGAATCTATTATGCATACCATTGCAGCAATCGCAACCCCACACGCTGCCGGCGGCATTGCCGTGATCCGTATTTCCGGTGATACCGCAATTTCCGTTGCACAGCAGTGCTTCCGGAGTACCGGCGGAAAATCTCTCGCCGAGATGTCCGGCTATACCTGTGCCTATGGCAGCTTTCTGGATACCGCCGGCAGCGAACTGGACGACGGCATCGCCACCGTGTTCCGTGCCCCGCATAGCTATACCGGCGAGGACACCGTGGAATTTTCCTGCCACGGCGGCATTTTTGTTACCCGCCAGCTGCTGGAAACAGTCTACGCTGCCGGTGCTCAGCCGGCTGAAGCCGGAGAATTCACCAAGCGGGCGTTCCTTGCCGGCAAAATGACACTGACACAGGCGGAAGCCGTCATGGACGTGATCGGTGCCGCCGGAAAACGGGAACTGGCATTCGCCCACGCCCAGCAGAACGGAGCACTGTTTCACCGCGTGCAGCAGATCTCGCAGGGCATCGTCCGCAGTCTGGGAGATCTGGCAGCGTGGGCAGACTACCCCGAGGACGAGATCCCCGCAGTGACACCGGAGAGCCTGCACGCTGCCCTCCAGCCGGTGCTGGAACAGCTGGACAGTACCCTTGCTACCTACGACTATGGCAGAATCTTGCAGTCCGGCGTGTCGGCAGTCATTGTGGGCAAGCCCAACGTGGGCAAATCCACTCTGTTCAATCTCCTGTCCGGCAGCCAGCGGAGCATTGTCACGGAAATTGCCGGCACTACGCGGGACGTGGTGGAGGAACAGATCCGGCTGGGCAATGTGACACTGCGGCTGTCAGATACGGCAGGACTGCGGGAAACCGAAGATGTGATCGAACAAATGGGCGTGAAGATCGCCGAGGAACGGCTGGCACAGGCAGACCTGATTCTCGCCGTGTTCGACACCACCCGACCGCTGGACGACGACGACCGCCGCATGCTGGAACAGCTGCCGGAGAAGCCGGTGATCGCGATCCTGAATAAGTCCGACCAGTCTGCACAGCTGGACACGGACGAACTGGAGCCGCATTTCTCCCGCGTAATTACCATGGCAGCCAGAGAGGGCAGCGGGCTGGAGCAATTGCAGCAGGCGGTGGAGGAACTGTTCTATCAGGCAGAAGTCACACCGGAACTGGGCATTGTGGCAAATGCCCGCCAGAAGCAGTGTCTGGAGCAGGCACGGGAGCAGGTGCAGCTGGCACTGGAAGCACTGGACGCAGGGGAACTGCTGGACGCGGTGACTGTCCTGCTGGAAGAAGCCGCTGACGCCTTGCTCACCCTCACCGGCGAACGGGTTTCCGAGGCCGTGGTAAACGACGTGTTCTCCCGCTTCTGCGTGGGGAAATAATGGGGCGGTGACTTCTTGGAATGTGTAGGGGATGCCCACATCGCCCCGCGGACTTGTGCATAAGCCTCCCCTGAAAGGGGAGGGGGACCGCCGCTAGGCGGTGGAGGGGTTCTCCCACAAAGTGTACTTTCTAGTGCAGCCGCATCGAAACCGTCCGGCGGAATTCGCTCGTTGCACTCGCTGTCCGCCTGGGGCTTGCCAACGCCGGTTGTTGCCCTTGCCTGTATCGGTAATGTTGATATTCAGGTGTTTTTTGGTGTAGGTGGTCAAGCTTCTTAAATACGGCGTTTGCAAGCTTACATGCAGCCTCCCCTGAAAGGGGTGACTCCCCACGGGGTGGGGAGATGCCCGCAGGGCAGAGGGGACCGCTCAGTACGAGGGGGACCAGCGAAGCTGGTGGAGGGGTTCTGTGGAATCTTTTACTTCTGTTTCAGGTTTCACAGAAGAATCCCTCAGTCAGCCTGCGGCTGCCAGCTCCCTTTTCAAGGGAGCCTAGGTACAAATGAGCCTCCCTTGAAAAGGGAGGGGAACCGCCGTTAGGCGGTGGAGGGATTCTTTCCCTGCCACAGCAGCCAACCGATTTCACAAGGAGTTACGCTTCTTTTTTTCTTTACTGAAAAGAAAAAAAGAAGCAAAAAAAGAAAAGAGTTCGCGTTTTACTTGTACTACAAGGTCAAGTATCACACGAAGATTACACGCCGCAAAAATCCCCCGGCGGGGCGAACAGGCGGCTTGCTATCCTTGGGCTGACCCGCCGCACAAAAATCTTTTCGCGGGCGAACAGGATTTGTCTGCAATATTTATAAATATTCATATCAATTGAGGTGATACCTATGGAATATTATCACATGGGAACTTATGACGTCGCTGTGATCGGTGCCGGTCATGCCGGTGTAGAAGCCGCCTTGGCTTCTGCCCGCCTTGGCTGCCGCACAGTGCTGTTTACCATATCTCTGGATCAGATCGCCAACATGCCCTGCAACCCGTCTATCGGCGGCACGGCAAAAGGGCATCTGGTGCGGGAGATCGACGCTCTGGGCGGCGAAATGGGAAAGGCTGCTGATGCCTGCTTTCTCCAGAGCCGTATGCTGAACCGCGGCAAAGGGCCGGCTGTCCACAGTCTGCGGGTACAGGCAGACCGCGTTCGCTACCACAACTACATGAAACACGTCTGCGAAAAAACACCCCTGCTGGAGATCAAACAGGCAGAGATCGCAGAGATCCAGACCGAAAACGGCAGAGTGACCGGTGTTGTCACTTCGCTGGGAGCACAGTACACCGTTTCCGCCGCCGTAGTTGCCACCGGCACATATCTGAACGGCAGAATCCACGTGGGACAGGTTTCCTACGAAAGCGGTCCCGATGCGGCTCTTCCCAGCCGTCCGCTGGGAAAAAATCTACAGGAACTGGGGCTGCGAATGCGGCGGTTCAAGACCGGTACTCCCTGTCGTGTCCACCGCCGGAGCATTGACTTTGATGCCATGGAACGGCAGGACGGCGACGAGGACATTGTGCCGTTTTCTTTCGGCTCTGATCCGTCCCGGATGCACAATCAGGTTTCCTGCTACATTACCTATACCAACGAGGAAACCCACCGCATCATTCGGGAAAATCTTCACCGTTCGCCGCTGTTCTCCGGACAGATCGAGGGCATCGGCCCCCGCTACTGCCCGTCTATCGAAACCAAAATTGTCCGCTTTGCCGACAAGCCGCGGCATCAGCTTTTCGTGGAGCCGATGGGGCTGGAAACCGAGGAGTATTATTTGCAGGGCATGTCGTCCTCTCTGCCGGAAGATGTCCAGCTGGCATTTCTGCGGACGATCCGCGGACTGGAACACGTGGAGATCATGCGTCCGGCGTATGCTATCGAATATGACTGCGTAGACCCCACAGAACTGCGGGCATCGCTGGAGAGCAAGAAGATCGCCGGACTGTTCGGAGCAGGACAGTTCAACGGCAGTTCCGGCTACGAGGAAGCTGCCGCACAGGGACTGGTTGCCGGCATCAATGCCGCACTGGCAGTGCAGGGCAAGCCGGCGTTTGTCATGGACAGAGCCACTTCCTATATCGGCACGCTGGTAGACGATTTGGTGACCAAGGGCTGTGAGGATCCCTACCGCATGATGACTTCCCGCAGCGAGTACCGGCTGATCCTGCGGCAGGACAACGCTGACCAGCGTTTGATGCCGCTGGGACACGAACTGGGGCTGCTCTCCGAGGAACGCTATCAGCACATGCTGGAAAAATACCGCCTTGTGGCACAGGAGAAAAAGCGGGTGCTGAAAACCAATCTGGCACCTGCTCCGGAACTGAACGCGTTTCTGGAACAGCACGGCACCTCCGGCATCACTACCGGTTGTAAAGTCGCAGACCTGATTCGCCGTCCCCAGCTGGGCTATGCTGTCATTGCTCCTTTTGACCCCACCCGTCCGGCACTGGAACCGGTGATCGGGGAACAGGTGGAGATCCAGATCAAGTATGACGGCTATATTCCGAAGCAGCTGGAACAGATCGAACGCATGCGGAAGCTGGAAAACCGGAAGCTGCCGGAGGACTTGGACTACACCACCATTCACGGGCTGCGGCTGGAAGCTGCGGAAAAACTGAACGCCCACCGTCCCCAGAATCTGGGACAGGCGAGCCGTATCTCCGGCGTATCACCGGCGGATATTTCTGTGCTGATCGTCTGGGACGCTGCAAAGGAGGGAAATGCATGATGACATACGAAGCGGCGAAGCAGCTGTTTGACGGAGCAGGACTGCCTTTGACGGAGAGTCACTTTGTACAGTTCCAGTGCTATCTGGCGGAGCTGACAGAAACCAACCGGCACATGAACCTGACGGCGATCACCGAGCCGGCAGAGGCTTGGGAAAAGCATTTTCTGGACTGTGCGATCTTGCTGCAAAAGGTGCAGCTGCCGCTGGGGGCGACCTGTATTGACGTTGGCACCGGAGCCGGTTTTCCCGGCATGGTGCTGGCACTGCTGCGGCCGGATTTACAGGTGACACTGTTGGACAGCCTGCAAAAACGCATCGGGTTTCTGGAGCAGACGGCGGCAAAGCTGGGACTTGCCAACGTCCGCTGTATCCACGCCAGAGCCGAGGACGGGGCGAAGCTGCCGGAACTGCGGGAGCAGTTTGACATGGCAACTGCCAGAGCCGTGGCAGCCATGCCGGTGTTGACGGAATACTGCCTGCCGTTTGTGAAGCAGGGCGGCGTGTTTGCCGCAATGAAAGGGCCGTCGGAAACGGCGGAGCAGGCAGAAACAGCGGCGAAGCTGCTGGGCGGCGAGATCGTCGGCGAAGAAAGCTATACTCTGCCCACTGCCGGTGAACGGAAGCTAATCCGGATCCGGAAAACTGCCCCTACCCCGCAGAAGTACCCCCGCCGCAGCGATAAGATCAAGAAACAGCCACTGGGGTGAGATAAGTAGGGGCGATGCCCACATCGCCCCGCAGGCTTGCCCGAGGGCAGGAATTTTCTAGTGCAGCCATGTCGAAACCGTCTGGCGGAATTCGCTCGTTGCCCTTGCTGTCCGCCTGGGGCTTGCCAACGCCGGTTGTTGCCCTTGCCTGTATTGGTAATGTTGATATTCAGGTGCTTTCTGGTGCAGGCGGGCGACTTTTATTTTTTTACGGCGTTGGCAAATAAGCCTCCCCTGAAAGGGGTGACTCCCCACGGGGTGGGGAGATGCCCGCAGGGCAGAGGGGACCGCTCAGTACGAGGGGGACCAGCGAAGCTGGTGGAGGGGTTCTTCCGTGAAGTACATCTTCTAGTACAGCCATGTCGAAACCGTCCGGCGGAATTCGCTCGTTGCCCTCGCTGTCCGCCTGGGGCTTGCCAACGCCGATTGTTGCCCTTGCCTGTATTGGTAATGTTGATATTCAGGTGCTTTCTGGTGCAGGCGGGTAACTTTATGAAATACGGCGTTTGCAAGCAGTATATAAGCCTCCCTTGAAAAGGGAGGGGGACCGCCGTTAGGCGGTGGAGGGATTCTTTCATCGCTACAGCAGCCAACCGATTTCACAAGGAGTTACGCTTCTTTTTTTCTTTACTGAAAAGAAAAAAAGAAGCAAAAAAAGAAAAGAGTTCGCATTCCACCTGTACTACAAGGTCAAGTATCACCCGAAGATTACACATCAACAAAACTCCCCCGGCGGGGCATACAGGCGGCGGCTGCCGCCGTAACATTACCCTTTTTACAGTTGAAATTAGGGCGTAAGGTCAGCGGCGACCCGCCGCTTTCTTTACTGAAAAGAAAAAAAGAAGCAAAAAAAGAAAAGAGTTCGCGTTGCACTTGTACCACGCGGCAATGCACCACCCGAAGATATGACATTTTTATTTTAAGATAAGATTAAGCATTCTCCCCTATAATAGAAGCTGGAAATCTGTATTCTGAAAGGAGGATTCTCCATGAAAATTCTTGTAGTAGAAGACGAAGTCCAGCTGGCGGATACACTGGCGGAAATTCTCAAACGCAATAAATACAACGTGGATACCGTTTTCGACGGTGACGACGGTCTGGAATACGCCCGCACCGGTATCTACGACTGCATCTTGCTGGACATCATGCTTCCCGTCCGCAGCGGCACCGAGATCGTGCAGATTCTCCGACAGGAAAAAAATGCGACCCCGATCATGCTCCTGACTGCCAAGTCCGAAGTGGAAGACAAGATTCACGGGCTGGACTGCGGGGCGGACGACTACCTCACCAAGCCCTTTTCCACCGGCGAACTGCTGGCACGAATCCGTGCCCTTACCAGACGAAAAGGCGAAGTGGAAGTGGATTGCCTGCACTTCGCAGAACTACAGCTGAACCGGCAGACCTATGCCCTGATACAGGGCGAAAACCGCATGAAGCTTAGTCTGAAAGAATATCAGATCATGGAAATGCTGCTGTCCAACCCCGAACAGATCATTCCCAAGGAACGCTTTATCGAAAAGATCTGGGGCTATGAAAGCGATGTCGAATATAACAATATCGAGGTGTATATCTCCTTCCTGCGAAAAAAACTGACCGCAATTCACTCCACAGTGCAGATTCGCACGGCTCGCGGCATCGGCTATTTTCTGGAGAAAAAAGCATGATCCGGCGGGTGCGGCGGCAGTTTATCTGCATTACCATGGCGATGCTGACAACGGTGCTCCTGATCCCGTTGATTGCCCTGAATGTGATTACCGAAGCCATGAGCTACAACCAGACACGGAACCTGCTGGAGCAGATCGCAATCAGTGAAACTGCTGTGCGGCAGATGCCGGACGGTGCTCCGCCGGACGGAAAACGGCCGCAGGAAACCACAGACGCTGTTCCGGCTGCCGGCTCGGATACTTCCACGAAAACTACAGTTACTACCACAGACAGCACCACCACTACTGCGGAAACTACCACCGTCCAGACGGAACGTGCTCCTGCGGAAACCAAGGCGGCAGGAAGCGGTGCTCCGGCTCCGGCGGCAGTGCAGACACAGCCACCCACGCCCCGGCAGACAGCTGCTCCCAAGGCAACGACGGCAGCCCCAAGGGCAACCACCGCACGGCAGACCAAGGCTCCTGTCACGACTACCAAGGCGGTTGTTTCACGTGAAACAAAGCCCGTGGCAACACAGCTGCCTCAGCCTGATCCCCCTCGTCAGACAGAGCCGGATCTGCCGCCTGATCCGCCGCCGTGGTGGGGCTGGGACGATCCGCCTCATGACTACGAGGACAACAGGGAAAATTACGCCGCCCGGCAGCCGGTGCTCTACGCCATGCCGCTGGCAAGTCTGGCACAGTCTGTGCCCATGAACAACGGCGGTCGGAAAGCTCCGCCGTTTCCGGACAAACGGGGCGACGTGGTGACGATCGACCACTTCCTCTGTTTTGCCAACGCCGAGGGCACGCTGATGCGGCTGGACGGTACGGAAAACTACACCGAGGACGATGCACAGACAATGCTGGACTACGTGCTGGAAAAGGGAAAGACAGACGGCTGGTACGGCAGCCTGCAATATTTCCGCAAGGATTACGACAGGGGAACGCTGGTAGTATTTTCCGACCGCAGTGCGGAACAGCTGCTGCTGCACAAGGTGCTGCTGGTCAGCATTCTGGTGTTCCTGCTGATGGAGGGTGTGGTATTTTTGCTGACCATGATCCTGACCAAACGAGCCATGCGTCCCATGCAGGAAACCTTTGAACGCCAGCGGCAGTTTATCTCCGATGCGGGGCACGAACTGAAAACGCCCTTGACGATCATTTCCGCCAATGTGGACATTCTCCACGATGAGATCGGGGAGAACAAATGGCTCAGCTATATCCAGTCGCAGGCGGAGCGAATGCGGGTGCTGGTGGGCGAGATGATGAACCTGACCAAGCTGGAAATGGGGGACAAGGAAAAAGATTTCGTGGACTTCTCTTTGAGCGAAGCCGTTTCCGGTGCGGCACTGCCCTTTGAGGGGCAGGCGTTCGAGCAGGAAAAGCAGCTGGAACTGGAGATACAGGAGGACATTTCCTATCACGGCAACCCTGACCAGATCAAACAGCTGGTGGGTATCTTCATGGACAACGCCCTGAAATACAGCAAGGAACACGGAGAAATTCGGGTGACGCTGCAACAGGTACAGAACAAGAAAACGCTGAAGGTCTATAACACCGGCAAGGGCATTCCGGAGTCGGAAAAGGAGAAGATCTTCCAGCGGTTCTACCGCAGCGACGCGTCCCGTGCCAGAGCCACCGGCGGTTATGGTCTGGGGCTGTCTATCGCCCAGAGCATTGCCGATGCCCATAAGATTCGCATACAGGTGGAATCGGAATACGAACACTGGATATGCTTTATTCTGACATTTTAGAAAATAAATCGGATATGCAAAAATCCCTCTGCGAGTGCAGGGGGATTTTTTTACTTTTGCAGCATTGGATTTTACGAAAGAACCTCTTGGAATGTGTAGGGGAATGCCCACATCGCCCCGCAGACTTGTGCATAAGCCTCCCCTGAAAGGGGAGGGGGACCAGCGAAGCTGGTGGAGGGGTTCTGCTGAAATCTTTTACTCCTGTTTCAGATTTCACGGAAGAAACCCCTCAGTCAGCCTATGGCTGCCAGCTCCCCTTTCAGGGGAGCCTGTTGCGTAAACTGTTTGTGTGTTCTAGTGCAGCCATGTCAAAACCGTCCGGCAGAATTCGCTCGTTGCCCTCGCTGTCCGCCTGGGGCTTGCCAACGCCGGTTGTTGCCTTTTCCTGTATTGGCAATGTTGGTATTCAAGTGCTTTCTTGTGCAGGTGGGCGACTTTATTTCATACGGCGTTTGCAAGTTTGTGCATAAGCCTCCCCTGAAGGGGAGGGGGACCAGCGAAGCTGGTGGAGGGGTTATTCCGTGAAGTACATCTTCTAGTGCAGTCATGTCGAAACCGTCCGGCGGAATTCGCTCGTTCCCCTCGCTGTCCGCCTGGGGCTTGCCAACGCCGGTTGTTGCCCTTGCCTGTATTGGTAATGTTGATATTCAAGTGTTTTCTTGTGCAGGTGGGCGACTTTATTTCATACGGCGTTTGCAAGTTTATCTGTTTATCATCTTTCATGTACAACCGATTTCACAAGGAGTTACGCTTCTTTTTTTCTTTACTGAAAAGAAAAAAAGAAGCAAAAAAAGAAAAGAGTTCGCATTCCACCTGTACTACAAGGTCAAGTATCACTCGAAGATTACACATCAACAAAAATCCCCCGGCGGGGCGAACAGGCGGCTGCTGCCGCCGTAACACTACCCTTTTTACAGTTGAAATTGGGGCGTAAGGTCAGCGGCGACTCGCCGCTTTCTTTACTGAAAAGAAAAAAAGAAGCAAAAAAAGAAAAGAGTTCGCATTCCACCTGTACTACAAGGTCAAGTATCCCTCGAAGATTACACATCAACAAAAATCCCCCGGCGGGGCGAACAGGCGGCTACTGCCGCCGTAACACCACCCTTTTTACAGTTGAAATTGGGGCGTAAGGTCAGCGGCGACTCGCCGCCCGCCGTAACACTACCTTTTTCACAGTTGAAATTGGGGCGTGGGGTCAGCGGCGACCCGCCGCCGCCGTCGCAGTGGGAATTTTTACACGGTATTCGATGTAGTCCTCGTGCTGGATCTTCTGGGACTCCGCCGCGATTCCCACCGCCTGCATGGTTTCCACCGCTTTCGTGATCGTGTTCACGAAAATCCGCACATTCTGGAACACCTTGCTCCGCTTCTTGTAGCTGTTCTGTACCTTCTTTTTCCCGATCACTTCCTCCACGGCGGCTTCGGTTTTCTCTACGTTCAGATTCTGCTTTACCACCCGTTCCAGCACTGCCAGCCGTTCCGCCGGAGCCGCCAGCCGCAGCAGTGCACGGGCATGCCGTTCCGTTAGATTGTACTTCATAATGACTTCCCGTTCGTCCGCCGTCAGCCGCAATAACCGCAGCTTGTTGGCAATGGTGCTCTGTGCCTTGCCCAGCTTCGCCGCCGCGTCCTCCTGCGTCATGCCGTAATATGTAATCAACTTTTCAATGGCACTCGCCTCGTCAAAAAATGACAGATCCTGCCGCTGAATGTTCTCCACCAGTGCCATAATGGCGGAGTTGCGGGAACTGATGTCCAGAATGATGCACGGCACTGCCCGCAGCCCCGCCAGCTTTGCTGCCCGCAGCCGCCGCTCTCCTGCAATGAGTTCATAGCGGTTCTCCCCGCGGCGGACGGTGAGGGGCTGTAAGATCCCGTTCTGGAGAATGCTGTCCGCCAGCGACTGAATGTCCGCAATGTCAAATTCACTCCGCGGCTGGTGCGGGTTCGGGCGAATGTCGCTGATGTCCACCTCCACGACCCGATTGATGGGCTTTTCTTTGGTAAATGTCAAAAATCCTGCCATATCTGCTGTACTTCCTTTCTTTGCCGCCGGTGCGGCTTGTCTGTTTGAAGAAACGTTTCACATCGCTTCCATATCCCCATTGTAACAGATTCGGGAAATGATTGCTACTGAAAAATTCCGCCTGATTCGGGCATTTTTACCGCCGCTTTCGGAAATGCCCCGACCAGCCGACACCATTTCCCATAAACCTAACTGCATTCGCAGGGGGAACCTGTCAGGGTTTGCGATATTTTTTTGACGGGGAATGTTTCACGTGAAACATTCTGCACGGAAAAATTCCGGAAAACGCTTTACAAGGCGAAAAAATCGTGCTATAATAAAATAGTATTGGTATGTGTTAAGGCAACACCGCACAAAGCCCGCCTGACGGCTTTGCACGCAATCTGCGTGCAGATTTTCCGTCATATTGCCCAGAAATCCCTTGCCAGACAACTGCGTTCGAGGTAGGATTCTGCTCGAGAACAAAGGCGTGTCGCACTAAGATTGATTGCGACCATACAGTCTGCCTGCGGAATTTCTGTGCAATCTGCCGAAAAATCTGACAACGCACCTTACGCACAAGCTTTGTGCGGTGTTGCCTCAAACATACTTTCAATCAAATTCGGTGTGCTGGGGCAACTCGTTTTCAACACACCGCAGGAAAGGAGAACCCGCGTGAGTATTGTGTATGCAGTTGCCAACCAGAAAGGCGGCGTGGGAAAATCCACCACCGTGGTGAATCTGGGGGCATATCTGGGTTCCCGCGGCAAGCGTGTACTCTGCGTGGACATCGACCCGCAGGGCAACACCACCACCGGTCTTGGCATCAAGAAAAAACAGCTGCCGGTTTCCTCATATGAGGTGCTGGTGGGGAAGTGCAGCATACAGGAAGCCATTGTCCGCACAGCGTTTGAAAACGTCAGCCTGCTGCCGGCGAAGAACACCCTTGCCGGTGCGGAACTGGAACTGTCCGCCATGGACAATCGTATGAACCGGCTGAAAATGCAGATTCTGACCTGTAAGCTGGACTATGACTATATCCTGATCGACTGCCCGCCGGCACTGGGGCTGCTCACCGTCAACGGACTGGTGGCGGCAGATCAGCTGATTATTCCCATGCTGGCAGAGTTCTACGCACTGGAAGGTCTGTCCCAGCTGACCAACACCATTAAGGTGGTACGCAGCAACTATAACCCCAATCTGGACATCGGCGGCATTCTGTTCGTGATGTTTGACCAGCGGCTCAACGTGTCCCGACAGGTGGAAGAAGAAGTCAAAAAGTATTTCCCGAACAAGGTCTTTCAGACGAAAATTCCCCGCAACGTGCGGCTTTCGGAAGCCCCCAGTCACGGCAAACCGGTGATGTATTACGACCGGTTTTCCAAGGGGGCAGAGGCGTATATGCTGCTGGGTCTGGAATTGCTGGGAGAAAAACCGCCGGAGAAAAAACGGCGGCTGCTGTCGTTCGGCAAGAAAAGGGAGAGTGGTGACCAATGACGATCGGCGGACTGGGCAGCGGTCTGGATTTTCTCTATGATGAAAATGCCACCGAGGTGCAGGTGAAAAAGACGCTCCGCGTTTCGGAACTGGAACCCAATCGGGACCAGCCCCGCAAACAGTTCAGCGATGAAGCCATTCAGACGCTGGCGGATTCTATTCAGCAGTACGGCATGATTCAGCCCATTCTGGTGCGTCCGCTGGGGCTGAATTATCAGATCGTCGCCGGCGAACGCCGCTGGCGTGCAGCGAGAATGCTGGGCATGGACGAAGTGCCGGTGGTGATTCGGGAACTGACCGACGAGGAAACCATGGCAGTGGCTCTGATCGAGAATCTCCAGCGGGAGGACCTGAACCCACTGGAAGAAGCCAACGCCTACGCACAGCTGATGGACATGTTCCACCTGACGCAGGAAGAAGTGGCGAAGCGTGTGGGAAAATCCCGCAGTGCCGTGGCGAATTCCCTGCGGCTGCTGAAGCTGCCGGAAGATGTGAAAACACTGGTGGAGGATGGCGGACTGAGTGCCGGACATGCCCGTGCACTGCTGGGCATCTCTGACGAGAAGCTGCTCTCTGAAACGGCGGCAAAGGCGGCAGACGGAAAGCTGACTGTCCGTGCCGTGGAAAAGATCGCTGCTGACAGCGAAAAGCCGGAAAAACGGACGAAGTTCAGCCATAAGGACAGCTTCTATAAGGAGATTGAGATCAGTCTGGAAAGCCGTCTGGGACGGCGTGTCACAGTGACCGCCGGCAAAAACAAGGGCACACTGAATCTGGAATTCTACGATAAAGACGATTTGTCTGCACTGGCACAGAAGCTGACGAAAGAGTAAGGCGGCGAGGGTGTTTCACGTGAAACATTGTTCGCCTCTACATACTGTGTAATTTTTGAAACTTTATAGATCAGGCTCCCTTGAAAAGGGAGCTGGCAGCCGCAGGCTGACTGAGGGATTTTTCTGTGAAATCTGCAATTTAAGAAAATTTTTACCAGAATTCCTTCACCAGCTTTGCTGGTTCCCCTCGTATTGAGCGGTTCTCTCTGCACTGCGGGCACCTCCTCACCCCATGAGGAGTCACCCTTTTCAAGGGAGGCTTATTCCTATAATTTTAACTGTTACATAGTACTACATACTGTAATCTTGTGGGCATCCCACATACATAAAGGAAGGAAAAAATCATGATTGATATGAAATGGATCCGGAACGATCCGGAAAAAGTCAAGGAAAACATCCGCAAGAAGTTTCAGGACGAAAAGCTGCCTCTGGTAGACGAAGTTGTGGAACTGGATCAGAAATTCCGCGAAGCAAAGGTACAGGGCGACGAACTCCGCAGCCAGCGGAAGTCTATCAGCAAGAAGATCGGTGCCCTCATGGGACAGGGCAAAAAGGAAGAAGCCGAAGCTGTCAAGGCAGAGGTAGGTGCGATCGGCACCAAGCTGGAAGAACTGGAAAAGGCAGAAACAGAACTGTCTGCCCGTATCCGCGAGATCATGCTGGTGATCCCGAACTTCATTGATGACTCTGTGCCGATCGGTAAGGACGATTCCGAAAACGTGGAAGTAGAGCGTTTCGGCGAGCCGGTTGTGCCGGATTTCGAAGTGCCGTATCACGTGGACATTATGGAAAAACTCCATGGCATCGACATCGACGCAGCCCGCGACACCAGCGGTAACGGCTTCTATTATCTGTGCGGCGATATTGCACGGCTGCACTCCTCCATTCTGGCATATGCCCGCGACTTTATGATTAACAAGGGCTTTACCTACTACATTCCGCCGTTCATGATCCGCAGCAATGTGGTGACCGGCGTAATGTCCTTTGCCGAAATGGAAGGCATGATGTACAAGATCGAGGGCGAAGACCTCTACCTGATCGGTACCAGCGAGCACTCCATGATCGGTAAGTTTATCGATACCATTCTGCCGGAAGAAAAGCTGCCCCAGACTCTGACCAGCTATTCTCCGTGCTTCCGGAAGGAAGTGGGTGCACACGGCATCGAGGAACGCGGCGTGTACCGTATCCACCAGTTCGAAAAGCAGGAAATGATCGTTGTCTGCAAGCCGGAGGAAAGCATGGACTGGTTCCATAAGATGTACGGCTATACCGTAGAGTTCTTCCGCAGTCTGGACATTCCGGTTCGGACACTGGAGTGCTGCTCCGGCGATCTGGCTGACCTGAAAGTCAAGAGCCTGGACGTAGAAGCATGGTCGCCCCGTCAGAAGAAGTACTTCGAAGTGGGCAGCTGCTCCAATCTGGGCGACGCACAGGCAAGACGGCTGGGAATCCGCATCAAGGGCAAGGACGGCAACAAGTACTTCGCTCACACCCTGAACAACACCGTTGTTGCTCCGCCCCGCATGCTGATCGCATTCTTGGAAAACAACCTCAACGAGGACGGCTCTGTCCGCATTCCGGAACCCCTGCAGCGGTACATGTTCACTGACTGCATTCGTCCGCAGGACTAAGAGCATATTTCACCTAGGGGAAAGCACGCCTGACGGCTTTATTCAGTGTTCCCCTAGTTTTCCACAGCAAAAATTGCGTGTGTGGAAAACAAAAATAGAATTGAAAATTGGAAAACCGGTTGAAACTGCGATGTTTTCAACCGGTTTTCTCTTTTGTGGAAAAGTGTAATTGTTGAAACATGTGGAAACAGCTTCTGTGGAAAAACGGGCAGTGGAAATCATGCTGGTAAAGCTGCTTTTCCACAAGGCATGGCTGTTCTGCAAATACAAAAAGCGGACATTTTTCCAGTTGGAAGAACGTCCGCTTTTTGCAGAATGTGTGTACCTCACAGGGATTCAAACTGTGAAATACATTTTGAGAAACGCGTATCTTTCTGGAGAAGAAAGATGCACGCTGAAAATGTCATGGTTACGCTGTCAGCTTTTGCCGCAGCACTGCCAGATCCAGCCCGTTCACGCTGCCGTCGCCGTTGCAGTTTGCCAATGTTGTAGCGGTTTCCGACAGGGACTTGCTGTCCAGCAGGTACTGCTGCAACAGTACCGCGTCTGCTACGCTGACAATACCATCCTCGTTGCAGTCGCCTGTCAGCGTAGTTTCACCGGACTGTTTCACTGCCAGCAGCTGCTGCATCAGCGTGTCGTCAAACATCTTGCAGCTGCTCCGGTTGTAGTGCAAATCGGTGACGTCCCACATTACCGGACACATGTCGCGGGAATAGGCGGCTTCGCAGACCGAGGAAAGAAATCTTCGGACGGATTCTTCTTCCTTGTTCTTTTTCGGGCAGCCGTATTCGCCGATGATGACAGGGATTCCTTTATCCACATAGGTGGTTTTCAGGAGATCCATGTTCCGGTTCAGTTCGGCGTAGTCGTCGTCTGTGCCCCAAGTGGAACGCATCTTGCCCCATGAAGCATCTTCTTCCAGAATGGCGAAGCCAGAGGGTGTGTAATAGTGTACGGATACCGCACAGCGTCCCGCCGGATCGTTGGGCATCTGGAACAGGCTGTCACAGGTCAGTTCCACATCAGTGTTATAGCCGGAAATGAGCAGGTGTCGCTGAGGATTGTTGCCGCCGGAGGAACGGATAATGTCCACAAACGTCTGGTTGATCTCATTGACCAGATCATAGGAGTCCGTCTTTCCCTCGGTGCCGCCCCAGCGGTTCCAAAGGCTTTCCCAGCCCAGTTCTTCATTTTGCGATTCAAAAACCAGATAGTCGTTGTAGTCGGCGAATGCATCGCTGACCTGTGTCCAGATCCGCTTGTACTTCTCCATGCAGTTTTCCTTGTCCGTGGGGAAGTTCGCCAGCCAGCCGCCGTCATAGTGCAGATTGAGAATGACATACAGCCCGCAGTCTATTGCCCAGTCCACCACTTCCTGCACCGCAGAAAGGTACTTGTCGCTGATGGTGTAGTTATCCTCCATCATATTCGACCACGCCACCGGTACACGGAGGGTGTCAAAGCCGGCATCTGCGTAACCTTGGATCATCTGCTGGGTAATCACAGGACTGCCCCACGCGGTTTCATAGGATTCCGGTGTGCCGTCCCCCCACTGGGCGATCCAGTCGCCGCAAGATTCGTAGGTGTTTCCCAGATTGATGCCAATGCCCATGTCCTTGACCAGCTGGGCAGTGGTGATGTCCCGCATGGAGGACTGCTTCTGGGGCAGAGCCGACACAGAAGCGGTGCAGCTGCACCAGAGAATACCGGCAGCCATTGCTCCGGCAAATATTTTTTTCATCATTATGATTTCCTTGCGGTCCATGCCGCTGGTGTTTCACTCGTCAGAGTCGTCTTATGCAGAAGTTGCCATACGCACCTGTACACGCCCCTGCTTGCGGAAGTCCGAGGGTGTGCTGCCGCAGTTCTTCTTGAACTGGCGTAAAAAGCTGTAGGTGCACCCATAGCCGCACTGCTCCGCAATCTCGCCCACCGTCAGTCTTGTGGAGGACAGCAGTTCCTTGGCACGCTGCATCTTTGCACAGGTGACATCAGTCATCACTGTGACCCCGAAGGTCTTTTTATAAAGGTGCTGCAAGCCGGAACGGCTCATGCTGACAAAATTCAGCATGGAGTCCACCGTGCCGAACTGCTCCGGTGTCTGGTAGATCCGCATTCGCAGATATGTCAGCTGCTGGTTGTTGTCCCGCAGCTGGAGTGTGCTGTGATGATCGCCGGCGGTGTATTCCCGCCGGATCTTCATGAACAGAATGTTGGCGTACTGGTGTTCGATCTCGCTGTGCATCAGTTCCGCGGAATAGTGTTCGTATGCCATTTTCCGGATTAGTTCTGACAGTTCCGCAGCGTTCTGTGTCTGCATCGGCGTGTCAAAGGGCATGCCCTCGTTTCGCAGGGCGAGTTCCTCCTCCGGTGTCATGTTGCAGTAGAACCAGTCGTCTGTATAGGTGCCGTTTTCCGCAGCATAGCGGCAGGCGGTGTGCGGGGTGAAAAAGAGAATTGTATTCTTTTCCAAACGCAACTTTTTCCCGTTCAATAAAAATCGTGCAGGGGATTTTACCAAAAGGAACAGATAACAGCCCGGTCCCTTCGGATAATCCATCACAAAATCTGCACCGTGGGTATAATTGTGTCCGATTACTCCAATTTTCATAGTGTTCTCCTTTGCGTTCAGCGAATTTTCCGGATCTTTTCCGGAGAACATGGGAAAAATCAAGGAAAATTCGAATCAGGTCCAATTGCATTGCATTTATTATAGCACGATTTTTCAGAAGATGCAACCACAAATTCTGCTTATTTTTATAACATATTATGCAAAGCGGGAGAATATTGCACATATCATTTTGTGCAGGGCAATATCCGCATCATCAAAATCGTACAAAAATCAACATGTTTTTTCAAAAAGCAGGATTGTGCAGTTTTTGCGGCATATCCGGACAATGTTTTGCCGCCAAAAATTTTTCCGGTACAAGCTATTGACAAATACCCCTACAGGGTATATAATAGACAATGGCAGACCGTTCAGGAGCTACCCTGAGAAAAGAAGAAAGGCGGTATCGATCATGGTAAAGACAACATTGAAAATTGACGGTATGATGTGCAGTATGTGTGAGGCACACATGAACGATCTGGTTCGCCAGAACTGCAACGTGAAAAAGGTGACATCTTCTGCGAAGAACGGAGAAACCGTTGTCATCAGTGAAGAACCGTTGGATATTTCTATGCTGGATAAGGAGATCAAGGGCATTGGGTACACTCTGCTGTCCCACGAGAGCGAGCCCTACGAGAAAAAGGGACTGTTCCACCGGAAGTAATGGTGCGAAGTCCAGCCAGTGAACACACGTAAAAAAGCCACTCCTGTGTAAGGAGTGGCTTTTTTGGATTGTTGTTTGTGTAAGGGGGAATGCCCGCACCGCACCGCGGAATTGCATACCTATAAAGCCTCCCCTGAAAGGGGAGGGGGACCAGCGAAGCTGGTGGAGGGGTTCTCCCGCGAAGTGCAGCTTCTGGGGCTGCCATGTCGAAACCGTCCGGCGGAATTCGCTCGTTACACTCGCTGTCCGCCTGGGGCTTGCCAACGCCGGTTGTTGCCCTTGCCTGTACTTGCAGTGTTGGTTCTTTGAGGTGTTGCTTGTATAGGTGGTTAACTTTATTTGATACGGCGTTTGCAAGCTTGTATTGCTAGGCTCCCCTTTAGGGCACCCGAAGGGCGTGCCTTGTGCTGAGCTGTCCCCGCAGGTGACTGAGGGGTCCCCCGCCACAGCAGCCAGCCGATTTCACAAGGAGTTACGCTTCTTTTTTTCTTTGCTGAAAAGAAAAAAAGAAGCAAAAAAAGAAAAGAGTTCGCATTCCACTTGTACTGTAAGATTCAAGTATCACCCGAAGATTACACAAGAGATTCTCACCAACAAAACTCCCCCGGAGGGGCATACAGGCGGCTGCTGCCGCCGTAACACTACCCTTTTCACACTTGAAATTGGGGCGTAGGGTCAGCGGCGACCCGCCGCAATCCCCCGGAGGGGCATACAGGCGGCTGCTGCCGCCGTAACATTACCCTTTTCACACTTGAAATTGGGGGGGGTAAGGTCAGCGGCGACTCGCCGCCGCCGCATGCTAATCCGATGAAGAACTACTATTTTCGCCGCGGAGCGTTGCATCATCTTCAGAAATGATGTACCACTTCTCCCCGATCTTGCCCAGTGTGGGATAGACCACATCTGTGCCGGAGTCATTGCTGCCGGAGAAGTTCCGCTTGACTTCCAGCGTTACCGCGTCGGAAATATCGGCACCCTCATTGCCCAGCATTTTCTCCATATCGGTATTCCACTCGGATACGCCGGCATCGCCCTGTGAGGACATGCCCTGGATCTGATAGGTCACCTTGACATCGTCGCCGTAGGTTTCCTTCCATTCCTGCACCGTGTTGTTGCAGCCCTCTGTGAAACTCTCCACAACGTCGTCCTCAGACTTGCTGTAGGTTTTCATGTAATACGTCCAGTACTCCGGTGGTGCCATCAGCTGAGTCAGAGTCTGTCCGTCTGCGGAGAGCACCGCAGTATAATAACTGCTGAGTACGTCGGCATAGTCTGACGAATCCGGTGCGGCTTTCTGTGCCTTTTGTTCTTTCTGATACCAGAACAGTCCGCCGAACGCCAGCCCTGCCGCTGCCGCTACCATGATGATACCGGCAATGATGCGGATATGCCGGCGTTTTCTTGCCGCCTGCTCTGCCTGTTTTTGATTTCGGGTGGTTTTCTTTGCCATTGCTGATCGATTCCTCCGTTACCAGACGTTATAGCCGTTATTCTGGCACACATAGTCCATGTCTTCCATTGCTTTCATACAGCACCAGCGGCTGCCGATCTTGACGAACGTCGCCTTCTCCGAAGCCTTGGTGCCGCCGTCATCAATGGTCAGGCTGACTTCTACGGCTTTGCTGATCTCCACGGTAATGTCATAGCTGGTGTGGAGTTCGTCCTCCAGTGCGGCGAGTTCATCAGCATCACTGATGTGCTGCACATGCCCGATGTCATAGGACATTCTGCCCTCTGTGCCGTAGTTTTCATTCCAGTAGTCGAAGTAGTCGCTCATCATGGACTTGACTTCCCGCCGTGTGGTGGAATAGGTGCTTTCCAGATAGTCCATATACGCGTCCGGCACCAGTGCGGTATACATGCTGCCGCTGGAATAATCCACCCCTTTGACATAGCGGAATACCGCCAGCTTATAGCCCCAGAAAAAGACGTAGTACACCACCGCCAGCAGGATCAGCACAAACGCCACAGCGGCGGCGACGATCCTTCGGGTGTGGCGGAACTTCTTTTCCTGTGCTGCCCGCCGGAGTTCCTCCGGATCTTCGGCAGCGATGCCGTCAGCTTTTTCCAGATCTGCCGGTGCAGAGAGAAAAGGCATGGAAAATTTCTCTGCCGCGGGGGACGGCTCTTTTTTCGCCTGCTCCTCTGCCGCCGGCTTCTTGGGACGGGGCAGGATCTCGCCGCATTCCGGACAGATCACGGCACGTTCGGGGGCTTCATATCCACAGTGTTCACATTTCATTGCTGTTCTTTACTCCTTGCAGCAAACTGCCATTGCCCTTAACCTACACTCTGGCTTGCATTATAGCAGGCAGTTGCATAACTATACATTGCATCGTACACATACCACTGTCCGTCGATCTGGGTCATAGTGAGATAGGTGTCGTTGCTTTCATCGTTCATCTTCACGGTCATGCTGACATCTACGGCAGCATCGCCGGCAATGCCATAGGTTTCCAGACCGTCATTCAGTTCTGACAGTTCTTCATCGGCAACGTCTGTGCCGCCGGTCACATCTACAGAGAGTTCCGGTGTGCCGTCCTCGCCGAAGCTGCCGGAAACCATTTCCTCCAGCATGCTGGTCAGATAGCTTTCTGCATCGCTCTGGCTGACACCGTATTCGGCATCGATCAGTTCCCACCAGCTTTCCGGCACCAGTGTGGACATGGTAGCTGCATCTGCATTTACAACGGCGTTCCAGTAGGTCTGTACCATATCGCCGAATTCTGCGATATACTTGGCAGAAGCGGCATAGTCAGAACCGCACAGCTGATCGAAATCGTCCATTGCAGACAGGCTGCACCACTTGCCGTCGATCTTTACCGTCCACAGAGAATAGTCATCGCTGTCGGAATCGTCTGCACCGGTGACGGTACAGGTTGCATCAATGCACACGCCGGTGGAAACTTTCAGACCGAACTTGTCGGTATCTTCCCGCACCGGATCCAGCTGTGCAGAGCTGCCCATGCCGGCAGTTACGCCATTCTGTTCCATTTTGTAGGACAGGTCGCCGCCGAGGGTGTCGGAATAATCCTGCATGTACTGGTTCATCGCTGCCACAGCATCTTCCTCGGACAGGTCGTAGGTATCGGAAATATAATCCCAGAAGCTGTCCGGACAGAGCTCTGCCAGTGCCTCGCCGTCACAGTTGATGTGGGCATTCCAATAGGCAGCATTGTTCTTGGCTGCCTTGGTGCCCAGATTGACACCGATTCCGACGATCACGCCCACAACGATCAGGATCAGCAGGATCGGGATCAGGATCAGGGCAACGATCAGACCGGTTTTCTTCTTCTTTTTGGGCGGCTGACCTACCGGCGGCACCGGATTCACAGTGGGATCATAGGGCGGCACATTGGCACCCTGTCCCTGCGGCATCTCAAACGGATTTGCCGCTGCATTGGGGATTCCGCTGCCGGCGGGGGCTGCGGTTGGCTCCGGTGCCGGTGCAGGGGTCGGTGCAGGGGTCGGCTCGGGTGCCGGAGCAGCTGCTTCCGGTGCAGCCATGGGATTCCCACAGGTCGGACAGAATTTTTTGCCGTCTTCTACGGCAGTTCCACATTTTTTACAAGTCATGTTTTTTCTCCTTATATCATAGTTGGTATTATACTTGGGGCAATACCGTACAAAGATTGTGCGACAGATGCGTCGTCAAATTTTTCGTCAGATGAAACAAAAAGCGGAGTGAATACTGGATGTATTCACGAGCATTTTTGTGAAATATGACGGGAAATTTGCAAGCAGATGGCGTGCAAAGTTGCCAGACGCTCTTTGTGCGGTATTGCCTTGAGTCGGGTTCGGAAAATCGGGTTTGGGAAATAACGGGCTGTTTGAGAGGTTTACTTGTGCAAAAGATTACCCGCCAGCTTCGCTGGTTTCCTTGCTCTTATTCGCCGATTTTCATGCCGCAGGAAGTGCAGAAGCGGTTGCCGTCGGGGACAGGCTTTCCGCAGTTGGGGCAGGTGCGTTCCGGTGCAGCCGGCTGGGGCGTTTCCGGTACAGGCTCTGCGGCTGCCGGCTGGTCTGTCATTTCGTGACCGCAGCGGGTACAGAAATGATTCTCCTCCGGAACCGGATTGCCGCAGTTGGGGCAAAGCCGTCCCTGCACTTCTGCCGGTGCAGCCTCCGGAGCAGGAGCCGCTGTTTCCGGAGCCGTAACCACTTCCGGTTCTGCGGGCTGTGCCGCCGGTGCTTCTGCGGGAGCAGCTGCCGGTGCGGGAGATACGGGAGCCGCTTCTGCCGGAACCGGCTGGGGAATCGGCTGTTCTGCCGGAGCCGGAGCCGGTGCCGGTGCAGGCGTAGGTGCCGCAGCCACAAAGGGATTTCCGCAGAAGGTGCAGAACATCGCACCAGCCATGCGGGGCTTGCCGCAGTTCGGACAGCACTCTGCACCAGCCGGAGCCTGTGGTGCCTGAGCAGCCGCCTGACGGGCAGCAGCTTCCGCTTCCCGTTGTGCTCTTTCGGCGGCTTCTCTTGCGGCACGTTCTTCTGCAAGCTGTTTGCCCACCGGATTTTCTGCTCCGCACTTGGTGCAGTACAGCACAGTTTCGGGGATCTCTGCCCCGCAGCCCTGACAGATCAGCAGGTGCTTGGTCTTACGGATCTGTTCCCGATATTCTGCGATCTTTTCCTGACTTGCCGCAATGGCAGACAGAAATTCCTGAAATTCCGGTTCCGCGTCTGCGGTATGCAGTTCAGCGTACTTCCTGCCCATATTGAGATAGGCGGCGTTGATGTTCTTTTCTTCATCGTTGATCAGACCATTCAGACGAATGGTTTCGGTAGAAGACTTGGTTTTTTCTACAACGGAATGTGCCGTATTGGTGACAGTTTTTCCAAGTTTATCGAAAAAAGACATATGGATTCCTCTCTTTCTTTTAATGTTATAGGCAACAGTGTTTCCGGCAATTCTACAATAACATAGAACAACCTATGATACATTATACTATATTTTTCAGTATCATGCAAGCATTTCTCTGCAATTTTCACAACATTTTCATGTTGCGGCAAGCTGCACCCCCATTTCAGGTGTGAAAAGGGCAGTGTTCCGGCGGCGGATTTTTGCCAGCAAAAATTGCGGAAACACTGCATAAAGCCGTCAGGCAGAATTTAGGAAACACTGAATAAAGCCCGCCTGACGGCTTTGCACGCAATCTGCTTGCAGATTTTCCGTCATATTGCCCAGAAATCCCTTGCCATACATGAAGTATGCCTGCGGAATTTCTGTGCAATCTGCCGAAAAATCTGACTACGCATCTTACGCACAAGCTTTATTCAGTGTTTCCTTTATGCAGTGTTTCCGCAATCGTACAAGAAAAACCACGACTGCCGGCGAACCAGCTCAAATAATGTTTGTTGATGTATGTTAAAATGTTGAAAACCATGTTGAAAACATTGTATCATCTGTAGAAATTACGCCGGCAGTTCTCCCTGCACCAGCTGTGCGGCAGGGTAGTAGTGACATAGAATTTCCTGCCAGTCTGCTCCGTCTTTTGCCATGGCATTGGCTCCGTACTGGCTCATGCCCACGCCGTGCCCGTAGCCCTTGGTGGTGAATACCAGCTTGCCGTCCTGCACGTCCACGGAGAACACCGCCGACCGCAGCCCCAGCATCTGCCGCAGTTCCTGACCGGAGCAGGTTTTTCCGCCTACAGTGACTTCCAGAACCGTCCCCGACTGGGAACACGCTCCTACCTGCACCCATTTCGCCATATCTGTGTCCCAGACTACATCGGGCAGTGCGTCCTGCACAGCCGCCTGAAACTCCTCGCCGGTGAACGATGCGGTTTCCAGATACCGCGGGGCAGAGGTGTCTGCTTCGCTCTCCACTGGAACAAGGTATTCCACCTTGCTGCCCCAGACGGTTTCCGCACTTTCCGTGGTGCCGGCAGACATGGAGCAGAACGCCGCAATGATCGGCGTGCCGTCGTATTCCAGCACATAGGGCAGCACCTCGTCCACGGCGGCGGTGATCTTGGCGTAGGAAGCTTCGAAGTTGTCCCCGTAGTACTGCCGTGCCTGATTTTCCGTGAAGCACGCCTGATACTGGCTGCTGTCGTTGGAAAAATCCGCCCCGCACAGTTCCGCGGTGGGGTGGGACTGTTCCAGCAAATGCTGCCGTTCCGCATATGTATGTGCCGCAACAGCCTGTGCTTTCAGTGCCTCCGGTTCAAAGGTGGCAGGCATCTCTGCACACACTGCGCCAATCACATAATCCCGCACGGAGAGTTCCTCCACTTTGCCGCTGGTGATGTCCAGCATCTGATAGCTTTCGCACAGGTCAGCCCGTCCGGCAGGTTCTGCCGTGGTGGAAGTGGCGGTTTCTGCGGGGAGCGTGGCAGTTTCCGTGGCGACCGGCGGCTCTGCTGTGTCGGAGGCAGGGGCGGCGAAGCGGGACGGGATCACGGTAAAAAGAAATAATATACCGGTAAAGCCGCCTAAAATCATCAAATATTTTTTCATTGGTGCGATCCGCTTTCCTTTCTTTTGTTTTCTGGTGAATTGGGATTTTGTTCCAATTTTTCTGCCGCACAAAAAAACCGCAAAACGATTGACAGGAGGCGGTTTTTTGTGTATAATATAAGGTAACGATTAAAAAGGAGGCAATCTCTATGACACCGCAACTGATTTACAACCACAGCATCGAGGATTCCGATATTCATAATTTATGTGAAGACCTGGTGCAATATTCCGATATTGCTCCGAAATATTATGAACGCTTCGATGTGAAACGCGGCTTGAGAAATGCAGACGGTTCCGGCGTCATTGCTGGGATTACCCGTATCTGTATGGTACACGGCTACGTGATGAGCGAGGGCGAACGCCAGCCGATCCCCGGCCAGCTCATCTACCGCGGTTATGATATTAACGACCTCATTGAAAATGCAGAACGGGAAGACCGCTATGTGTTTGAGGAAGTCGCATACCTGCTGTTGTTCGGCAGGCTCCCCAACGGGGCAGATCTGGAACGCATGACCCGTTCGCTGGGTGTGCGGCGGGAACTGCCGCCGGGATTTCTGGTGGACTCCATTATGCAGTCCCCGTCCAACAACATCATGAACAAGCTGGCGAGAAGTATCCTGTCCCTGTATTCCTATTCAGACGTGACAGAAAACACCACCATTGAAGATGAAATGTCCATCGCTCTGGATCTGATCGCCAAGATGCCCATTCTCATGGACGGTGCCTATCAGGCAAAGCGGCACAAGTATGACAACGCCAGCCTGATCATGCACCCGCTGCGTCCGGAGGAAAACACCGCAGAATCTATTCTGTCCCTGATCCGGAACGACCGTTCCTATACCAAGGCAGAGGCACAGCTGCTGGATACCCTGCTGGCACTCCACGCAGACCACGGCGGCGGAAACAACTCCACCTTTGCCTGCCGCGTGGCAACGTCCTCCGGTACAGACCCCTTTGCGGCATATACCTCCGCGATCAACTCCCTCAAGGGACCCCGCCACGGCGGTGCGAACATCAAGGTCATTCAGATGCTGGACGACATCAAGGCACACGTGGCACACTGGGAGAACGAGGGCGAAGTGGCAGACTACCTCACCAAGATCCTCCGGAAGGAAGCCAACGACGGCTCCGGTCTGATCTACGGTATGGGACATGCGGTATATACGCTGTCCGACCCCCGTGCAGTGATCCTGAAGCGGAAAGCAATGGCTCTGGCTGCGGGCAAGGAGATCGAACGGGAGTTCAGATTGCTGGATACGGTTGAAAAGCTGACACCGGAACTGATGAAATCGGTCCGCGGCAATGACAAGGTGGTTTGTGCCAATGTGGACATGTACTCCGGTCTGGTGTATCGCATGCTGGGCATTCCGGACGAGTTGTTCACGCCGCTGTTCGCCACCGCCAGAATGGTGGGCTGGGCGGCACACCGTATGGAAGAGATCCTCACCGGAAAACGAATTATCCGACCGGCATATAAGGCGATCGCAAAGTCGAAGGAGTACGTTCCGCTATGCGATCGGTAAAGCATTCTATGATGCGGCGGCGGCGGTGGCTGCCAGCCGCATTTTGCCTACTTTGCTGCCTGCTGTTTTCCGGCTGTACGCCGGGGGCGACGGTGGATTCCCTGCTGAAACCGCCCAGCCTGAGCAAGGAACAGCAGCAGATCTATCTGGCACTACAGGATGCAGTGGGCAGCGGCATCACCCTGCAATACCCCAGAGCCGGAACCAATCTGTCTGCCTTTACGGTAGTCGATCTGGACAACGACGGCGAGGACGAAGCGTTGGTGTTCTATAAGAAAACCAGCCTTACCGCCATGGAAAACGGCTTGCGGCTCAGCGTATTGGATCAGGTAAAGGGGGAGTGGATGTCGGTCTGCGACCGTCCGGCAGACGGCACGGAAGTGGAACGCATCGTCATCTCTCCCATGGGCAGCGAAGATTCCCAGAATCAGATCTTCGTGGGCTACAGCGGCGTAGACCAGTCGGACAAATCCCTGACCGTCTACCGCTACAGCGACAGCGAAGTGCAGCAGCTGTTCACTGCCGCGTATACCATGTTTGACGTGGCAGATCTGGACGGCGATCAGGCACAGGAACTGCTGGTGCTGGGGAAACTCACCGAAAACACTTCCTCCTCTGCGGCAATGTACCGTCTGCAAAACGGGACGGTAAAGGACAACGGCAAGCTGGATCTGCGGACTGGCTTTACGGATTTCAGTCAGGTGCAGTACGGCAGACTGGAGGACGGCACCACCGGCATCTATATCGACGGTGCCACAGGTCCCTCCTCGCTGCAAACGGAAGTCCTCCACGTACAGGGGGAAACGCTGGCGTATGTGCTCGCCGACAGCGATGTGGTGGCAAAGACCAATCGCTCTGTAGGCTATCTGTCCATGGACTTGGACGAGGACGGCAGCGTGGAAATTCCGGTGCAGGAGCCGTTTCCCGGCTATGGTGCAGATTCCTCCGATCAGGTGCGGCTGACACGCTGGCTGGGCGTTTCCGGCAGCCAGCTGCAGGAGAAAATGCGGGGGTATTTCAGCCTGAATGACGGCTGTATGTTCCTGCTGCCGCAGTCGTGGTACGATAAAGTGACGGCAGTGACGGATACCCTCACGGGAGATATTGTCTTTTGCCGCTATGACGGCGAGATGAACGACCATATGACAGAACTGCTGCGGTACAGCGTGGCACAGGATACGGAATCACAGGAAGAACGGGACACGGAGGGCTATCAGCTGCTCCACACCCGCGGCAAAGCTTCCTATTATATGAAAGCCGCCGAAACCGACGACCCGCTGGCACAGCCGTGGCAGAACCTCATGGTGCGGTTCCGGTTCGTGCAGTGAGTGGCGGGAGCGTGACGGCTGGGCGTTTTTGGTATGGATCAGATTTCACAGAGGATCCCATACATTCCCCAGATCAAAGGCAAACAGAGGTGTACCCAAACAGAGGTGTAGAGATGAAACGAATTTTAGTGTGTGAAGATGAAGATGTGATTCGGGACTTTGTCGTCATTAACCTCAAGCGTGCCGGCTATGACGTTTGTGATGTCGGCTGCGGCGAGGACGCACTGCGTGTGTTCGAAGAAGAACACGGCAATTTTGACATTGTCCTGTTGGATATTATGATGCCCGGCATTGACGGCTTTACCGTCTGCAAAAAGCTGCGGGAAAAGAGCTCCACCATCGGCATCATTATGCTGACTGCCAGAACACAGGAAATGGATAAGGTCAGCGGGCTGATGTTCGGGGCGGACGACTATATCACAAAGCCGTTTTCCCCCTCGGAACTGACAGCCAGAGTGGACGCGATCTATCGCCGTGTCTGCATGAGCTTTATCAAGGACGAACAGTCGCCGGTGATCGAAAGCGGCCCATTTACCCTGAATCTGAAAAGCCGCACCGTCACCAAAAACGGCAAGCTGATCGACCTGACACAGGTGGAATACCAGATCATGGAGTATTTCCTCAATAACCAGAATACGGCACTGGATCGTGCCAGCATTCTGAACCATATCTGGGGCGACGGCTATTTCGGCGATGATAAAATTGTCGATGTCAATATCCGCCGCATTCGCATGAAGATCGAAGAAGAACCCAGCAAGCCGCAGTATATTACGACGATCTGGGGTTATGGATATAAGTGGAATGACAAATAAACGCAGACGCAGCCCGAAAAAACGTGCCGGAAGTTCGATCACCCGCCGCTGGGTCATCAACAATCTGGGGATCATTGCACTGGTGCTGACAGTGCTGGATTTCGCGTTTATCTACATCATGCAGAATTATTATTATAGTGCTTCTCAGCAGTATCTGAACACGAAGATCAGTTCCGTGACCGGTGTCCTGAGCCGATATGCACAGGACGCGGACATCAACTTTTCCTCGGAAATGCGGAGTACCATCGAAAACTTTTCCGACAAGGACAAAATGGAACTCATGGCGATCAATTCCCGCGGACGGGTGGCACTGACCTCCTCCGGCTTCACACCGGCAGAGGGTGCCGCCATGCCGGATTATGAAGCCGTCATGGACGGCGGCAACGGCTACTGGGTCGGCAAGCAGGGCGGTGAAACCATTATGGCAGTTTCCGTGGATATTTCCGATATGAACACGGAATACAACGCCATTCGTGTGGTGGCTTCTCTGGAACAGATCCAGAGTACGGTGAATTCCTATGTGTGGGGTGTCAGTGCCTTGTGTGCCGGCGTTCTGCTGCTGCTGGTGGTGACCGGACTGTATTTCATACGCTCCATTGTCCGCCCCATTAAGCAGATCAACGCCACGACCAAGAAATACGCCAAGGGAGATTTCTCTGTCCGCATTCAGGAGAACAGCAGCGACGAGATCGGCGACCTCTGCGTGTCCATTAACCAGATGGCGGACGAACTCTCCAATACGGAGAACATGAAGAACGAGTTCATCTCCTCAGTGTCCCATGAACTGCGGACACCGCTGACGGCGATCAAGGGCTGGGCGGAAACCATGTGCATGGAAGCCGACCCCGACACCGTACAGCGTGGCGTGCATGTCATCGTGAACGAAACCGAACGGCTGTCCGAAATGGTTGAGGAACTGCTGGATTTTTCCCGCATGCAAAGCGGACGGTTCTCGCTCCAGTGTGCCACCATGGACGTGCTGGCGGAACTGGGGGACGCGGTGCTCATCTATACCGAAAAGGCAAAGCGGGAGAATATCCGCATCATCTATCAGGAACCGGAAATGCTGCCCTTTGTCTACGGGGATAAAAACCGTATCCGGCAGGTGTTCATCAACGTCATTGACAATGCCATTAAGTACTCCAATTCCGGCAGCACCATTACCATTAGTGCGGAAGAAGTGGGGAACATGATACAGGTGACGATCACCGACAACGGCGTGGGCATCAGCGAAGCCGACCTGCCCCGCGTCAAGACCAAGTTTTTCAAGGCAAACCACACCCGCCGCGGCTCCGGCATCGGACTTGCTGTGGCAGATGAGATCATCACCATGCACGGCGGCAGGCTGGACATCACCAGCGAACTGAACGTGGGAACCAACGTGACCATTACGCTGCCGGTAGAGCCGCAACGCCGCAGCAGTGCCACCACATAACACGAAGGGAGCATACCCAAGGCAACACCGCACAAAGCCCGCCTGACGGCTTTGTACGGTGTTGCCATAAGGGTGTCAGGCTGGACGTTGATGCAGACTGGGACGTTGTGAAAAACACGATCTCGATTGAATGAGAAAGGAAACAGATACATATGGCAAAACAACCCAGAGAAAACCCCAAGCACATGACCAAGATCGGCGGACAGGCACTGATCGAGGGCGTGATGATGAAAGGGGCAGACACCGGTGCAATGGCGTGCCGTCTGCCCAACGGCGAGATCGACGTAGAAACGTGGGCGGAGAACAACGGCAAAAATATGCCGTGGTACCGGAAGTGTCCTTTTGTGCGGGGCAGCTTCAACTTCGTTCTGTCCATGAAAGACGGCTATCGCTGCCTGACTAAGTCGGCAGAAAAACAGGTTCCGGAGGACGGAGGAGACGACACCGAAGAAATGAACCGCTTTGAAAAATGGCTGGACGAAAAGCTGGGGGATAAGCTGTTCGGCATCATTATGACCATTGGCATGATCGTCGGCATTGCCGTTGCCATTGGTCTGTTTGTGTTCCTGCCGAAATTCCTCATCGGACAGCTGATCTCCCACACCGCCATTTCCGACAACAGCCGCTTTGTGCGGTCGCTGCTGGAGGGCATTATCAAGATCGCGATCTTTTTGGGGTACATGGCGTGTACCGGTCTGATGAAAGATATTCGCCGTACCTATGAATACCACGGGGCAGAACATAAGACCATTGCCTGCTATGAAGCGGGCGAGGAGCTGACCGTGGAGAACGTCAAAAAGCACACTCGTTTCCACCCTCGCTGCGGAACCAGTTTTATTTTCATCACCCTGATCGTCAGCATTCTGGTAATGTGCATCGTGCCCGTTTATCAGGTGCTGCCCCGTGTGATTATCAGCATTCTGCTGCTGCCGGTGGTGGTCGGGATCTCCTATGAGTTTATCCGTATCGCCGGCAAAAGCAACAACTGGCTGACCCGTGCCCTGTCGTGGCCTGGTCTGCAGATCCAGCGGATCACCACGCGGGAACCGGACGCATCACAGATCGAGTGTGCCATTGCTGCAC
Source organism: Ruminococcus sp. OM06-36AC (assembly GCF_003438725.1). NCBI lineage: Bacteria > Bacillati > Bacillota > Clostridia > Eubacteriales > Oscillospiraceae > Ruminococcus > Ruminococcus sp. OM06-36AC. The sequence continues at coordinate 58,581 of NZ_QSTT01000002.1, forward strand.
TGAAGCCCTGCATTCCGGAGGATATGGAGGACGACAAGTGGTAAATACGCCCCGTGCCGCCATGCAGGCGGTGCAGCAGAAACTGGCAGAAGCGGGACTGGATTCGGTGCAGTTCGAAAGCCGCATTCTGCTGGAAACCGTGCTGGAACTGCCCTATGGGGCACCTCTCCCGCAGCAGCCCCTGACCGAAGCCCAGCAGCAGCGTCTGGCGGAACTGACCGCACGCCGCTGTGCCCATGAACCGTTACAGTATCTCTGCGGCACATGGGAATTTTTCGGGCTGGAGTTTCAGGTGGGAGAGGGTGTGCTGATCCCGCGGCAGGATACCGAAACATTGGTGGAAGCGGTGCTGGAACTGCGAAAGAATGAGCCGTCCACCTGTTTGCTGGATCTTTGCAGCGGCTCCGGCTGTATCCCGTCGGCACTGTCGGTGCACCTGTCCGGTGTCACCGGTGCCGTGCTGGAACTTTCGCCGGAAGCAATGGGCTATCTCCGGCAGAACCTGAAACGCCACGCTCCCCAGCTGGAATGTATCGCCGGGGACGTGCTGCACCCGCCGGCGGAACTGCTGCACCGGCAGTTCCACATCATCACCTGTAACCCGCCCTATCTCACCGCAGCAGATATGGAGCAGCTTCAGCCGGAAGTCGCCCGTGAACCGGAAACCGCCCTGTTCGGCGGCACCGACGGGCTGGACTTCTACCGAAAGCTGACTCCCCTGTGGAAACCGGCACTCCGGCCGGCTGGCTGGCTGGTGTATGAGGTGGGAGCAGGACAGGCACCGGACGTGGAAGCGATCCTACAGGAAAACGGCTATGCCCAGGTACACACCGTCCCCGACCTCACAGGCATCGGACGCGTCGTGCTGGGGCAGCGGTAGGAATTTCGGGATATGCAGCGGGGCAATTGGTAACACGATTGACCGTAAGGAGCGAATTCATTCGCTATACCAGATAAAGGACGATAATTTATGGCAAAAGCAGATCTGAAGAAAAAGGTGGTACTGGATATTCCCACCACCGAGGAAGAAAAGAAAAAGGCACTCCAGAGTGCCATTGCACATATCACAAAAGTATACGGTACCGGTGCGATCATGCGGCTGGGGGAGAACAAGGCGAACCTGAATGTGGAAGCCATTCCTACCGGCTCCATGATGCTGGACATGGCTCTGGGCATCGGCGGCGTCCCCCGCGGCCGTATCGTGGAACTGTACGGACCGGAAAGCTCCGGTAAGACCACCGTTGCTCTGCACATTATCGCAGAGGCACAGAAAATGGGCGGCGAAGTGGCGTTTATCGACGTGGAACACGCCCTCGACCCCACCTATGCCGAAGCACTGGGCGTGAACATCGACAACCTGCTGGTTTCCCAGCCGGACAGCGGTGAACAGGCTCTGGAAATTGCCGAAGCACTGGTACGCTCCGGAGCCATCGATGTGCTGGTCGTGGACTCTGTGGCAGCCCTCACCACCAAGGCGGAGATCGACGGCGAAATGGGTGACAGCCACGTGGGACAGCTGGCACGTCTGATGTCCCAGGCAATGCGGAAGCTGACCGCGGTCATCTCCAAGTCCAAGTGCGTGGCGATCTTCATCAATCAAGTGCGGGAAAAGATCGGCGTGATGTACGGCAATCCGGAAACCACTCCCGGCGGCCGTGCCCTGAAATTCTACGCTTCTGTCCGCATGGAAGTCCGCCGCGGCGAACCCATTAAGGACGGCAGCAGCCAGATCGGCAACCGCACCAAGGTGAAGATCAACAAGAACAAGGTCGCTCCGCCGTTCCGCGAAGCCGAGTTCGATATTCTCTACGGACAGGGCATCTCCCGTACCGGCGAGGTCATTGACGTGGCTGTGGAACTGGGTATCGTCAAAAAGGGCGGTGCGTGGTTCAGCTATCAGGATCAGAAGCTGGGACAGGGACGGGAAAACGCCAAGAAAACACTGGAGGACAACCCCGAACTGATGAAGGAGATCGAAGCCCAGATCCTGGAACACAAGGACGAACTCATGGCATCGACCAAGAAGAAAAAGAAGAAGTCCAAGCTGGAAGAAGCTGCGGCAAAGGCTGCCGGAGAGAACACCGAGGCACCGGAGGACGGCGGCGAAGTGCTGGAAGCCGAGGGCGAGTTCAACTCGCTGGAGGACGGCGAAAATCTGGAGATCAGTGCAGAGGACGACTTCGAAGAATTTGATCCAGCGTAAGGTGACGGCACAGCATGACCATTACCACACTGGCTGCCCATAAGGGCAACACCTGGAAACTCGAACTGGACGATTCCGGCGAACTGTATTTTCTCCACGTTTCTGTGGTGCAGCGGTGCGGTCTGCAAAAGGGTATGACGCTGACACCGCAGCAGTGGGAGCAGGTGCAGACTACGGAACTCGCCCGCAAGGCGTACCAGTACGCCTGCTTCCTGCTGGACCGGCGGGGCTACAGCTATCAGGAAATGTTCCGGAAGCTGGAGCCGAAATATCCCCAGTCCGTCTGCTATGCCACAGTAGACCGGCTGGCGAAGTTCGGGCAGATCAATGACCGAGCCTATGCGGAACAGCTGGCACACCACTATGTGGAAGTGAAGCACTTCGGGCTGCGGCGGGCACGGCAGGAGATGTACCGGCGGGGACTGCTGGACGAACACATCACCGAGGCACTGGAGCCCTATGAGGATGAGGTGACAGGGGGAATATTGGAGGAACTGGTGGCGGGGAAGTACCGGAAGTATTTTCTGGATCCCGACGACCGCCGGACGATTGAAAAGGGAAAAGCTGCACTGGTACGGCAGGGATATCGCTTCAGCGAGATCAACGCCGCGGTGCAGGCATTTTTGGAAGAAATGGAAAATGTGGAATAAGGATCTCAAGCAGGAGATTTGGAGGGGTATTATGCAGACAGAAAGAAGGATCGCGAAATGTGCCGTGCTGGCAGCGTTGGTGCTGCTGGGTGGAGCCTGCACCAAAATCGATGCAGTGCGTTCCGACGGCAAACAGACACAGGAAGCCGTTATGGCGGCAGCTTCGGCGGCGGAAGTTTCTACCACAGCCGAAGCCACAACGGCAGCGACAACCGAAACCACAACGACTACCGTGACTACTACAGTGACGACTACTACTGCGGCAGGACTCTGCCAGCCGTTTATCGATGAGAACGCCAATATCGACCCCTCAAAGCCTATGGTGGCACTGACCTTTGACGACGGTCCGGGGCAGTATACCAACAGCATTCTGGACACGCTGGAAGCCTATCAGGCACACGCCAGCTTTTTCGTGGTGGGACAGAACATCAACGACGAAACCAGTGCTGTGATGCAGCGTGCCGTGGGGCTGGGCTGTGAGATCGGCAGCCATACGGAAAACCATGCCGATCTGGTCAAGGCAGATGCGAACACGTTTCAGCAGGAGATCCAGCAGGCAGATGACCGCATCTTGCAGGCGATCGGACGGTATCCCTATTTTCTCCGTCCGCCCTACGGGGATTTCAACGATGACGTTCGCCGCCACGTGGGGAAACCGCTGGCGTTCTGGTCGGTGGACACCAGGGACTGGAAAACGCGGAACACTGCCAGTACTGTCAGTGCAACCCTGAACAACATCGAGGACGGTGATGTGGTGTTGATGCACGACATCTACGGGGAAACGGCTGCGGCAGTGGCACAGATCGTGCCGTCGCTGGTGCAGCAGGGCTATCAGCTGGTGACCCTTAGCGAGCTGACGTATTATCGGGGCGTGGAAATGGAGAACGGCATGATCGTTTTCAACATGCACCCCGCCAACCCCAACTATAAGCTGCCGCCGGATCCGGACGTACCGGAACCGCAGACCACACCGGCTCCGGAAACGGAAACCACCACGGAAACTGTGGCTGCTGCGGGGCAATGATAATTTGCTTCCCCTTTCAGGGGAGGCTGTTTGAAAGGAAAAATCCCTCGGAGAGGGAACAGGCGGCTTGTCCGCTGTAATATTCTATCACAACGATCATATGGAGGAAAAAATATGCCAATTCGTGTAGGCATGGTTTCTCTGGGATGTTCCAAGAATCTGGTCGATTCGGAGCGTATGCTGGCAAAGCTGCGTGCCCACGGCTATCAGCTTGTGACAGAACCCGGTGAAGCTGACGTTGCAATCGTAAACACCTGCGGATTTATCCAGTCCGCCAAAGAAGAAGCGATCGAAACCATTCTGGAACTGGGTGCCCTGAAAAAGGACGGCACCCTGAAAAAGATCATTCTGACCGGCTGCCTGACAGAACGCTATCAGGAAGAAGCGGCGGAACTGTTCACCGAGGCAGATGCCGTTATTGGCATCGGCAACAATCGGGACATCGTGGACATTCTCGACCACGTGCTGGCTGGAGAGCGTGTCGTGCAGTTCGGCAAAAAGAGCGATGCCGAAATGAAGGGCGACCGGATCATTACCACCCTGCCCTTTTTCGCATATCTGAAAATTGCCGAGGGCTGTTCCAACAACTGTACCTATTGTGCCATTCCTGCCATTCGCGGACCGTACCGCAGCGTACCCATGGAGGACGTGCTGGACGAGGCACGCTGGCTGGCAGAGCACCATGTGACGGAACTGATCGTCATTGCACAGGACACCACCCGATACGGTGCCGATCTGTACGGCAAGTCCAGGCTGCCGGAACTGCTGCGGGAACTGTGCCACATTGACGGGATCCGCTGGGTGCGGGTGCTGTACTGCTATCCGGAACGCATCACCGAGGAACTGCTGGACGTGCTGGCAGAGGAGCCCCATATGGTGCCCTATCTGGATCTGCCGATCCAGCACTGCGATGAGGAGATCCTGCGGAGAATGCACCGCCCCGGCAACGAGGAAACCCTGCGGAATCTCATCACCCACATTCGGGAACGGGTGCCGGAGATCACCCTGCGTACCACGCTTATCACCGGCTTCCCCGGAGAAACCAAGGAGCAGTTCAACCGGCTGGGCGACTTCGTGCAGGATATGCAGTTCGATCATCTGGGCTGCTTCGCCTACTCCGAGGAGGAGGGCACCAAGGCTGCCGAATTTGAAGATCAGGTGGACGAAGATGTCCGTGCCCACCGTGCCGATATTCTCATGGAGCAGCAGGCGGAAGTCAGTGCTGCCAAGAATGCGGCAAAGCTGGGCAAGCGAATGACTGCGGTGGTTGAGGGATATGACAAGTACGCCGGCTGTTACTTCGGCAGAACTGCTGCCGATGCACCGGATATTGACGGCAAGGTGTTCATCAAAAGCAGCAGCCGTCTGCGTCTGGGACAGTATATCACGGTAGAAGTTTTCGACACTATGGACTACGACCTGTTGGCGGAGGAGGTAACCGATGAACCTGCCGAATAAACTGACGCTGCTGCGTGTGATCCTGATTCCGTTTTTTCTGGTGATGATGTATGTGGACGCGATCCCGCTGCATTTTCTGTGGGCACTGGTCATTTTCGCGGCGGCTTCGCTGACGGATATGCTGGACGGTAAGATTGCCCGTGCCAGAGGGCTGGTGACCAACTTCGGAAAGTTCCTCGACCCGCTGGCGGATAAGGTGCTGGTCATCACCGCCCTGACGGTGTTTGTGGAACTGAAAGAATTCCGCATGTCGGCAATTCCGCTGGTCATCATCATTGCACGGGAATTCATGGTTTCCGGTCTGCGGCTGCTGGCTGCGGAGGAAGGCGTTGTCATTGCCGCAGGCATCTGGGGCAAGCTGAAGACCGCATTCACCATGGTGACCATTGTAGGCGTTATGGCGTACCTGTCGCTGGCGTATGACTTCGGTCTGGCAGTGCCGGACTTCGTGAAAACGTGGATTCTGGGAGCACTGATCTGGATCTCCACCGCCCTCACCATTATCTCCGGTCTGGTCTATCTCAAGGGCTGCTGGAAGTATATTGACGGGGACAAATAAGATTATAGCTAGAAACAGAAAAAGCACATTGCCAACGGAGCGGTTCCGAGGGCAATGTGCTTTTTGTTTTGCATTGCTGTTTGATACACTGCGGCAGATTTGTCAAGAGCGAGTGCTTGGAAAATCCCAATATTTTTCCCTGCTTCTATAGACAAAACGAGAAAAATATGCTATAATAACAAACATATAGGCGTTACGGACTGCACAGTTCGTCAGAATGCCCAAAATATCGCTGGAATTCTCCGGTGAACGGGAATTCCGGAAAGGAACATATTATGAAGAACACAGCAACAAAAATCAACTGGAAGGGTATGGAATGCATTCAGCTTTGTGCCGGCGGCTATACCGCACTGATCGCACCGGGAATCGGTTCGAACGTGCTGCGGCTTCACGACGATGCCAACGGCGTGGAATTTTTCCGCTGGGACGAGAACAACACACCGGAGGACATCAGGCAGTCTGCGGAAGTCTGGGGTCTGCCGACCTTGTACCTGCCGAACCGTTTTGCAGACGGCGTGCTGAAAACCTCTGATGCGACCTATCAGCTGCCGGTGAACGAAGCGGCTCCGTTCCACAACCATATCCACGGTTTTCTCCATAAGCGGGAGCACAACGTTGTGGCATATTCCGCCAATGAGGAAGGTGCATGGCTGCGGACTTCTTATGTATACAACGAGGAGGATCCGTTCTTCCAGTACATGCCCCTGCGGTTCACAGCGGACTTTTTCTTCGTGTTGAGTGAATACGGTCTGGAGTACAAGTTCTCCATTACCAACCAGTCCCCGAAGAAGCTGCCGGTTTCTGTAGCAACCCACACCACCATTTCTGCCCCCTTTGTAGACGGAGCCAGAGAAGAAGACATTCGCCTGCAAGTGCCGGTAGTGGAAAAGTGGACACTGAACGAACGCTGCCTGCCTACCGGAGAGATCCTGCCGCTGAACGACTACGATAAGGCATACCTGAACGGTACCACCTGTCCGGTAAAGCGGATCGTGGACAACGACATGTACACCGCCGGCAAGCTGACCTATCGGGGCAAGCCGTTCCGCGGAGTGCTGATGACCGACACCGCCAGCGGCAAGGGTGTCGGCTATGAGGTTTCCGACGGCTATCACTTCTGGATCCTGTGGAACGACCGCGGCGAAAAGCACTACTTCTGTCCGGAGCCGATGACCGCAATGATCGATGCACCGAATCTGGATATGCCGGCAGAAAAGACCGGCTTCACCGAACTGTCCACCGGTGCTACATTCTATCTGGCACAGCATTTCTTCACTACGCTGCCGGAAGAAGCGTAACTCTATGCAGATACAGCAAACTCTCTCCCGTCTGGACGACCTGCTGCACCAGTGCCGGCTGGACGAAGCAGAAACCCTGCTCACCCAAGCCGTTGCACAGGCACAGGCGGAGGCAGACACTGACAGCGAAAAGCTGCTGCGGAACGAACAGATCGGCTTCTATCGGGACTGCGGGAAGTTTCCTGCGGCTCTGGAAACTGCTGCCGCGGCACGGGCACTGTTCGAGCAGACCGGTGAAACCGATACCATTTCCTATGCCACGACCTTGCTTAACTGTGCCAATGCCTATCGGGCTGCCGGAAACTATGAGGACGCTTTTGCTGCCTACGAAACCGTGCAGTCCCTCTATGTCCGCCTGCTGCCGCCGGACGACGGGCGTGTGGCAAGCCTTTGGAATAATCTGGCTCTCCTCTATCAGGAAACAGAGCAGTGGGAGCAGGCTTGCACCTGTCTGAAACAGGCTCTGGAACTGGTACAGCATGACCCCGATCCCACCCGTACCGGCATTTCTGCCGCAAATCTGGCGGTTTCTCTGCTCCGGCTTCACCGGACGGCAGAAGCACTTTGCTATTTGCAGCAGGCGGAAAAAATTCTGATCGGCAAAACGCCCTCGGATTTTCACGCCAGTGCCGTGTATGCCGGCTTCGGGGATGCGTACTATCAGCTGGGGGAATACGTCAAGGCTGCCGATGCCTACGAAAAAGCCCTGCCGGAGATCGAGCTGCACATGGGGCGGAACAATTTCTACGAGATCGTGTCGGAAAATCTGAAGCAGACTTATGCCCGATTGGGCGGCGGCCGTCCGGAGGAGCGGGGATTGAGGCTCTGTGAACGGTACTATATTGCTTTCGGGAAACCGATGCTGGAACGGAACTTCGGGGCGGTCTTGCCGCGGCTGGCGATCGGTCTTGCGGGGGAGGGTTCGGAGTGTCTGGGCTATGATGATGCCCTGTCCCGCGACCACGATTTCGGAGCCGGTTTCTGCATCTGGGTGCCGGACGATCTGCCGGAAGAAACAGTGCAGCAGCTGCGGAACGCTTATGCCGTTTTGCCGAAAAGCTACTGCGGCGTGTCCCGTGTTGCCATGCCGGAAGCAGACGGCAGAGTGGGCGTGTGCCGGCAGAGTGCCTTTTTCCGGCGGCTGCTGGGAACAGACGGCGTGCCGGAAACAGAAGCCCAGTGGCTGGAAATCGAATCCGGTATGCTGGCTGCGGCGTGCAGCGGGGCAGTTTTTCGGGACGACTCCGGCAGCTTCACGGCGGTGCGGCGAAAGCTGTTGCTGGGCTATCCGGAGGAAGTGCGGCTGCGGCGGCTGGCACAGGCACTGGGACGCATGGCACAGTGCGGACAGTACAACTATCCCCGCATGCGGCAGCGGGGCGACTACGCCACGGCACAGCTGTATTTGACAGAATTCTGCAAAAATGCCATGGAAGCGTGTCATCTGCTCCGGAACCAGTACGCTCCCTATGAGAAGTGGCTTCTGCGGAGCACCGCGGAACTGGAGGGTTTCGGAGCACTGGCGGAATCCCTGCGAAACCTGCTGCTTTTGCCGCCGGAGCAGGACGGCAGCGGACAGATCGAGAGCATTTGTGCGGCAATCGGAAAGGAGTGCACAGCAATGGACAAAACCGAAAAAACCACGGCACAGGCTCCGTTTTTGGCGGATACTGCCAAGACGCTGGCGGCACAGGCGGCGGCTCTGGAAAAGCACCGTGCCACGGTGGAACAGCTGGCGGAACTGGAATTCCGCACGTTCGATAAAGTGCAGGGCATCGGCGGCAGGGCAGCCTGTCAGGACGACTGGGAAACCTTTTCGATCATGCGGCGGAGCCAGTATCTGCCGTGGGAGGAGGAACTGCTGGAACAGTGGCTGGCGGCGTTTACCGCGGCAGTGCAGGCGGGGCGGAATCCCATTATGGAAAAGTACGCCCGCATGATGGAGAGCACAGATCCTCAGCTGTACGCCGGCTTTGCCGACCAGCTGCCGGAACTGTCGCCGGAATTTGTGCAGCTGCGGGAGGCAGTCATTGCCATTCAGATTCCGTGGATGGAGGAATTCACGGCAAAGTATCCGCATCTGGGCAGCCGTGCCCGTGCGATTCATACGGCGGAGGATTCCACGGCACAGACTTCCTACGAAACCTATCTCCGCGGGGAACTTTCGGTGTATCCTTTTGAGGTGCTCTATGGCTATGGCCGCTGGGTGGTGTCGCTGTATCAGGCTGGAAAAAATCTGGCGTGCATGACCATGGCGGAAACCGTCAGAGCATACGGATATGCATCACTGGAAGCCGCAGAACAGGCGTGTGCAGAAACGCCACTGAGCGGAATCCCACTGCAATTGTGAGAATCTTGCTTTCTGAAAAGCGTCGCAGTTTCCTTGCTTTTTAGACTTTGCAAGTGCTTTGAGAGTAAGCCTCCCCTGAAAGGGGTGACTCCCCACGGGGTGGGGAGATGCCCGCAGGGCAGAGGGGACCGCTCAGTACGAGGGGGACCAGCGAAGCTGGTGGAGGGGTTCACCCGTGAAGCATAACTTCTAGTGCAGCCGTGTCGAAACCGTCCGGCGGAATTCGCTCGTTCCTCGCTGTCCGCCTGTGGCTCGCCAACGCCGGTTGTTGCCCTTGCCTGTATCGGTAATGTTGATATTCAGGTGTTTTCTGGTGCAGGTGGTCAATGTTATTTTGTACGGCGTTTGCAAGTCCGCTGTGATAAGCCTCCCTTGAAAAGGGAGGGGGATCGCCGTTAGGCGGTGGAGGGATTCACTCGTGAAGCGTAACTTCTAGTGCAGCCGTGTCGAAACCGTCCGGCGGAATTCGCTCGTTTCCCTCGCTGTCCGCCTGGGGCTTGCCAACGCCGGTTGTTGTCTTTGCCTGTATCGGTAATGTTGATATTCAGGTGCTTTTTGGTGCAGATGGGTGACTTTATTTTGTATGGCGTTTGCAAGTTTATCTGTTTATCATCTTTCATGTACAACTGATTTCACAAGGAGTTACGCTTCTTTTTTTCTTTACTGAAAAGAAAAAAAGAAGCAAAAAAAGAAAAGAGTTCGCGTTCCACTTGTACTACAAGGTCAAATATCACACGAAGATTATACAGAGAATTTTCCACTTATGTAAAATCTTTTATATTTATGTGGAAACCCCTCCACCGCCTAACGGCGGTCCCCCTCGTACTGAGCGGTCCCCTCTGCCCTGCGGGCATCTCCCCACCCCGTGGGGAGTCACCCCTTTCAGGGGAGGCTTTTTTGACTTTTGAATTTCCACCAACAAAACTCCCCCGGCGGGGCGAACAGGCGGCTTGTCCGCCGTAACATTACCCTTTTTACAGTTGAAATTGGGGCGTAAGGTCAGCGGCGACTCGCCGCCGCAACGGGAGAATATTGCTCTCGAAATAGCATACAAAAAAACAACACCGCACAAAGTCTGACGAACAGCTTTGTGCGGTGTTGTTTGAAATAATGCAATGGCTTACTTGCTGGACGGCATCACCTTTGCCAATGCCCCTGCCATACCGGACAGCGGCAAGGTCTGGAGCCAGATGCGTCCCGGACCGGTGACCTTGGTGTTGAACAGTCCCTCGCCGCCGAGCAGCATGTTGCCTACGCCTTTGACCATTTCCACGTCAATCGTGCAGGTTGCTTCCATGGCAGCCAGATTGCCGGTGTCCACCATCATGGACTGCCCCGGAGCCAGGTCATATGCGACCATGCTGCCGTCTACTTCCAGAAACAGCATGCCGTTTCCGGAGAATTTCTGCATGATGAAGCCCTCGCCGCCGAAGAAGCCGCCTGCCAGCTTTTTCTGGAAGAACAGCTCGAAGTGAACACCGGCTTCCGAAGCCAGAAAGGCAGACTTCTGTGCCACAATGGAACGCTCCGGCGAGATCTGCACCGGCATGATCTCTCCCGGCACTGCGGAAGCAAAGGCGATCATGCCCTGTCCGCCCTTGGCGGTGTAGTGGTTCTGGAACATGGATTCACCGGTGAACGCACGGCTGAACATCTTGCCCAGTCCGCCACCCTTGGTCTGCATCTCCATGTTGGGGGTCATCCATGCCATAGCCCCTTTCTGGCATAAAACGGTTTCCTCCGGCTCTACGGTCAGAACGACCACCGGATAGGGCTGTCCCTGAATTTGATACTGCATGTTGTAAATCCTTCTGTATATTTTTTAGAGCAAATGTATGAATGTATGCTCCGATTATCTCTGTAATCCCTTTGCACCGATGTGCACTTCTCCGGCGTGGAGGGTTTCCACGTTGCCGAAGCTGTCCCGCACGACCAGACCGCAGTCGTCGGCAATTTCCAGTACAGCCACTTTTTTGACAGTACCGTCATCTTTTGTCAGTTCCACGGTCTTTCCGATGAGGCAGGAGCGGCTGCGGTATTCCGCCAGAAACCGCCGCTGGGGCAGTTCCCGCAGTACCTGCTCCATTTCATAGAGCACAGTTGCCAGCAGCTGGGCACGGCAGACGTGAATGTCCGGACGGGCTTCTTCCAGCGAAGTGACCGTGTGCCGCAGTTCCTCCGGCATGGCAATGCTGGTGTTCCGGACGTTGATGCCGATGCCGATAATGGCATGTTCCAGCTTGCCGGATTCCAGACTGACACCGCCCTCGGTGAGAATGCCGCAGCATTTCTTTCCGTCCAGATAGAGATCGTTCACCCACTTGATCTGCATTTGCGTGCCGTATAAAGCGTCAATGGCTCTGGCGGCGGCGACAGCAGCACAGGCAGTCAGCAGCGGTGCGTCCTGTAGGGAAACCGCCTCGGACAGGATCATGGAAAAATACAGCCCCGAACCGGCAGGGGATACAAAAGTGCGTCCTTGTCTGCCTTTTCCGGCAGTCTGGCAGTTTGCCGCCACCACCGTGCCGTGTCTGGCATGATCCCGCACCAGCGTTTTGCAGGTGTTGTTGGTGGAGCCCAGTTCCGAATAGACGTATAAAGGGTGTCCCAGAATCCGGCTGTGCAGATACGGGCGGACGGATTCTTCTGTCAGCAGATCCACGCCCTGTGCCAGCCGGTAGCCGGTCTTTTTCTTGGCTTCAATGGGAAAACCCTCGTCCTGCAACAGGCGGACGGCTTTCCAGACAGCGTTTCGGCTCACGCCCAGCTTTTGTGCCAGCGTTTCACCGGAGAGATATTGTCCGCTTGCTTCGGTCAGGCAGGCGGCAACGGCATCTTTTACTCGCATGATGCATAATGCTCCTTTGTTTGTCTTTGCAGAAATTCATATTTTTCGCAGGCTTTCGATATTTGTATTATAAACAATTTTCATGGTTTTGTCAAGTGAAAATCTGCACGCAGATTTCGTGAAAAGCCGTCAGGCGGGTTTTATTCAGTGTTTCCTTTATACGCAGATTGCATGTAAAGCCGTCAGGCAACAGGCTGACCGCCGCAAAAAACAGCCGTCCGGAATCCGAACGGCTGTTGCTGTTATGTTTTTTGGGCAATACCGCACAAAGATTGTGTGGTATTGCCTTATGTTTCTTGTAAATGCTTTCGCAGGATCAATAAGCCTTGCCCCACAGCACCATGTGCTTTGCTGGCTTGCCGCAGCAGACACACTTGTCCGAGATGTGCTTCTGCTCCAGCGGAATGCAGCGGGAACCTACGCCGGTAACTTCCTTGACCTTGTCCTCGCAGGCTTCGTCACCGCACCACATTGCTTCTATAAAACCGTCGCCCTTTTCTTCCAGAGCCTTGGTGATCTCGTCCATGGTCTGGCAGACATAGGTCTTGTTTGTCCGGTTTTCCAGTGCCTTCCGGAACATGCCCTGCGGCACTACGTTCTCCAGCAGGTCGCTGACGGTGTCGCACAGAGCCTCATAGTTCTCGTCCAGAGCGACCGTCTGCTTCTCGCCGTTGAAGCGGGTGGCAACGACACACTGTCCGGCTTCGATGTCCTTGGGGCCGATCTCGATCCGTACCGGAATGCCCTTCATCTCGTACTGGGCAAACTTCCAGCCCGGAGAGTTGTCGGAATCGTCCAGCTTTACGCGGATTCCCTTGGCAGCCAGAGCCTTGTACAGTTCTGCCGCCTTGTCCAGAACGCCTTCCTTGTGCTGGGCAATGGGCACGATAACTGCCTGTACCGGAGCCACAGCCGGCGGCAGTACCAGACCGCTGTCATCGCCGTGTGTCATGATGATCGCACCGATCAGACGGGTGGTCACGCCCCAGCTGGTCTGGTGCGGATATGCCAGCTTGTTGTCCTTGCCGGCGAACTGAATGCCGAATGCCTTGGCGAAGCCGTCCCCGAAATAGTGGGAAGTACCTGCCTGCAATGCCTTGCCGTCGTGCATCAGAGCCTCGATCGCATAGGTAGAAACTGCACCGGCGAACTTGTCGCTTTCGGTTTTCCTGCCCTTGACTACCGGCATTGCCAGACACTTTTCGCAGAAGTCGGTGTATACGTTCAGCATACGCTCGGTTTCTTCAATTGCCTCCTCTGCGGTGGCGTGAATGGTGTGGCCTTCCTGCCACAGGAACTCACGGGAACGCAGGAACGGACGGGTAGTCTTTTCCCAGCGTACCACGCTGACCCACTGGTTGTACAGCTTCGGCAGGTCGCGGTAGCTGTGCACGATGTCCTTATAGTGATCGCAGAACAGGGTTTCCGAAGTCGGACGGACGCAGAGCCGTTCCTCCAGCTTTTCGCTGCCGCCGTAGGTGACCCATGCCACTTCCGGAGCGAAGCCCTCTACATGATCCTTTTCCTTTTCCAGCAGGCTCTCCGGAATGAACATGGGCATGTTGACATTCACGTGACCGGTCGCCTTGAACATGCCGTCCAGAATCCGCTGTATATTCTCCCAGATCGCATAGCCGTAGGGACGAATGACCATACAGCCCTTTACGCTGGTATAAGATACGAGTTCTGCCTTTTTGCAGATGTCGGTGTACCACTGTGCAAAATCCACGTCCATTGCCGTGATCTCTTCCACCATTTTCTGATTCTTTTTTGCCATAGTATCCTCCTGTGGTTGTTTCCGGTGCAGACGCACCGTCAGTCTGTTTTCAGTATAGCATATTTTTTGCGGAATTGCAAGGGGATTCTTGGATTTGTAAGGAAACACTGCATAAAGCTTGTGCGTAAGATGCGTAGTCAGATTTTTCGGCAGATTGCCTAGAAATTCCGCAGGCATACTTGATGTATGGCAAGGGATTTCTGGGCAATATGATGGAAAATCTGCAAGCAGATTGCGTGCAAAGCCGTCAGGCGGGCTTTATGCAGTGTTTCCATAAGGCAAATCCTCGCCGTCAGGCAGACTGATGCGGTGCCGCCATAATATTCCCTATTGATTTCTCCGCGGTTTTCCTGTATAATAAGAATCAAAAGGCAATACCGCACAAAGAGCGTCTGGCGACTTTGCACGCCATCTGCTTGCAAATTTCTCGTCATATTTCACAAAAATGCTCGTGAATACAGCAAGTATTCACTCCGCTTTTTGTTTCATCTGACGAAAAATTTGACGACGCATCTGTCGCACAATCTTTGTGCGGTATTGCCAAAAGACAATCCCCCCATTTTCAAGAAAGGACAAGCATATGAAACAGACTACGAAAAAACTTGCCGGACTGGCCTGCGGACTGGCTCTGGTGCTGGGCTGCGGTGCAGGAACGCTGACGGCTTCGGCAACCTCTGTGGGTGATGTGATCGCCCACGCCTATGCTGTAGGGCTGCCGGAGTCGGACATTCAGGCATGTATCGCCCAGTACAGCGGCAGAGAGTACACCTCTGAACAGTGCGATCAGGCGATCGCCGCACTGGACAACTGGGCAAAAGAGCGAGATGACAAGATCAACGAGGAGATCAATAAGGGCACCACAACGGCTGCTCCGGAAGAAAACCGCACCACGGAAACCACGGCAGCAACTGCCGCAGCGGCTGCCGGCGAAACCGCACAGACCACTGCCCCTGCCAAGAAAGATTTCCTGAACATGACGCTGAATGAAAAGGTGGAGTACATCAACAGCCTGCCTGCCGACCAGCGGAACGACTTTGTACAGAACATGAGCAACGAGGAGCGAAACAGCTTTCTCAAGCAGATGAAAACCAGCGATCAGCTGGACGTGATCTCCGCCATGACAGACGTGGGAAAGGCGTTCGGTGTAAACTTCTCTGTGGACAGCGTTTCCGATGATGCCATTTCTGTCAGCATTCACGACGAAAACGGCAACCTGGTAGGCGTTTCCACCTACGGAAACACCGTGGAAGCTACCGGAATTCCCTACACCGTGCCGGTACTGATCGGCGGCGGTGCGATTCTGCTGGCATCTGCCGGACTGGGAGCCTTACTGCTCCGCAGCCGCCGCACTGCCGGACAGGCAGGAGGAACGCTATGAAAAAGAAAACGGATTCCACCATTTCTCTGCCTGTATGGGCACAGCTTCTGCTGCCGGTTCTGGTGACAGTGCTCTGTGCCGGTATTGTGCTGCTGTGCAGTATCCGCCCCTATGAACAGGCAAAAACCTATCTCAAAGTGGCTTTCATGGCAGGCAGTACCTCTGCCGCCGGAGAGGGCACCAACGGGCTGAACATTGTCCAGACGGACATTGACACCGGCTACACCGGCAAGACGAATTCTGAGGGTACGCCTGTCGCAGTGGCTTACGGCAGCCAGTGTGCTGTGCTGGAAGCAAAATCCATCGGGCTGTACGTTCCCGTCTACTACGGCGGCGGCTCGGAATTGCTGGAGCAGGGAGCGTGTCTGACCACCGCTTCGGCTCTGCTGGGAGCGTCGGGAAACTCCGTCATCAGCGGACACGTGAACACCTTTTTCCACGACCTGTCCCAGCTGCAAGTGGGCGACACAGTGACCGCCTACACCACCTACGGCAAATTCACCTATGAAGTCACGGAGCAGATCCAGTTTGAATCCACCAGCAAGTCCTATCTGAAGCAGACAGACGACGACCGTCTGACACTGTACACCTGTGAGATGCAGCTTCTCGGCTCGTCCTCGAAACGGGTGGGCGTGATCTGCAAGCTGACGGATAAAGCATTCTACACCGACACCGAAGCCGGAAAAGGAGGTACCCAATGAAAACTGAAACCACTTCCGGCGGCATGGGCAAGCTGGTACTGCGGCTGATCCTATCGATCCTGCTGGTATTTTCCCTGCTGGGAACAGTCGGCTGTGCCGTGGGCATTTCCGTCCTGCACAGTCCGTCCCAGCTGATTGCCCAGATGCACAAGCAAAACGCCGGGCAAAAGGTCTACGACAGTTTACAGACCCGCTTCACCACCGACTACAACACCACTGCCGTTCCTGCGAATGTCTACATGGACGCGATCTCTGTGGACTGGCTGGAGCAGTGCATGGAGCAGAAGCTGACGGCTCTCTACGGGGCGGACAGTGATCTCCTTGATTTTTCGGCACTGGAGAGCAGCATCACGGATTACTTTGAGAAATACGCAGAAGAAAACCACTACGTCAAGGACGACACCTACAACGAGAAGTTGCAGGAAACCATTGACAACGGGGAAAAGATCATCTCTGATGCCACAGACCTGCTGCGGAAGGACACGCTCCAGAAGGCCGGCTATCTGTCCAAGCTGGAAAAGCTGCGGACGCTGACTTTTGCGGGTGCAGGCGTTTGCGGCGTGCTGACGGTACTGCTGCTGGTGCTGCTGCGGAACAGCTACTGGATCGGCACGGGCTGCTTCGGAGCAGGGGCACTGCTGACTGTCGGAGCCGGTGTAGTTTTCGGCACAGGCGTGATTCACCGGTTCGTGCTGAAAGAGGCGGCTGTTTACGCAGTAGTCACCGGCACGATGACTGCCCTCACCACGGCAGTGCTGGTGGCGGGCATCGTGCTGTTGGCAATAGGCGTTGTATTATTAGTGCGGCGAGTGCGGCGAGTCGCCGCTGACCCTACGCCCCAATTTCAACTGTAAAAAGGGTAGTGTTACGGCGGCGGCAGCCGCCTGTATGCCCCGCCGGGGGAGTTTTGTTGGTGAGAATCTGTGGGAATATATTGCACGTGTTCTCAATCTTTCGTGTAATCTTCGTGTGATATTTGACCTTGTAGTACAAGTGAAACGCGAACTCTTTTCTTTTTTTGCTTCTTTTTTCTTTTCAGTAAAGAAAGCGGCGGGTCGCCGCTGACCCTATGCCCCAATCTCAAGAGTGAAAAGGGTAATGTTACGGCGGCGGCAGCCGCCTGTTTGCCCCGCCGGGGGAGTTTTGTTGACGAAAATTCACAAGGCAAAAAAGCCTCCCCTGAAAGGGGAGGGGGACCGCCGTTAGGCGGTGGAGGGGTTTCTACACAATAGCCTCCCTTGAAAAGGCACCCGAAGGGCAGACGAAGGGATTTCTTCTGTGAAACCTGAAACAGAAGTAAAAGATTCCACAGAACCCCTCCACCAGCTCCGCTGGTCCCCCTCCCCTTTCAGGGGAGGCTCATTTGTATCTAGGCTCCCTTGAAAAGGCACCCGAAGGGCGTGCCTTGTGCTGAGCTGGCAGCCGCAGGCTGACTGAGGGATTCTTCTGTGAAACCTGAAACAGAAGTAAAAGATTTCACAGAACCCCTTCACCACTCTCATTCCACAACAACAAAAGCCGTACCCGAAAAGGTACGGCTTTTTTATTCTATTTCACCAGATTGATGACCGGTATGCCTTTTTGTTTTGCCATACGCACAGTCTGAGCCGTGCCGCTTCTGCCGGCGGGGTCGCTGCAATAGCAGATACAGCAGTCCGCCAGTTCCACCAGCCGCTGGTTCCGCAGCCGCATGCAGCTTTTCGTGTATTCCTCCGACACGAATTCGCAGGAATCCGCTTCCCGAAAAATGCAGTCATAGGCTGCCTTTTGTGCCTCTGTCCAGCGTGCCGTCTGCTCCCCGCGGGAACAGGGCAGCACCAGATGCAGGGCAATACAGGGATACTCCTCCCGCAGATCCAGCACCGTCTGTGCACAATAGGTATCCCACCCCAGTGCACCGCCGGCGTAAAAGTCCACAAAGCCCTGCGGAATGGCAGTTTCCAGCACCCGTCGCAGCTCTTTCAGCAGTGCCGGCAGCTCTGTCCTGACAATATGCCGGTGACCGGTAAAACAAATGGAACGCACCATTACACCTGATTCTCCTGCTCCATTTTGGCGTTCGCCAGCATCAGCTTGATGCGGTTCTCCTGATTGACGCGTGTCGCACCGGGGTCGTAGTCGATCGCCACAATGTTGGCGTTGGGATAGGCGTTCTTAATGGTTCTCGCCATGCCCTTTGCCACGATATGGTTGGGCAGACAGCCGAAGGGCTGGGTGCAGATGATGTTCTCCGTGCCGGTTTCCGCCAGCACTGCCATTTCTGCCGTAATCATCCAGCCCTCGCCCATGGAAACGCCCTGACTGATATACTTATCCGCAGCACGGCGGAGGTCTTCAAAGTCGTGGGGCGGGGTGAATTCGCCCTGCTTCTGGATCGCCTTGATCATCTGCACCTGCTTGCTGTGGAGGAACTTATACCCCAGCCCGAACGCCAGCGTCTTGAAGTTCTTGTAGTCGTACAGGTGGCTGTTGGTTTCGCTGTTGGCGGCACAGTAGAGGATAAATTCCAGCAGGGTGGGAACCACCGGCTCGCAGCCCTCGGAAATGAGGAAGTCCTCCAGATGATTGTTTGCCAGCGGCGAATACTTGACGTAAATTTCGCCGATGATGCCCACCCTGATCTTGGGCTTTTTGCTGCGGGGGATCGCCGCGAAGTCCTTGAGAATCTGGGTGTAGATCTTTTCCGCAGAGAGGAACTTGTTGCTCTCGAACAGCTTGGGCAGCTTCTCCTGCCATGCGTCCAGCACCTGCTGGGACTCGCCCTCGTTCAGTTCATAGGGGCGACACTGGTTGTACAGGGTCATCAGCAGATCCGCATAGAGGACAGCGTAGACCATTTTGAGGCACAGTGCCGGTGTCAGTTCCAGACTACAGTCCTTTTCCAGTCCGGCAAAGTTCAGGGAGAGCACCGGCACCTGCGGGAACTGTTCCGCCATGCACTTCCGCAGCAGGTGGATATAGTTGGACGCACGGCAGCCGCCGCCGGTCTGGGTAATCAGCAGGGCGGTGTGATCGACATCATACTTGCCGCTTTTCAGGGCTTCCATGAACTGTCCCACGACCAGCAGGGCAGGGTAACAGGTGTCGTTGTGGACGTTTTTCAGACCTTCCTCCACCACGGTGCGGGAGGTGGATTCCAGCAGCACTACATGATACCCGAACTGTTCCAGAATGCGGATGAGCAGGTGGAAGTGAATGGGGAGCATATTGGGTGCAAGAATGGTATAGGTCTTTTTCATTTCCGGTGTAAACTTTGCGTATGCCATATGTATGGTTACCTCCTTGGAATGCTCGGGTTGCGGTGGGTGTCTGAGGAAAAGATCTCACGCCGTTTCCGGCTCTGTCTGCTTCTGTTCCTGTGTCTGTTCCATTGCGGCGATCAGGCTCCGCAGGCGGATCTTGATGGCTCCCAGATTGCTGATCTCATCGATCTTCAGCTGGGTGTACAGCTTGCCGCCGGTTTCCAGAATCCGCCGCACTTCATCTGTGGTAATGGCATCGATACCGCAGCCAAAGGATACCAGCTGTACCAGCTGCATATCCGGCTGTGTGGTGACATACTTGGCGGCACGGTACATTCTGGAGTGATACGTCCACTGGTTCAGTGCCTGCAATTCCGGTGTCTGTGCCAGATGTGCCACGCTGTCCTCGGTGATGACCGCCAGCCCCAGACTGCCGATCAGCTTGTGAATGCCGTGGTTGATCTCCGGATCGATGTGGTACGGTCTGCCTGCCAGCACGATGATCTGCCTGCCGGCTTCCCGTGCCTGCCGGACGATCTCCTCGCCCTCGGCGGTGATGTCTTTCCGGTACTGTTCCAGTGCTGCAAAGCCGTGTTCCAGTGCCGTTTCCACCTGCTTTTTCGTGGCATAGCGGCTGAATATGGTGGACAGCGTCTTGACCACATGTCCGCGGCGGTTCAGGTCGAGGAACGGGTACAGGAAATTGTTGTGGTTCAGCTTTTCGCAGTTCGCCATGAGCAGTTCCGGATAATACGCCACCACCGGACAATTGAAGTGGTTGTCGGAATCGCCCTCGTCGATGTTGTAACTCATGCAGGGGTAGAAGATGAAGTCCACGCCTTTTTCCAGCAGGCTCTCAATGTGTCCGTGTGTCAGCTTCGCCGGATAGCAGACCGTATCTGACGGAATGGTGCTCTGTCCCTTGTAGTAGGTGCCGCGGGTGCTCTCCTCGGAGAACTTCACCGCGAAGCCCAGTTCTGTGAAGAACGTGTGCCACAGGGGCATCTGGTCGTAGTAGTGCAGTGCCAGCGGCAGTCCCACCGTGGCTTTCGGCTCTGCGGGCTGATTTTCCTGCTCCAGCGAGAGGATTTTCCGGTACTTCCACTCGTACAGATTCGGCAGCTGTTCGCTCTCCTTTTTGCCGGCACCCTTTTCACAGCGGTTTCCGGAAATAAATCTGCCGCCGTTATTGAACCGGATCACACTCAACGCACAGTGTGCGGTACAGCCCTTACAGGTGGCTGCCTTTGCGGTATAGGAGAACTCCTGTAACTGCTGCGGATTCAGCAGTGTGCTGGTGCCGGTGCTCTTTTCCTGAGCGTACAGAGCCGCACCGAATGCCCCCATCAGACCGGAAATTGCCGGACGAATGACATCGTGACCGATCTCCCGTTCGAAGCAGCGGAGCACGGCATCATTGAGGAAGGTGCCGCCCTGCACCACGATATGCTGTCCCAGTTCCTCCGGATTGCGGGCACGAATGACCTTATAGATCGCGTTCTTGACAATGGAGCCGGACAGACCGGCGGAAATATCCTCTACCGTCGCACCGTCCTTCTGTGCCTGCTTGACGCTGCTGTTCATGAACACGGTACAGCGGGAGCCCAGATCAACGGGGTGTTCTGCGAATAGTCCCAGCTTGGAGAACTCGGCAATGTCATAGCCCAGTGCCACGGCAAACGCCTGAATAAACGAGCCGCAGCCGGAGGAACATGCCTCATTCAGCATGATGCTGTCGATGCTGTGGTTCTTGATCTGGAAGCACTTGATGTCCTGTCCGCCGATGTCGATGATGAAATCCACCTCCGGACAGAAGAACGAAGCCGCCTTGAAGTGTGCCACCGTTTCGACAATGCCGAAGTCCACGCCCAGTCCGGCACGGATCAGGTCTTCTCCATAGCCGGTGATGGCACTGCCGCAGATCTGACAGTCCGGACTCAGGTCGGCGTACAGGGCGGACAGCTCCCGCTGAATGCAGTCCAGCGGCTGCCCCTTATTGGAAGCGTAGAACTCGTACAGCAGCTTGTGGTCTTCCGACAGCAGCACGATCTTGGTGGTGGTGGAGCCGGCATCGATGCCCAGATACGCCTTGCCGGCATAGGTGCGGTAGTCGCCCCGTGCCACATCATGGGCGGCGTGGCGTTCCTGAAACCGCTGGTATTCCTCCGGATAGCTGAACAGCGGCTTGTCTGCCACCAGAGCCGTCTGAGTCTTGGCGTTCCGGAGCAGTTCTTCCAGTTCTGTCAAGGTGTATGTATCCGTCAGGGAAGATGCAGACACGGCACTGCCGTATGCCACAAAGGTTCTGCCGTCTTCGGGGAACAGGGCGTGTTCTTCGTCCAGTTCCAGCGTTCTGGTAAAGGCGTTCCGCAGCCCTTGCAGGAACGACAGCGGGCCGCCCAGAAACAGCACGTTTCCGGCAATGCGTCTGCCCTGTGCCAGACCGGAAACCGTCTGGTCTACCACTGCCTGAAAGATGCTGGCAGCGATGTCCTCCCGCCGTGCTCCCTGATTCAGCAGGGGCTGAATGTCGGACTTGGCGAACACGCCGCAGCGGGAAGCAATGGGATACACCTTTTCGGCTGCCTGTGCCATTTTGTCCAGCTGATCCACGCTTACGTCCAGCAGAGTCGCCATCTGGTCGATAAAGGCACCGGTACCGCCGGCACAGCTGCCGTTCATACGCTGCTCCACGCCGCCGGTGAGGAAGATGATCTTGGCATCTTCGCCGCCCAGTTCGATCACCACATCGGCTTCGGGATACCGCCGCTTCACTGCCAGAAACGCCGCGTGCACTTCCTGTACAAAGGGCAGCCCCGCCGCCTGTGCCAGACCCAGACCGGCAGAACCGGTGATGCTGACACGGAGCTGGACGTCCGGATATTCCTGTGCCAGTGATGCCAGCTTGGTGCATACGGTTTCTCTGACCTTGGAGAAATGGCGTTCATAGCTGGAAGACAGCACTTCGCCCATCTCCGTCAGCAGAACCGTCTTGACCGTTGTAGAACCCACGTCAATGCCCAGTGCATACGGGATCTTTTGTGTTTCAAGCATGGATAGCTGCTCCTTTCCTGTGACGCATCTGCGTCGGCTTTCACGATTTGTCCGGCAGGCATTCCCGCGGGACAGAGATTTCAACTTCTGGATTTTAGCTTTTATATAAAATGATTGTACCTGATTTTTTCGGGGATTGCAATGGAAAATTTTCCGTGCGGCGGGGAACGTAGTTTGCCTGAAAAAGATTTCAGTGAACCCCTCCACCGCCTAGCGGCGGTTCCCCTCCCCTTTCAGGGGAGGCTATTACAGGGAAATTATGCTCCGATCACATCACGGGGCACACGTTTGGAAATGCCGCAGACGATCTCGTATCCGATCGTTCCGTACAGGGCTGCCAGTTCGTCGGCGGTAATGGTTTCTTCGCCGTCCGTGCCGAACATGGTGACAACGTCCCCCGGCTTGACTTCTTCCGGCACGTCGGTCACGTCCAGCATCAGCTGATCCATGCAGACCCGTCCCACGATGGGGCAGCGTCTGCCGTGGAGCAGTGCGTCCGCCTGATTGGACAGCAGCCGTGCGTAGCCGTCGGCGTAGCCAATGGTCACTGTGGCAATGGTACGGGGCTTGTCGGCAGTGTAGGTTCTGCCGTAGCTGATACACGTGCCGGCATCGACCTGCTTCACGTGGGAAACCACGCTCCGCAGGGACATTACCGGCTGCAATTCCATAGGCACATGCACGGGGTAGTTGGGTTCCAGTCCGTACATGATGATGCCCACCCGTGCCAGCGTGGCTCTGGGGTTGGGGCGTGTCACGGTGGCTGCACTGTTCATGAAGTGGAGATGCTTCAGGGTGTGTCCCAGTTCCGCCAGCCGGTCATATACGGCAACGATAAAGTCCTCCTGTGCCTGCGTATACGCCATGTCATCTGCATCTACCGAGTCTGCCACGGCAAAGTGGGTGTAGATGCCCTCAATGGACAACTTATCCAGTTCGAACAGGGGCAGCAGAGCCTTGGCACAGTCCTCCGGCGTATTGCTCCGGAAGCCGATGCGTCCCATGCCGGTGTCCAGCTTGATGTGGCAGCGAACCGGCTGGTGGGCGAAACTTTGCAGCTGTCGGGCATATTCCAGCGACAGCACGCCCTGAATGATGTTGTTCCGTGCCAGTTCCGGTGCAAACTCCGGCGGCGTATAGCCCAGAATGAAGATCTCTCCATAGGGGCAAAGCTGCCGGACAGAAAGGGCTTCTTCCAGATTGGAAACCGCAAACCAGCGGACTCCCAGTTCCCAGAGCTTCTGGCAGATCGCAGCGTCGCCGTGTCCATAGGCGTTCGCCTTGACTACCGCCATAAACTGCGTCTGTGCCGGCAGACGGTTCTGCACGGTCTGTACATTATGCGTCAGTGCGTTCAGGTCGATCTCTGCCCACGCACGATAGCGTTTCTGCTGTTCTTGTTCCATGATCCATCACGTTCCTTTTCCGGATACGGCTCCGCCGCAGTGATACGGCAGGCGGGGGTGCAGGCAGGGCGTGTAAAAGCAGCTGTTTGAGCAGAACTAGCAGTTACAAACTGATTAAAAGATTTTCCTGTAAAACCAAAAAGATTCCCCGAAAAACCCCTCCACCAGCTACCGCTGGTCCCCCTCCCCTTTCAGGGGAGGCTTATTTCTACTCGCCGATTTTTCCATTGTCCTGCTTGCAATTTTCTATCAAATATGGTATGATTAGGTTGCATTTTCTATGCCGGGTGCCGATGCCGAAACCGGTCGCGGCAATGCCGGCATACCCTTTAGTATAGCACGAAACGGGGAAAATTGCAAGTCTTAGATATGAATAGATTTCGTTTGTCCGGCAGGGCGGTTTTTCGACAAACCCCACAATCGGACAAACACTTTAGGCAATACCGCACAAAGAGCGTCTGGTGACTTTGCACGCCATCTGCTTGCAAATTTCCCGTCAGAGCCTGTTTCGTATCTTCCCGCACGCATCTTGCGTGCATATTTTCCGAGATATTTCGGGAAAATACTCGAAAATCCACAAAGGATTTTCTCCGTTTTTCCCTTCATCTCTCAAAAAATCTGACGACGCAATCTGCATACGTCAGATACGAAACAGACTCTCATATTTCACAAAAATGCTCGTGAATACATCCAGTATTCACTCCGCTTTTTGTTTCATCTGACGAAAAATTTGACGACGCATCTGTCGCACAATCTTTGTGCGGTATTGCCTTTACAGAAAGGAAACTGCCATGTTTACCCAGATTTTTGACACCCACAGCCACTACACCGACAGTGCATTTGATGCAGACCGGCACGAAGTCCTGTCGGCACTGCCTGAAGCCGGCATTGTCCACGCTGTCCTTGCCGGCACCACGCTGGAGGACAGCACCGCCGGCATTGCCCTTGCCGACCGCTACGATTACATCTACGCGGCAGTGGGCATTCACCCCGAAACTGCCGGACAGCAGCCCGCCGATTATCTGGCACAGCTGGAGCAGCTGGCGAAGCACCCGAAAGTTGTTGCGATCGGGGAGATCGGGCTGGACTATCACTATGAGGGTTACGACCGCGGGAGCCAGAGTGTGCTGCTGCGGGAACAGCTGGATCTTGCCAAGCAGCTGGACTTGCCGGTCATTATTCACGCACGGGACTGCACCGAGGACTATCTGCGGATCTTGCAGGAGTTTCGTCCCCGCGGCGTGGTGCACTGCTTCTCCGGCAGTGCGGAAACTGCACGGGAAGTGCTGAAGCTGGGCATGTATATCGGGTTCACCGGCGTGCTGACGTTCAAGAATGCGAAAAAGGCGTTGAAGGCTCTGGCGGAAGTGCCGGAGGATAAGCTGGTGCTGGAAACGGACTGTCCCTACATGGCACCGGTGCCTTTTCGGGGGAAACGCTGCGACAGCCGCATGATCCCCTACACTGCCGAAGCTGCCGCACTGGTACGCGGCACGGACACCCAGACGATTCTGGAACAGACCTGCCGGAACGGAGAAGCTTTATTTGGAATTCGGTCAGCGGCGGCGAGTCGCCGCTGACCTTACCCCCCAATCTTAACTGTGAAAAGGGTAATGTTACGGCGGACAAGCCGCCTGTTCGCCACTCCGGGGGATTTTTGTTGGTGGAAATAAAGCCTCCCCTGAAAGGGGAGGGGGACCGCCGTTAGGCGGTGGAGGGGTTCCTACGTAACTCTCAACGTTAAACAAAAGATTTTACATCAGTGGAAGATTCTCTGTGTAATCTTCGGGTGATGCTTGAATCTTACAGTACAGGTGAAATGCGAACTCTTTTTTTTCTTTTCAGTAAAGAAAGCGGCGGGTCAGCCCGTCGCCCAGCGGAAATGGCGACGGCAGACTTGCTCAAGGATAGCAAGCCGCCGCTGACCTTACCCCCCCAATCTCAACTGTGAAAAGGGTAATGTTACGGCGGACAAGCCGCCTGTTCACCCCTCCGGGGGATTTTTGTTGATGGAAATCTATGAGGTTTTCCGTGCTGTCCGTAGGGGACGATGCCCACATCGTCCCGCCTGTGTCAGAAAAGCCCTGCACTACAAGGGTAATCACGCCCTGTGCACCGTATGATGCACATTGTGACACGTGCGGTGCACAATGTGACGTAGAGTAAGAGATAGAGTAAGAGTAAGAGTTAGAGTTGTTTCTGGGAAACAACTGCCGGAGCAGAAAACTGGCATACTATTTATAATGCCTGACATGGGCAGCCGCCTGTGATTTTGCCGGCAGTTTCGGCTCGGACAGCCACTTTTTCCGGATTCACGAAAAGTTTACAAAATAATCGGAAGAAAATGTCCGCAGGGGCTTGCAATTCTTTTGCAGACATGCTATAATATACAAGCGTGATTGCAATAGATATGCGATGAAGCGAAAGGTTGCTGGCGGTATGTCGGGGAATTTTCGTGGAGTATGTCCGATTTCAAACCGGGCGAATCAGGATAACGACACAGTCTGTGTACACACTAGTTCCGCATGGCGACAGCTATGCCGGTTCGTGCTGTACTGCTGTTTATGCTGGCTCGGAAACATCTTTGGTTTTCGAGTTTTTTTATAAACAGATGCCGGGAACACCCGGCGGCGTGGAAAGTTCCTGATGGAGAAGCGATTCTCCAGCCCCCAATAGTACAAAGGAGGCGAAAAGAATGGCAGTCAACGAAAAAATCAGAATCAAGATCAAGGGCTATGAGCATGCAACTGTAGATGCAGCAGCAGCTAAGATCGTAGAGGCAGCAAAGAGAAGTGGTTCTCAGGTTTCGGGTCCGATCCCGCTCCCGACCGAT
The DNA here is from genome assembly GCF_003438725.1 of Ruminococcus sp. OM06-36AC. Taxonomy (NCBI): domain Bacteria; kingdom Bacillati; phylum Bacillota; class Clostridia; order Eubacteriales; family Oscillospiraceae; genus Ruminococcus; species Ruminococcus sp. OM06-36AC. The sequence continues at coordinate 85,362 of NZ_QSTT01000002.1, forward strand.
AAGGAGATCATCACAATCCTGCGTGCAACTCACAAGTACAAGGACAGCCGTGAGCAGTTCGAGCGTCGTACACACAAGCGTCTGATCGACGTGGTACGTCCGACACAGAAGACCACCGAGGCTCTGCAGAAGCTGGAAATTCCGGCAGGCGTAGACATCGTGATGGAACTCAAGTAAGAATCTCTGATTCTGAAAGCGGTGGAAAACCACCGCACGGCGGCAGGCATGCCGCGGTCATGTTGACGGATCTGACTCGTCAACCAATAACCAACAGGAGGAAATCAAAATGCAGAAAGCAATTATCGGCAAGAAGGTCGGCATGACTCAGATCTTCGATGAAGCCGGAAAAGTGATTCCGGTAACTGTTGTAGAAGCCGGTCCGTGCGTTGTCATTCAGAAGAAGACAACCGAAAACGACGGCTATGAAGCAGTTCAGCTGGGCTTCGGCGATGTAACGACCAAGCACGTTACCAAGCCGATGCAGGGTCACTTCGCAAAGGCAGACGTTGCTGCCAAGAAGACGCTGAAGGAATTTCGTCTGGCAGACTGTGCAGCCCTGAACGTAGGCGATGTCGTAAAGGCAGACACCTTCGCAGTAGGCGACAGTGTTGATGTCAGCGGTACCAGCAAGGGTAAAGGTTTTGCAGGTGCGATCAAGCGTCACAATCAGCACAGACTGAAGGAAACTCACGGTACTGGTCCGGTTCACCGTCAGGCTGGTTCCATGGGTGCATGCTCCTCTCCGTCCCGTATCTACAAGGGCAAGGGCATGGCAGGTCACATGGGTGCTGAAAAGGTTACCGTACAGAATCTGGAAATCGTAAAGGTTGACAGTGAAAATAACCTGATTGCCATCAAGGGTGCGATCCCGGGCATCAAGGGCGGAATTGTTGTCATCACTGACAGCGTGAAAGCGTAAGGAAGGAGGAAACATCAATGGCAAAGATTGCAGTATTGGATATGGCTGGCAAGCAGGTATCTGAGAGAGAACTTTCGGATGCAGTTTTCGCAGTGACTCCTAACGAGGCAGTGATGCATGCAATGGTCGTAAATTATCTGGCAAATCAGCGTCAGGGTACACAGTCCACTCTGACTCGTACTGAGGTTGCCGGCGGCGGCAGAAAGCCGTGGAGACAGAAGGGTACAGGTCACGCAAGACAGGGTTCCATCCGTGCTCCGCAGTGGACACACGGCGGCGTTGCACTGGGCCCGAAGCCCCGTGACTATCGTTACGCTCTGAACAAGAAGGCAAGAAGACTTGCTATGAAGTCTGCACTTTCCACAAAGGTTCTGGATCAGAACATGATCGTTCTGGACAGCCTGAAGGTGGAAGAATTCAAGACCAAGACCATCGTTGCAATGCTCAAGGCACTGAACGTAGAGGGCAAGGCTCTGCTGGTTACCGCTGAGGCTGACCAGAAGGTCGTTAAGAGTGCAGCAAATATCGCAGGCGTGAAGACAGCAGCTGTCAACACCCTGAATGTATATGACATCCTCAACTATGACAAGTTCATCGTTGCAGAGGATGCTGTCGCAAAAATCGAGGAGGTGTATGCAAAGTGAAAGCAGCACAGGATATTATTCTGACTCCGGTCATCACCGAACGCAGCGTCGATGACATGGCTGAGAGCAAGTACACTTTCAAGGTTGCAAAGGACGCCAACAAGGTTGAGATTGCAAAGGCAGCAGAAGAACTGTTTCAGGTACAGGTTCTGAAGGTAAACACCGTAAACTGCACCGGTCACACCAAGCGTATGGGCAGAAGCGTCGGCAAGCGTCCGGACTTCAAGAAGGCTGTCATCACCATCAATCCGGAGCCGACTCCGGACAAGGACGGCAAGAAGCGTAAGGGTACCATCGAATTCTTCGACGGTATGTTCTAAGTTACGGCAACGATCGTAACAAGTATGGGAGTAATGCTCCCGCAAATCTGGCATTTTATGAGGAGTGAAAAAGAATGGCCATTAAGACCTATAAACCGACGACCCCCTCTCGCAGAAATATGACTGTGACCGATTATTCGGGTCTGTCGAAGGTAAAGCCGGAGAAGAGCCTGCTCGAGCCGATGAAGAAGAACTCGGGCCGCAACAGCTACGGCAGAATCACCGTTCGCCACAGAGGCGGCGGAAACCGCAGAAAATATCGTGTCATCGATTTCAAACGCAGCAAGGACGGCATGAATGCAACTGTTCTGACTCTGGAATACGATCCGAACAGAAGTGCTTTCATCGCTCTGGTTCAGTATGAAGACGGCGAAAAGCGTTACATTCTGGCAGCTGACGGTCTGAAGGTAGGCGACACTGTTCGTTCCGGTTCTGATGCAGACATCAAGCCGGGCAACGCACTGAAGCTGGTTGACATTCCGGTAGGTACTTTCATTCATGCGATTGAACTGTATCCGGGCAAGGGTGCTCAGCTGGTCCGCAGTGCAGGCAACATGGCACAGCTGATGGGCAAGGAAGGTGCGTTCGCACTGGTTCGTCTGCCCTCCGGCGAAATGAGAAGAGTGCCGATCGAGTGCCGTGCTTCTATCGGTCAGGTTTCTAACGTTGACCACGAAAACGTACACTATGGTAAGGCTGGCCGCATGAGAAACAAGGGCTGGAGACCGACTGTCAGAGGTTCTGTTATGAACCCGAACGATCACCCGCACGGTGGTGGTGAAGGTAAATCTCCGATCGGTCGTCCGGGACCTGTTACTCCGTGGGGTAAGCCGGCTCTGGGTTATAAGACCCGTGCAAAGCACAAGGCATCCGATAAGTATATTGTAAAACGCCGCAACGGTAGATAAGGGAAAGGAGGAACACACTCATGAGCAGAAGTATCAAAAAGGGACCTTACGTCCAGGAAGTCCTCCTCAAGCGTGTACAGGCAATGAACGAAGCCGGCGAGAAGAAAGTGCTCAAGACATGGAGCCGTTCTTCTACCATTTTCCCGGATTTCGTAGGCCACACCATCGCTGTGCATGACGGCCGTAAGCACGTGCCGGTATATGTCACAGAAGACATGGTAGGACACAAACTGGGTGAATTCGCACCGACAAGAACCTTTAAAGGTCACGCTGGTTCCAAGACATCCAATAACGGAAAGTAAGCGGAAGGAGGAGATCACATGGAAGCAAGAGCATATCTGAGAAATGCCCGCATTTCACCTCGCAAGGTACAGATCGTTCTGGATCTGATTCGTAACAAGCCTGTGGATATCGCACTGGCAACTCTGGACCTCACTCCGAAGGCTGCCAGCCCGCTGCTGGAAAAGCTTTTGAAGTCCGCAATTGCAAATGCAGAAAATAATCACAGCATGAATAAGGATAATCTTTATGTTGCAGAGTGCTTCGTTACCGCAGGTCCGACCATGAAGCGGATCATGCCGAGAGCACAGGGCAGAGCCTATCGCATTTTGAAGAGAACTTCACATATTACGATTGTTCTGAAAGAAGAAGAGTAAAATCCAGTAGGAGGTTGAGTTATGGGCCAGAAGGTTAATCCGCACGGTCTCCGTGTCGGCGTCATTAAAGATTGGGATTCCCGCTGGTTTGCGAATAAGTCTGACTTCGGCGATACGCTGGTAGAAGATTACAACGTTCGTAAGTTCATCAAGAAGAACCTGTATGCAGCAGGTGTTCCGAAGATCGAGATCGAGCGTTTCGCAGATAAGGTTAGAATCCATATTCACTGTGCAAAGCCGGGCGTTGTTATCGGCCGCGGCGGTGCAGAGATCGAAAAGCTGCGTGCACAGCTGGAAAAAATGCTGAACAAGCAGGTTTATGTCAACATCGTAGAAGTAAAGCAGCCGGATATGGATGCACAGCTGGTAGCTGAAAAGATCGCACTGGATCTGGAGAATCGTATCTCCTTCCGCCGTGCTATGAAGCAGTCTATCGGCAGAACCATGCGTCTGGGTGCAAAGGGTATCAAGACAAAGGTTTCCGGCAGACTGGGCGGTGCAGAAATCGCTCGTTCCGAAAGCTATCACGAAGGTACCATTCCGCTGCAGACCATTCGTGCTGACATTGACTATGGTTTCGCAGAAGCCCACACCACTTACGGCCGTATCGGCGTAAAGGTTTGGATCTATAAGGGCGAAGTTCTCAAGGGTGACGCTGCTAAGGCTGCCGCTCAGAGAGAAAAGGTAGAGAGAAAGTCCCGGGACAACAACCGCGGAGGCAGAGATGACCGCCGCCGTCGTGACAACCGGAACGGTGACCGCAGAAATGGCGGCAATTTCCGCCGCGATGCTAGAAGAGAAGGAGGTAACCAGTAATGCTGCTTCCTAAGAGAGTAAAATACCGTCGCGTACACAGAGGACGTATGACGGGTAAGGCAACCAGAGGTAATTTTGTAAGCAATGGTGAGTTCGGTATCCAGGCACTGGAACCGGCATGGATCACCTCAAACCAGATCGAAGCAGCCCGTATCGCTATGACTCGTTATATCAAGCGTGGCGGTCAGGTTTGGATCAAGATCTTCCCGGATAAGCCCGTGACTAAGAAGCCGCTGGGTACTCGAATGGGTTCCGGTAAGGGTGCTCCGGAGTACTGGGTAGCTGTTGTTAAGCCGGGCAGAGTTCTGTTCGAAATTGCTGGCGTACCGGAAGAAACCGCACGCGAAGCAATGCGTCTGGCAATGCACAAGCTGCCGATCAAGTGTAAGTTTGTAAAGGCTGAAAAAGGAGGCGAGCAGTAATGAAAGCAACCGAGATCAAAAATATGCCGGTAGATGAGCTGAACGCAAAGCTGGACAGCCTGAAGGAAGAGCTCTTTGCACTTCGTTTCCAGCTCGCAGCAAATCAGCTTGAAAATACAGCTCGCATTAAGGCTGTTAAAAAGGACATTGCTCGTGTAAAGACAGCACTGCGTCTGTCTGCACAGCAGTAAGTAGGAGGGTTTTACTGTGGCTGAGAGAAATTTGAGAAAAACCAGAGTCGGCATGATTGTCAGCGATAAGATGGATAAGACCGTCGTTGTTGCAATCATCGACAATGTAAAACACCCGCTGTATAAGAAGATTGTCAAGAGAACCGTTCGCCTGAAGGCACACGACGAAAAGAACGAGTGCAGAGTCGGCGACCGCGTTGAAGTGATGGAGACCCGCCCGCTGTCCAAGGACAAGAGATGGCGTGTGATCGAGATCATCGAAAAGGCAAAGTAAGTCGAAAACATCTATAGAGTACAAACAGAACGGTTTCCGATAAGGTCGGAAGCGATTCTGAAAGGAGGAACTCGCTGTGATTCAGATGCAGTCTTATATGAAGGTTGCGGATAACACCGGTGCGAAAGAACTGATGTGCATCAGAGTTCTCGGCGGCACTCGCAGAAGATATGCCAATATCGGCGATGTCGTAGTCGCATCTGTTAAGAAAGCAACACCCGGCGGCGTGGTAAAGAAGGGCGATGTGGTTAAGGCCGTAATCGTTCGTTCTAAGAAGGGCCTTCGCAGAGAAGACGGAACCTATATCCGCTTCGATGAGAACGCTGCTGTAATTATTCGTGATGACAAAAACCCGAAGGGCACTCGTATCTTTGGGCCGGTAGCAAGAGAGCTCCGTGATAAGGATTATATGAAGATCCTGAGCCTCGCTCCGGAAGTACTGTAAGGCGGAGGTGTCAAGATGAGTAAGGTACACGTAAAAACAGGCGACACCGTTATCCTGCTGACTGGTAAGGACGAATATCTGTACAACGATAAGGACAACAAGTCCAAGGGCAGAAAGACCGGTAAGGTCGTAGCTGTCAGCCCGAAGGAAGGCAAAGTTATCGTTGAAGGCTTCAACGTCGTAACCAAGCACGTAAAGCCGACCCGCATGGGTCAGGTCGGCGGCATTGTGGAAACCGAAGGTGCACTGTACGCATCTAAGGTACAGCTGGTTTGCCCGAAGTGCGGTCAGCCGACCAGAGTTGGTCATGTGATCGAAGACGGCAAGAAGCTGCGTGTCTGCAAGAAGTGCGGCAAATCTTTTGAGTAAAGGAGAAACGATATGTCTACATTGAAAGATTACTACAATAGCACCGTTGCTCCTGCAATGATGAAGAAATTCAACTATGAAAATGTCATGCAGATCCCGAAGCTCGACAAGGTTGTTGTAAACGTAGCAGCCGGCGAAGCAAAGGAAAATGCAAAGGTGATCGATGCGATCATGACAGATCTGGCAGCAATCACCGGTCAGAAGCCGGTCGTTTGCCGTGCAAAGAAGTCTGTCGCAAACTTCAAACTGCGTGAGGGCATGCCGATCGGCGTAAAAGTAACCCTGCGTGGCGAAAAGATGTATGAGTTCGTATACAAGCTGTTTAATGTCAGCTTCCCCCGCGTACGTGACTTCCGCGGCATCAACGGCAACTCCTTCGACGGTAAGGGCAACTACTCTACCGGTATCAAGGAACAGCTGATCTTCCCGGAAATCGAGTACGATAAGATCGATAAGGTAAGAGGTATGGATATCAACTTCATCACAACGGCACAGACCGATGAGGAAGCAAAAGAACTGCTCTCTCTGCTCGGTGCACCGTTCGCGAAGTAATCAGGGAGGAAACAGTCATGGCAAAAAAAGCAATGAAATTAAAGCAGCAGAGAACTCCCAAGTTTTCCACTCGTGCTTACACCCGTTGTAAGATTTGCGGAAGACCCCATTCTTATCTGAGAAAGTACGGCATCTGCCGTGTTTGCTTCCGCGAGCTGGCTCATGAGGGCAAGATCCCGGGCGTAAAGAAGGCAAGCTGGTAAAAAGGAGTTCTACGAAAAGGAGGTCATTGGCATGCAGATTACAGATACAATAGCAGACATTCTGACAAGAATTCGTAATGCGAGTTCCGCACGGCACGCCACAGTTGACGTTCCCGCTTCCAATGTCAAGAAGGCAATTACCCAGATCCTGTTGGACGAAGGCTATATCAAGGGCTTTCAGGTAATTGAGGACGGCAAGCAGGGCGTGATCCGCATCACACTGAAGTATACAGACAATCGTTCTCCGGTCATCACCGGTCTGCGTCGGGTTTCTAAGCCGGGTCTGCGTATCTATTCCAGTTGTGAAGATATGCCGAAGGTACGCAAGGGATTGGGTATTGCAATCGTTTCTACCTCTAAGGGCATTATGACAGACAAGAAGGCTCGTGAGCTGAACGTCGGCGGCGAAGTTTTAGCATTCGTTTGGTAAGGAGGACACAGGATTATGTCAAGAATAGGAAAAAAACCGATCAGTGTTCCTTCCGGCGTTGAAGTAAAGTGCGACGAAAATCTGGTTACCGTAAAGGGTGCAAAGGGCACACTGTCCAGACAGTTCTCCAAGGAACTGAGCATCGCAGTAGAAAACGGCGAAGTGATCGTAACTCGTCCGACTGATGACAAGGAACACCGTTCCCTGCACGGTCTGGCCAGAACACTGATTGCAAATATGATCGAAGGCGTAACCAACGGTTACTCCAAGACCCTCATCATCGAGGGTGTCGGCTATCGTGCCGCAAAGAAGGGCAAGGACGTTGTCATGAATCTGGGTTATTCTCACCAGGTCATCGTATCTGAGAATGACGACATCAAGCTGGACGTTCCGCAGCCGAATACCATTGTCGTAAGTGGTATCGACAAGCAGAAGGTTGGCCAGTTTGCCGCAGAAGTACGTGAAAAGCGTCCGCCGGAGCCTTATAAGGGCAAGGGTATCCACTATGTCGACGAGCGTATCATCCGCAAGGAAGGTAAAGCCGGCAAGGGCAAGAAGTAAGCAGAAAGGAGTAAACCGCTATGATTAAAAAGATGGATAGCAAGAAAGCCAGAGCAAAAAGACACGCAAGAGTTCGGTCGAAGATCTCCGGTACTCCTGAGCGTCCCCGTCTGAGCGTTTACCGTTCTACAAAGCACATCTATGCACAGCTGATCGATGATGTCAATGGTGTAACACTGGCTTCCGCATCCAGCATGGATAAGGCATTTGAAGGCGAAGGCGGCAATGTCGATGGTGCTCGCAAGGTTGGCGAAATGATCGCAAAGCGTGCAGCAGAAAAGAACATCACGGATGTTGTATTCGACAGAGGCGGCTATCTGTACCACGGCAGAGTCAAGGAACTCGCTGAGGGTGCAAGAGAAAACGGACTGAAGTTCTAAAACAGGGGAGGTATTACTTTGGCTAAAATTGATCCGCAGGGACTGGAACTGGCTGAAAAGGTCGTTTCCATTAACCGAGTATCCAAGACCGTAAAGGGCGGCCGTATCATGAAGTTTGCTGCACTGGTTGTAGTAGGCGACGGAAACGGTATCGTGGGCTTCGGTCTCGGCAAGTCCGGCGAAGTACCGGACGCAATCCGCAAGGGCATCGAAGATGCCAAGAAGAATCTCATTCAGATCCCGCTGAAGGGTACCAGCATTCCGCACGAAATCGTCGGAAAGTTCGGTGCAGGCGAAGTTCTGATGAAGCCGGCTGCTCCCGGTACCGGTGTGATCGCCGGCGGTCCGGTTCGTGCAGTCATCGAAGTTGCAGGTATCAAGGACATTCGTACAAAGTCCCTGCGTTCCAACAACCCGTGCAACGTGGTACGTGCAACCATCAACGGTCTGGCTTCTTGCACAACAGCAGCAGAAGTTGCTGAAAAGAGAGGCAAGTCTGTGAAAGAAATCTACAAATAAGGAGGGTGCGAAATGGCAAAGAATATCAAGCTCGTAAAAAGCCTGATCGGTCGCAAGAAGGATCAGATTGCTACAGCAAATTCGCTGGGTCTGAAGAAGGTCGGCGATGTCAGCGTACAGCCTGAAAATGAGGCAACCCTCGGCAAGATTCAGAAAATTTCTCACCTCGTAGAGGTAACAGAAGCATAAGTTAATATCTAAGGAGGTGCACATAGCATGAAGCTTCACGAATTGTCCCCGGCTCCGGGCTCCACAAAAGAAGTAAAGCGTATCGGCCGTGGTCATGGTTCCGGTAACGGTAAGACCGCAGGTAAGGGCCATAAGGGTCAGAACGCCCGCAGCGGCGGCGGTGTACGCATCGGTTTTGAAGGCGGTCAGATGCCGCTGACCAGACGTATCCCGAAAAGAGGTTTCAATAACATCTTTGCAAAGGAATACGCGATCGTAAACGTTTCCGATCTGAACAAGTTCACAGAGGGTACTGTCGTTGATGCAGAGCTGCTGAAGGCAGCTGGTCTGATCAAGAAGACCTGCGACGGCGTTAAGGTACTCGGTGACGGTGAGCTGACAACCAAGCTGACTGTAAAGGCTGCAAAGTTTACAAAGAGTGCAGTCGAAAAAATCGAAAAGGCTGGCGGAAAAGCAGAGGTGATGTAACGTGTTCAAGACGTTGAGAGATGCTTGGAGTATTGCGGAGATCCGCAAAAAGCTCCTGTACACATTACTGATGCTCCTGATCTTCCGTCTTGGCAGTGCCGTAGTTGTTCCGTTTCTGGATACCTCTACGGTAAGCACCTGGATGGCTTCTAACGCGACCGGCGGTAACTTCCTCGAATATCTGGATATTATCACTGGTGGTGCGTTGTCGCAGGCAACCGTATTTTCTCTGTCTATCACACCATACATCAACGCTTCCATCATCATGCAGCTGCTGACATATGCACTGCCTCCGCTGGAGCGTATGCGTGATGAGGGTGAAGAAGGACAGAAAAAGCTCAACAAAATCACCGCTGCCGTTTCTTTGGCACTGTCCATATTTATGTCCTTTGCATATTATCTGACTCTGAAGAATCAGATGAATGCAGTTGTGGACGGCGGTTCCAAGGCAGCCAACGTCTTTATCGCATTTGTCATCATCCTTTCCTTTATCGCAGGTACTTCCATCGTCGTATGGATGGGCAACCAGATCAACGATAAGGGTATTGGAAACGGTATCTCCATGCTCCTGTTCGCCGGCATTCTCGCAAGATTTCCGGTTATGGCAGGTACACTGGGAGAACTCACCAAGAACGAACCCCAGCGTTACTTCTTCGAATCTCTGGGCATTCTGATCCTGTTTATCGCAATGATCGCTTTCATTGTCTTCATGAACGCTTCCGAACGCCGGATTCCGATCCAGTACGCAAAACGTGTTGTCGGCAGAAAGCAGTACGGCGGTCAGTCTACACACATTCCGGTCAAGGTCTGCATGAGCGGCGTTATGCCGATCATCTTCGCCATGTCCTTTATGTCCCTGCCCAGCACGATCAGCCTGTTCAAGCCGGTATACGATGATCCCACCGGCTTCTGGCAGAAGTTCTATAACGGATTTATCAACTTCTTTAATACAAGAACTTGGACCTACGCTCTGATCTACTTCATTCTGATCATTGCATTCAACTACTTCTATGTGTCCATGCAGTATAATCCGATCGAAATCGCCAACAACCTCCGTCAGAGCAACGGCGGCATTCCGGGCATTCGTCCGGGTAAGCCGACTTCCGACTATATCCAGCGTGTTCTCTCCAAGATCACTCTGGTGGGTGCATTCTTCCTCGGTATCATCGCGATCTTCCCGATCGCACTGAACTGGATGGACCCGAACCTCAGTTCTCTGGCAATGGGTGGTACCACCATCCTGATCGTTGTCAGCGTAGCACTTGAAACCGTCCGCACGCTGGAGTCTGAAATGATGATGCGTCATCATAAGGGCTTCCTCGAATAAATAAGGAGGCATATTCCATGAATCTGATTCTCTTAGGTGCACCGGGTGCCGGCAAGGGTACTCAGGCCGAAGTGATCTCACAGGCACTGTCGATCCCGCAGATTTCCACCGGCAATATGCTGCGTGAGGCAGTCCGCACCGGCACCGAATACGGTGTCAAGGCAAAGGCTGCAATGGACAGCGGTGCTCTGGTTTCCGACGATATTGTCATCGGGATCCTGAAGGAACGCATTGCACAGGATGACTGCAAGAATGGCTTCATTCTGGACGGTTTTCCCCGCAGCGTGCCGCAGGCCGAGGCACTGGACGAAATGGGCGTGAAGATCGACAAGGTTCTGGAGATCTTCGTTCCCGACGAAACCATTCAGCAGCGTGTTTCCGGCAGACGTGTCTGCGAGGAATGCGGTGCAACATATCACATTCAGTTCAAGCCGTCAAAGGTCGAGGGTGTCTGCGACAAGTGCGGTGCCAAGACCATCATCCGCAAGGATGACCAGCCCGAAACCGTGCTGGATCGTCTGGCAGTGTACCACAAGACCACTGAACCGCTGAAGGCGTATTACGAAAAGCAGGGCAAGCTGGAAACCGTGATCGGACAGGAAGAAGTTGCGGATACCACGGCTCTGGTATTGAAGGCTGTGGGCGTAAAATGAGTGTGACCATTAAATCCAAATCTGATATACAGAAATTGCGGGAAGCAGGCAGAATCGCTGCAAATGCTCTGGTACATGCCGGCAAGGTAATTCACCCCGGTATGACAACAAAGCAGCTGGACAAATCCATTCACGATTTCATCGTGGGCTGCGGTGCGGTTCCTACCTTTTTGGGATACGGCGGTTTTCCGGCAAGTGCCTGCATTTCGATCAACGACGAGATCATTCACGGTATCCCCAGTCACAAACGCGTGATCCGCGAGGGCGACATCGTCAGCGTGGACGTGGGTGCAACTTTTAACGGATTCGTCGGCGACACGGCATACACATTCGCCGTGGGCGACATTTCGGAAGAAGCGGCAGACCTGCTGCGTGTGACAGAAGCCAGCCTTTACGCTGCGATCGATGCGGCAAAGGTCGGGGCACGCCTCGGCGATGTGTCCCATACCGTGGAAGAATATTGCGGTTCCCGTGGGTACGGTATTGTACGGGAATACTGCGGACACGGAATCGGCCGTGAGATGCACGAGGATCCGGAGGTGCCGAATTACGGCAAGCCCGGCCACGGCATGCGGCTGATGCCCGGCATGACGTTCTGCATTGAACCGATGATTAACGGAAAAGGCGATGCCGTCCGTGTGCTCGGTGACGGCTGGACCGTCGTGACCCGCAGCGGCTCTCTTGCGGCACATTTCGAACATGAAATCGCAGTGACGCAGGACGGACCGGTGATTCTCACCCGACCGTAACGGAGGTTTCCGAATGGAACTGACAAAGGGTCTGGTGGTCCGTGCACTCGCCGGACGGGATATGGGGAATTTTTTCGTGGTGCTGTCGGTGGACGGCGGATATGCCCTCATCGCAGACGGCAAACGGCGGAAGCTCGCTTCTCCGAAACGAAAAAATCTCCGTCATCTCCAGCGGACGGATCAGTTCGTGGAACTGGACGGTGTCACGGATAAAAAGCTCAGAAATGTGTTGAAACAATATCAGGCGTGCGACTAACGCGTCCACGCCCCGAAGATACCCATTGGGGAGGTTATCAATTTGTCAAAGCAGGATGTCATTGAGGTAGAAGGCGTCGTTCTCGAATCATTGCCCAATGCAATGTTTAAGGTGGAGCTGCAAAACAAGCACACCATTCTGGCACACGTTTCCGGTAAGCTGCGGATGAACTACATTCGTATCGTGCCGGGCGATAAGGTGACTGTCGAGATGTCGCCCTATGATCTGACCAAGGGCAGAATCACTTGGAGAGCCAAGTAATTGTGCAGATAACGCACAGGGAAACCGTGTTCCGGTAACCGGAATGCTGTTTTCTATCGTAAAGTATGCAGACGGCATATCGGCCGGCTGCACAGTTGTTCCGAGAAGGAGGACAGTTGCAATGAAAGTAAGACCTTCCGTAAAGCCGATTTGCGAAAAATGCAAGGTGATTAAGCGTAAAGGCAAAGTAATGGTAATCTGCGAAAATCCGAAGCATAAGCAGCGTCAGGGCTAAGCTCGGGATTTTTTAACATGGAGGTGCAGGAAGAATGGCAAGAATAGCAGGTGTAGACCTTCCGAAGAATAAGCGGATCGAGATCGGTCTGACTTATATCTACGGAATCGGCCGCAGCACAGCAGATGAGATTCTGGCAGGTACCGGTGTCAATCCGGATGTCCGCGTCAAGGATCTGTCCGAAGAAGACGTTGCAAAGCTGCGTGACTATATCGACAAGCACATCACAGTAGAAGGCGACCTTCGCCGTGAAGTTGCTCTGAATATCAAAAGACTCGTTGAAATCGGTTGCTACCGTGGCGTGCGTCACCGCAAGGGCCTGCCGGTAAGAGGGCAGCGTACCAAGACAAACGCAAGAACCCGCAAGGGTCCGGTAAAGACCATCGCAAACAAGAAGAAGTAAGGGAGGGTGTTTCGTTTTGGCACAGCAGAAAGGCAAAAAGGTTGTTGTTCGCCGCCGCAGAGAGCGTAAGAACATTGAAAACGGTGCTGTACACATTCAGTCCACATTCAACAACACCATCGTAACCATCACCGACACACAGGGCAACGCCATTTCTTGGGCAAGCTCTGGCGGACTGGGCTTCCGCGGCTCCAGAAAGTCTACTCCGTTCGCTGCACAGACAGCTGCTGAAACCGCAGCAAAGGCAGCAATGGAACACGGTCTGAAGTCTGTAGAAGTATACGTAAAGGGTCCGGGATCCGGCCGTGAAGCTGCGATCCGTGCACTGCAGACCGTTGGTCTGGAAGTGAAGATGATCAAGGACGTTACTCCGATTCCCCACAACGGATGCCGTCCGCCGAAAAGACGTCGTGTCTAATCACACTTACAGGAGGTGTAATATATCATGGCAGTAAGCAGAGAACCGATTCTCAAGAGATGCCGCTATCTGGGTATCAGCCCGATGGTTATGGGTATCTCCAAGCAGTCTAACCGTAATCCGGGTGCCGGAAACCGCAGAAAGGTTTCTGAATACGGAATGCAGCTGAAGGAAAAGCAGAAGCTGAAGTTCATCTACGGTGTAGGCGAAAAGCAGTTCTTCCACCTGTTCGAAATCGCAAGCAAGATGGAAGGCAAGGCTGGTGACAACCTGATCGCTTGTCTGGAATCCCGTCTGGACAGCGTTGTATTCCGCATGGGTCTCGCTTTGACCCGCAGAGAAGCAAGACAGCTGGTAACACACGGCCACTTTACCGTAAACGGCCAGCATGTGAATATTCCGTCTTATCGTGTCAAGGAAGGCGACGTAGTCGCTCTGGCAGAAGGCAGCCGTGACAGTGCAAAGTTCAAGGACGTTGCAGAACAGACCGCAGACCGTACCGTACCGGTATGGCTGGAACCGGATAAGGAAAACTTTTCCGCAAAGGTCGTTCGTATGGCAAAGCCGGAAGATCTGGACTATGAGGTTGCAGCACACCTGATCGTCGAGTTGTACTCCAAGTAATCATTTGCAATTTACGGAACATAGAGAAGGATCACTCCCGGGGCGTATGCCTCAGGAGTGGTCTGATGCAAGGTCCTGCCGTACCAAGGAGCATCTGCGGCCGTGGTATGTCAGGAACAACCACAGACAAAGCTACCAAGCATAGGAGGGTGTTTTTATGCTGGAGAAGATTGAAAAGCCGGAACTCGACACAGTGGATCTGCGAAGCGACGGAAAATACGGTAAGTTTGTATTGGCACCGCTGGAACGTGGCTATGGTATCACCCTTGGCAACAGTCTGCGGCGTGTGCTGCTCTCCTCATTGCCCGGTGTGGCTGTGAATTCCGTGAAGATCGATGGCGTACACCATGAATTGAGTACGATTCCCGGTGTAAAAGAGGATGTGACGGAAATCATTCTCAGCCTGAAGGGACTCACCGCAAAGCTCTACGGCGACGGACCGAAAACGGTCTATATCGAAGCAGAGGGCGAGTGCGAAGTTACCGCCGGCGACATCAAAACCGACTCTGAAGTGAATATCCTCGACCCGGGTATGCATATCGCAACTCTGGGTAAGGGTGCAAAGCTGTATATGGAAATCGTCATTGATAAGGGCAGAGGCTACGTTTCTGCAGAGCGTAACAAGCAGATGATGAATACGCCTATCGACGTGATCGCAGTAGACAGCATCTATACCCCTGTTCTGAAAGTCAACTATCAGGTAGAAGACACCCGTCTGGGTCAGGTCACAGACTATGACAAGCTCACTATGGAAGTGTGGACAGACGGCACCATCTCTGCCAAGGAAGCAATCTCTCAGGCAGCCAATCTCCTCAATGAGCACCTCCGGCTGTTCATCGATCTCTCTGATGAAGCCAGCATTGCAGAAGTGCTCGTAGAAAAGGACGATAAGGGTAAGGAAAAGATCCTGGAAATGACTATCGAAGAACTGGATCTTTCCGTGCGGTCATTCAACTGCTTAAAGCGTGCCGGAATCAATACCGTGGACGATTTGATCAACAAGTCGGAGGAAGAAATGCTGAAGGTCCGTAACCTCGGTAAGAAGTCCTTCGATGAGGTGCGGGAAAAGCTCCAGTCCCTGGGCTTTGATCTCGCTAGTGAGGAAGACTAAGCGTCTGGTTTCGATCAGACGTTCAACAAGACCGAGCCTTGCAGAATCCTGTCCCCGCCGCGGGACGGCTCTGCAGCTAGAAAAAGGAGTGAATAACAATGCCGGGTACCAGAAAACTGGGCAGACCGACCGATCACAGAAAGGCGATGCTGCGTGGAATGGTAACATTCCTGCTGGAAAATGGTCAGATCGAAACAACTGTCACTCGTGCCAAGGAAGTACGTGCAGTTGCTGAAAAGATGATCACTATCGCAAAGTCGGATGATCTGCATTCAAAGCGTCAGGTTATGGCTTATGTAACCAAGGAGAGCGTTGCAAAGAAGCTCTTTGACGAAATCGCACCGAAGTATGCTGACCGCAAGGGCGGCTACACCCAGATCGTGAAGATTGGACCTCGCCGCGGCGACGCAGCAGAGATGGCAATCATCAAGCTGGTATAAGTTGTGTAATAGCCGGCACCGCCGTGTGCCGTAACAGACAGGCGAAGCATCGTACAGGTGCTTCGCCTGTTTTGTTGTGCGGGTCTGTCCAGATGCAGGGACATGGCACGGAAATCAATTTTCAAAAATATGTTGATTCAAATTGTGCCAAATTATGAAGTTTGACAAGTGAGGCTCCCCTGAAAGGGCACCCGCAGGGCGTGCCTTGTGCTGAGCTGGCAGTGCGTAGCACTGACTGAGGGGTTTCCACTTATGCCGAAAACACTATAAAAACATTTTACGAAAAAACCTCTCCACCGCCTAACGGCGGTCCCCCTCTCCTTTCAGGAGAGGCTATTAAGCAGTGTCCGCATTCCCCAAAGTGGAAAACTTCTCCCACAGCTTTGTGGAAAAGACAAGCCGCGTCAATCCGGCACAGTTTTCAACATTGTGAAAAACCATTTCGGATGACGGCGGAGGTGTTTTCCACAAAAAATCCACCAAAGAGGAAAACTTGTGGAAAACGTTTTTTCGCAAAAAATTCCCGTTTCCGGCGGTCTGCCGGTGCTGATTCCAAAAAACCGCCGGTTTTTGTCGAAAACGCACTGCGTTTCTTGTGGAATACTCTAAAAATGAAGTCTATATTTTGTACAATTCTACTAAAAAATGCGTATCTCTCTTTACATTTTGCGAGTTTTAGAGTATAATTTGAATGAAGGTTTCTGCCTGCCCTGCAGTGCAGGAACATATAAGCAGAAAAGCCGCCAGGATGCGGGAACACCGCCTTGATTTTCCGGTGTCCCCTTGCCCGTATCCGGCAGGTTCTGCCAGCCTGAAACGTGCCATTTTTGTGCGAAACTGCCGGACGCATGGCAAAATGCGAGCCGGCTGGTCTGGCGTATTGGGATATTATACAATTATAGGTTTCCTGATTCGTCGAGTTTACACAAAAACTTTGCGTATCTATTGACTTTTCTGTTGGGATATTCTATAATAAGAATAATTGGAACAGCATGAATCAGAGAAGCGATTCCTGCGGAGATTTCGACCAAGATTTTTTCGACTGCATGCCGCCGGCTTGGAACACCGGCAGGGCGTGCGGACAATCAGAGGAGGATAACACATGAAAGCAAAACACACACTTGCTGGTGCTCTGGCACTTGCAATGCTTGCTTCTACTGCTGTTTCGTTTCAGGTTTCGGCTGCTGACACAGCGGTGACCCTGAAGGGTGCAAAGGTAGAGGCAGAGGCTGGCGGAGAATTTTCTGTAGACGTTTCTCTGGAAGACATTCCGTCTACGAAGGTAAACGTCATGGACTTCGCAGTGACCTATGATCAGACTGTTCTGAACGTAGACAGCGTGAAGATCGGCAAGTCCGCTGATGTTGATGTTTCCGGCGACAGTACTGCCAGCGATGCTCCGGTATTTGCCACCAACATCAAGAACGGCGAGATCACTGTCAGCTGGACGACCGCACTGGACTCCAATTCTTGGATCTCTGAGGACGGTGTGATCCTGACCATTACCGGTACTGTAAAGGACGGCGTGGCAGACGGCACCGTAACTCCGATCGACTTCGCACCGGTTACCCGTGAAACTTATGACGGCTCCGGCAAGAACAATTCCAGCATGGTGATCGGCTATGTATACGGCGGCGATTCCGCTACCTATACGATCAACGCAGAAGCTGGCTCCGTGACCATCGGCAGCAAGCAGACCACCACTGTGACCACTACTGAAGGCGGCAAGGATACCACCGCTACAGAAGCGACTACTACCGCTACTGAGAGCAAAACAGATGTCACAAAGGCAACTACCACGATCTCCGGCAACATTGTTACCGGTACGGTAGCACCGGGCAGCGTGCTGTACGGTGATGTCAACTGTGATGCCCGCGTGGACATTACCGATGCCGTTATGCTGAACAAGGCAGCAGCCGGCGTGGTTACTCTGAACGACACACAGCGGAAGAACGCAGACTGCAACGGTGATGAAGAAGTTGGCTCGCAGGACGCAACCACACTGCTGATGTTCCTCGTAAACATCATTAAGACTCTGCCGTATTCAGAATAATCTGTTTCACGGCAACCACAAATTTTTCGTATATTTAGGAGAAGTGTTCCGAGGGGGAATGCGGCTCCTGATATAGGCAATATTTCATTTACGTATTTGTCGGCAATACCGGCAAGGAAAGGAAAGGAAAACATGAAGAAACGAACAAAGAAGGTTCTGTCCTTCGGCGTTGCAGCTCTGATGGCAGTTTCTGCACTGCCGTTCAGTGCACTGTCGGTTTCGGCTTCGATTCCCACAAAACAGACCGAAAATGGCGGCACACCGTACAATTTCCTCCTCGAGGAGCAGGGAAGCGGCGTACAGACCATCAGCATCTCTAAGGACGAGATCGCTGCTGGCGATGTTACCAAGACTCTGGACGTTTTCATCGATTCTGAAGAATGGCCTGATGACAACTACCTGAGCTCTGTAAAGCTGAACTGGGTTGCAACCAAGGACGCTACCTTCGCAGACGGCGGTGCAATTGCAAACGGTATCTACTATCAGAACGTTTTCAACGCATCTAAAAAGGTCAACCAGCATGATGTCACTATGCCGAATGGTCTGGGCACAATCGTAGGCACTCCGTATAGCGGTGCATTCTGCATGTCCCCGATGTTCGAAGAGGATGAAGACCTGCACACCTGGAGCTACAACGACGCTCAGAGTAACGGCGTAATCAGAGAAATTGCTTGTGACAAGATCTTTGGTGCCAATCTGATCGCCAACGGCGACAACAAGGTCAAGTTCGAATACGACTACTATGCAAATGCAGACGATTATCTGGCAGACAAGGATGCAGATAAGGCTACTCACAAGTCCCATAAGGTACAGGAATGCGATGTCAAGCAGAAGGAAGACGGTACACCGTACATCGAATATTCCTACATCAATCCGGGCGGGGAAGTTGCTGCAAACTATGTTGAAAAGACTGTTACAGTAGATCTGCCGTGCTATTCCACCACTCGTTTCGTAAAGGACGATAAGGGAAATGACTGCGTTCCGGACATCAACAACTACTATTCCTGGGGCTTCATTGCTGCTTCTCCGGATGACCGTACATACTTTGTTGGTGGAAAGTCTACTGACCTGCGTTTCACTTCCTTCGATGTTGTTGTTCCGAAGGATACCGCAGAAGGCACCTATTATGTACAGATCTGCAGCCGCAATGCAAACAAGGATCTGATCCCGATGCCGTCCGCTGCTGATTTCGACAGCGTAAAGGCAGATCAGGAAAACTATCGTGCAACAGTAGGCCCGCTGGAAGATATGTCCACTGCAATTCAGGGTAAGAAGGATGCATCTACTTACGCTCTGCCGCAGGATCCTTCCAAGGCAATCGTAAAGATCGTAGTTGGCGACGGTACTGTAACAGATACCACCACCACTGCCGCAGAAACTACAACCACTGAAAACAGCACTACTGCTGCAACAACCGCTGCAACTACTGTTACCACCGATGACAAGAGCGATGAATTCGCTTGGAAGATCGGCGAAGTAGCTTGCGAACCGGGCGACAAGAAGGTTAAGCTGGAAGTAACACAGACAAATGGTATCAGCACCACTGGTATCGTTGGTTCTATGATCGTTCCGGAAGCAACCCGCAAGATCCTGTCTGTTCCGAGCTCTTACAAGAAGATCTCCAACTGCTTCAAGATCGGCGATGCATATCCGGCACTGAGCCAGACCATGATGAATACACAGGAATACAGCGAAACTGGCCGTCTGGTATTCTCCATGAGCTCCAACGGCAGCATGGGCGTTGTTTCTGGTAACACTCTGGCTGCGTTCACTATGGACGTTGCTGATAAGGACACCGTTACAGCAGCAGCTAAGGAAGCTGGTCTGGAACTGAAGAGCGACAAGAACGGTAAGTACTATCTGTTCCCGGTAACCTGGATGGAAGACGGCGTAGACATCGGCTACAGCGATGACGGTAAGGGCAACCTGACACCGGTTGAAGTTAAGCGTTTTGACTATCGTGACACCGAAGATAACGATGTTCATACACAGGTGAAGTACATCGACGGCGGCTTCAAGGTTTATGTTGACAAGAGCACTGATCCGGTTGAAAAGACCATCAAGTGGGAAATCGACAAGGTTAACTGCAAGCCGAGCGATTCTAAGGTAAAGCTGAACGTAACACAGACCAACGGTATCGACACTCCGGGTGTTGTTGGTTCTCTGCTCGTTCCGGAAGTAACTCGTCAGATCCTGTCTATCCCGAGTTCTTACAAGAAGATCTCCAACTGCTTCAAGGTTGGTAATGTATATCCGGCACTGAGCCAGACTATGCTGAATACACAGGAATACAGCGAAACTGGTCGTCTGGTATTCTCCATGAGCTCCAACGGCAGCATGGGCGTTGTTTCCGGCGAAACACTGGCAACATTCACCATGGACATTGCTGATCTGGCAACTGTAAAGTCTGTTGCAGAAGCAAACAATCTGGAACTGAAGTCTGATGAAAACGGTTCTTACTACGAGTTCCCGGTAAACTGGATGGAAGACGGCGTAGACATCGGCTACAGCGATGATGGTAAGGGCAACCTGACACCGGTTGAGGTTAAGCGTTTTGACTATCGTGATACTGAAAACAACGATATCCACACCAGCGTAGATTACGTAGCAGGTGCATACAAGGTATACGTTGATGCAGAAACCACTACAACTGACGCAACTACCACTACCGAAGAAACCACAACCACTACTACTACCACAACTACAGAAGCTACCACCGCAGCTACCACCGCTGCAACCACAGCTGCTACAACTGCTGCAACTACAGCTGCTACAACTGCTGCAACCACTACAGAAGCTAGCATCGTTGCAACCACAGCTGCTACAACTGCTGCAACCACAGCTGCAACCACTACCACAACAGAAGAGCCTGTAACCCAGAAGATGGTTTGGGCTCTGGATAAGCTGACAGTAACTCCGGGTCAGGGCTCCACTGATGGTGACAACCTGAGCTATGCAATTACTGTTCAGAACGCTCTGAAGACCGGTGCCCTGCAGGGTACAATTGATCTGCCGGAAGCAACCAAGAAGCTGCTCCAGTGGCCGTATGGTACAACCGACATGCAGGTCAAGGTATTCAACCGTTACTACAAGGATCTGAGAAATACGGTATATGCAACAATGCCGACATTCCAGATCGACCTGATGAACTTCTGGAAGGAAGAAGCAAACACCAAGATCCACTTCGGTCTGATGTGTGATGCAAACACTGATTTCGTAGAACCGGCTTCTGCAAACGGCACACTGTACAGCATGCCGATCGCAATTCCGGACGAAGCAACCGTACAGGCACTGGCTACTGAGTATGGCATCAAATATGATGAAACACTGGGCGGCTATGTATTCCCTGTAAACTGGGCTGAACTGGGCACCGACATCTCTTACTCCAAGGATGGCAACGGCAACGTTGTTCCGGTTTCTATCGATCGTTTCGCTCTGACAAACAGCAGCAACGTGAAGTATGACTTCGCTGAAACTGTTGACCTGCAGGATGGTTACATCTGTGTAAAGGTTCCGAAGGCAACTACTACCACTACTACAGAAGCAACCACTACAACAACTACTGAGGTTACTACCGCAGCAACTACTGCAGCTACAACCGCAGCAGTAGCTACAACCGAACCAACTACTGCAGCTACAACCGCAGCAACTACTGCAGCTACAACCGCAGCAACCACTGCAGCTACAACCGCAGCAACCACTGCAGCGACTACCGCAGCAACTACTGCAGCTACAACCGCAGCAACCACTGCAACTACAACCGCAGCAACAACTGCAGCTACAACCGCAGCTACAACCGCAGCAACCACTGCAGCTACAACTGCAGCTACTACTGCAACAACAACTGCTGAAGCTGAGCTGAAGATCGAAGCAAATCCGGACGCAAACTTCTACCTGTCTGTTGACGGTCGTGCGTTCAAGGCTGCTGATCTCGTGAAGTCTGCAACTGTAAACGGCGAAAGCGTTATGGACGATCTGACCTTTGGTGCAGAAAGCCCGAAGGCACTGTTCGACAAGGAAGGCAAGGCATATGTAGATACCGAACTCGATATCCTGTATAAGGGCGAGAAGGTTGCTACTGCAAAGGTTTACATCGGTATTAAGGGCGACACCGACCTGTCCGGTAAGGTAGAGGCTACCGATATGTACTACAGCAGCTACTACATTGCAAGACAGGGTGCTGGTACCAAGAGTGCAAAGCTGCTGGATGGCACCGATTATGCAAAGGATGCAAATCTGGAGAAGCTGTCTTACTTCCTGACCGATATCGATACTGAAAGCAAGGCAGGAGAGAATTCTGCAAGCGGCAAGATCGAGGCTACTGACCTGTACTATCAGGCATACTACATTGCTCTGATGGGTGCTGGTCACAAGAGCACTACTTGGGACAATCCGGTTTGCCCGGATCTGAAGAACCTGAAGGGCTCTATGTGGGCTGAATAATCAGATTCCCTGATTTCGAACGCGTAAGCGTTTCTGACAACAAGGCTATGACAGCATAAGAAAAACCCGATGCGGGAGCGATCCCGTGTCGGGTTTTTTGTATTAGTATGATTTGCCTTGACAAACTGAAATGGCGTGTGCTATACTGATTTGTAATTGCATAAATTATTGTAAAAAGCCATGCCTCAGGCGTAAAAAGGAGAACTGTTTTATGGGAATTGTAGAACTGCTGCTGACAGCGATCGGACTGTCAATGGACGCATTTGCAGTGTCGGTCTGTAAGGGGCTGGGCATGCGGAAGATGCGGTACGATCAGGCGTTGGTCATCGGGTTGTATTTCGGCGTGTTTCAGGCACTGATGCCGCTGTTGGGCTGGCTGCTGGGTACATCATTTTCCCGTTATATTCAGGCGTTTGACCACTGGATCGCATTTGTGCTGCTGGTATTCATCGGCGGAAAAATGCTCTGGGACGTGTTCCACGAAAAGGAAGAATCGGCTGCTGAAAAAAGTGATGCCAGGCTGGATCACAAGGAACTGTTCATGCTGGCAATTGCCACCTCTATCGATGCTCTGGCGGTGGGGATCGCGTTTGCCTGTCTGGACGTGCAGATCTGGAGTTCCGTTTCCATCATTGGCTGTGTCACGCTGGTGCTGTCGTTCTGCGGTGTCTGGATCGGCAATCGCTTTGGCAACCGCTTTGAGAAAAAGGCGGAGATCGCCGGCGGCGTGGTGCTGATTCTGATTGGCGTGAAGATTCTGCTGGATCATCTGATTCAGCATCAATGAGGGTGATCTCATTCCGAGTATGGACAAATTATAGAGAATTCCAGAATTTCCCGAATTCTTCTCAGAAACGTGTTTATATTTTTGTACGAATTTGTTACAATATATACATGAATATGTGGGAAACGGGGGCATCTGATGAAACAAAGAAGTGCAAAATCCAAGAAAAAAATCTACAATCAGATTTTTGGGATTGCAGTGAGCCTGCTTTTGTCGGTGGCGGTGATTTCGTCTGCTGTTTTTCTGCATGAAAGCCATTATTTCAACTCCAGCGAGAGCCATGTGCTGGAAGTGCTCCGCGGAATGGACGGCAAGAGCGAGGTGCGGTCGTGGGACGATGACCGGAATCTGAAACGGCGGGAAACGTTGCTGCAAAAAGGCTGTGCCGACAATCCGGACATGATCGGCTGGCTGGTGCTGCCGCAGACGATGATCGATTATCCGCTCATGGGCGGCACAGACAGCGATAGATACACCGACCACAACTATGAAGGCGGCTACGACTTGTACGGCACCCCGTTTCTGGACAGCCGGAATGCGGTGGATTTCAGCGACTTTTTTTCGCTGGTGTTCGGACATAATATGAACAATAGTGCCATGTTCGGGAGTCTGGACGATTTTTTGCAGGAGTCGGCATTTGCGGACTTGTCAGACGGTGTACTGCTGCTGCCTGATGAACGGTATCGTCTGGAGGTGACTGCCAGCATTGCAGCAACCCGCCCTGCACAGGAACTGATAGACCAGATCATGACGGCAGATGCCGCAGAGCAGCCGCAGCTGCTGGAGCAACTGCTGGAAATGGCGGCGGTGAAAAAGGACGATGTTACAGTGTCCGAAGAAGACCACTGGGTCATGCTGTCCACGCTGGACTATGCCGATGAAAAGAACGACAACGGCACACCGTCTATGCTGTTGCTGAAGCTGGAAACCAGTACGACATAAAACACACGGGCAGGGAAACCTGCCCTGTTTTTGTGGAATTGCAGGGGAGAATTTTCTCCCATTTTGCACGATTGACTTTTTCGCAGAAGTGTGCTATAATATCGTTAATCTGATTGGATAGAAGGTCACGCGGGGACATGCCCGCGTCATTGGAAACGCACATTCTCCGGAATGATTCACGAACAACACTCTATGCCATTTCGCCTGTCTGCACGTGTACGCAGACCGGAACGGTTGGGTGCAGGTGCGGGAATTGATTCTAGGAGGATTTTTTATGCCCAAAAACAAAGTACAAGAAGTAATTTTTACCATTCTCATGGTGTTTGTCATGGTCTACGCGATGATCTGCTATAACATCGCCATGGAAACCGGCGGCATGACCAACATGGTATTTCTCCACGCTTTTCGGGAACTGCCGATCATGGGACCGATCGCCTTTCTGCTGGATTTCTTTCTGGTAGGCGGTCTGGCAAAAAAGGCGGCGTTTCGCATCGTCGATCCCGAAAAGGACAACCCTTTTCATCTGGTGCTGGCGATTTCCGCCGTGTCGGTGCTGCTGATGTGTCCGCTGATGAGCTTGGCGGCAACGCTGCTGTTCAAGCATGCCGGCGTGCAGGTGATTGCAGTCTGGTTTGAAACCACTGCGAAAAATTTTCCCATGGCACTGCTGTGGCAGTTGTTTTTCGCCGGTCCGCTGGTGCGGTTCGTGTTCCGGCACCTGATAGCATTGGTGCAGCCGCGTGAAAAGGCGGCAGTCACGGAAAAGGTCTGATATACGCAAGATCCCCGCTTCACTGTGCCGCGGTTCTGGCAGAGTGGAACGGGGATTGTTTTAATATTCTATAGGTATACCTGAAACGGCAGGCGGCTCGATATTCTTGAGTAAGTCTGCTGTTGCCATTTTTGATGCGATGTGAAACATTTTGTTTGACATTTTGTGCGGCATTGCCTATAATCCAAAAATAGTAAGAAGCATCACCACAAAAAGAAAAAGAAATAACCGCCCCTAGCGTCCAAATCTGTGGCGGTTATTTCTTTTTAACCTAAGCAGTGGGAGCAGACCGTCTACTGGTGTGCTCTCTTTGTCATTAGTATACACGATTTCCGCCGAAATGTCAAGGGCAATACCGCACAAAGATTGTGCGACAGATGCGTCGTCAAATTTTTCGTCAGATGAAACAAAAAGCGGAGTGAATACTTGATGTATTCACGAGCATTTTTGTGAAATATGAGAGTCTGTTTCGTATCTGACGTATGCAGATTGCGTCGTCAGATTTTTTGAGAGATGAAGGGAAAAACGGAGAAAATCCTTTGTGGATTTTCGAGTATTTTCCCGAAATATCTCGGAAAATATGCACGCAAGATGCGTGCGGGAAGATACGAAACAGGCTCTGAAGGAAAATTTGCAAGCAGATGGCGTGCAAAGTCGCCAGACGCTCTTTGTGCGGTATTGCCCAAGAGCTTTCTGATGAATTCCGTGGCACTATCAAAAAATCTGTGTAAAATTGTAAAAAAGTACTTGTATTTTGCTTGTTCCTATGCTATAATAAAAGTACTAACCGGACGTGTGGGTATACCTGACGTTTCGGTAATCTTACTATTTTACGAAAAGGAGTTCCCTCATGAAATTTGGCTATTTTGATGACGCAAACAAAGAATACGTCATTCAGAATCCGAAGACTCCGTACCCGTGGATCAACTACCTCGGTACACAGGAGTTCTTCTCTCTGATCTCTAACACCGCAGGCGGCTATCACTTCTATAAAGATGCCCGTCTTCGCAGAATCACCCGTTACCGTTACAACAACGTACCGGTAGACATGGGCGGTCGCTACTTCTACATCAAGGACGGCGAAACCGTATGGTCGCCGGGCTGGTCGCCGGTAAAGACAGATCTGGACGCTTACACCTGCCGTCACGGCATGGGCTACACCGTGATCTCCGGTAAGAAGAACGACATCTCCGCAGAAGTGACTTTCTTCGTACCCCAGAACTACAACGGCGAAATCCAGAGTCTGGTTCTGAAGAACGAGGGCAGCGAGGCAAAGACGATCAAGCTGTTCTCCTTCATTGAATGGTGTCTGTGGAACGCACAGGACGACTCCACCAACTTCCAGAGAAACTTCAACACCGGTGAAGTGGAAATCGAAGGCTCTACCATTTTCCACAAGACCGAATATAAGGAACGCCGCAACCACTTCGCATTCTACACTGTAAACGATGCGATCGACGGTTACGACACCGATCGGGAAAGCTTCCTCGGTCTGTACAACGGCTTCGAAAATCCGCAGGTCGTTGCAGCAGGCAAGGCTTCCAACTCCGTAGCAGACGGCTGGTCGCCGGTGGCTTCCCACTATAAGGAAATCACACTGGCTCCGGGCGAATCCAAGCAGCTGATCTTCATTCTGGGCTATGTAGAAAACCCGAAGGATCAGAAGTGGAACGCTGACGGCAGCATGAACAAGTCCCGTGCATACGAGATGATCGAACAGTACAACACACCGGAAAAGGTTGCTGCTGCACTGGCTGAACTGAAGGCAATGTGGGACGCTCTGCTGTCCAAGTACAGCGTCAAGACACCGGACGACAAGATGAACCGCATGGTCAACATCTGGAACCAGTATCAGTGCATGGTTACCTTTAACATGTCCCGTTCCGCTTCTTACTTCGAAAGCGGTATCGGCCGTGGTATGGGCTTCCGTGACTCCAATCAGGACCTGCTGGGCTTCGTACACCAGATCCCGGACAGAGCAAGAGAGCGTCTGATCGATCTGGCTTCCACACAGCTGGAAGACGGCGGCTGCTATCACCAGTATCAGCCTCTGACCAAGAAGGGCAACAACGAGATCGGCGGCGACTTCTCTGACGACCCGCTGTGGATGATCCTGTCTGTAGCTGCATACATCAAGGAATCCGGTGACTACTCCATTCTGGACGCTATGGTGCCGTATGACAATGACGAATCCAAGGCAAAGACCATGATGGATCATCTGGAAAAGAGCTTCTTCCATGTGGTAGAAAATGTTGGTCCTCACGGACTGCCGCTGGCAATGCGTGCAGACTGGAACGACTGCATCAACCTGTCCTGCTTCTCTGATGAGCCGGGCGAATCCTTCCAGACCTCCACTTCTCCGAAGTACGGCGAGGATAAGTATTCCAAGGTTGCAGAATCTGTCATGGTTGCTGCTCTGTTCACCTATGCAGGTCCGGAATATGTGGCAATGTGCAAGAAGAAGGGCGACGAGGCTGGTGCTGCCAAGGCACAGGCTGCCATCGACCAGATGAAGAAGAATATCATGGAATACGGCTGGGACGGCGAATGGTTCCTGCGTGCATATGATGACTTCGGCAAGAAGATGGGCTCTCACGAATGTGAAGAAGGCAAGATCTTCATCGAACCGCAGGGCTTCGCAGTTATGGGCGGCTGCGGTAAGGAAACCGGTGCAGACCTGAAGGCTCTGGAGAGCGTAGACAAGTACCTGAACTCTACACACGGTCTGGTTCTGAACCAGCCGGCATTCACCAAGTACTATATCGAATACGGTGAGATCTCTACTTATCCGGCAGGCTACAAGGAAAATGCTGGTATCTTCTGCCACAACAATGCATGGATCATCTGTGCAGAAGCATTTGTTGGCCACGGCGATAAGGCATTCGAATACTACAGCAAGATCGCTCCGGCATATCGTGAAGAAAAGTACTCCGACCTGCACCGCACCGAGCCGTATGTATACGCTCAGATGATCGCAGGTAAGGACGCAAAGCGTCACGGCGAAGCAAAGAACAGCTGGCTGACCGGTACTGCTGCATGGAACTTCGTAGCAGTTTCCCAGTACATTCTGGGTGTAATTCCGGATTGGGACGGTCTGAAGATCGATCCGTCGATCCCCCACGAATGGGACGGCTTCACCATTTCCAGACAGTTCCGCGGTGCAACCTATGATGTCACCGTCAAGAACCCGAACCACGTTTGCAAGGGCGTTGTATCGGTAACTGTAGACGGCAAGGCAATCGAGGGCAACGTACTGCCGGTATTCAGCGACGGCAAGAACCACGCAGTAGAAGTGGTTATGGGCTAAGCTGAGTTTCCCTGAGATAATATATCCCTATTTCCTTTTCAAAAAGAGGGACTGCCATTTTTCGTGGCAGTCCCTCTTTGTTTTTAGGCAATACCGCACAAAGATTGTGCGACAGATGCGTGCAGGAAGATACGAAACAGGCTCTGAAGGAAAATTTGCAAGCAGATGGCGTGTAAAGTCGCCAGACGCTCTTTGTGCGGTATTGCCTTTATTCACACGCATGAATTCCACGGACACGCCGCTGAAAACTGCCGGTGTTCTCCCGTTTCGGGATCGGAGAATTCCAGCGAATCGCAGTGCAGCATGTGGTGGGGAAACTGTTCGGAACTGGTGCCGTACAGCCGGTCGCCGGCGAGAGGATACCCCAGATATGCCATGTGTACCCGTATCTGGTGGGTGCGTCCCGTTTCCAGCCGCAGGGAAAGCAGCGTGTAGGTGCCGTCGCTCCGCAGCGGCGTGTAATGCGTCACTGCGGGCTTGCCCTCCGGACGGACACACCGGCACAGCACGGAACCCTCTGCTCTGCCAATGGGAGCATCTACCGTGCCGCCGGTGGAAAGTTCCCCGCAGACCAGTGCCAGATAGGTCTTTCGGGTGCTGCCCTGTAGCTGTCCCGCGGCGTAGGCGGACTTGGCAACCAGACAGATGCCGCTGGTGTCGCTGTCCAGCCGGTATACCGGACGAAAGGGCAGCTGCGGAAACTGTGCCGCAAAGACGTTCCCCAGCGTGTCCCCGTGGTGTCCCTGTGAGGGGTGCACCGGCATGCCGGCAGGCTTGTTGTAGACAATGTAGGAATCTGTTTCCCCCAGCACAGGGACGGCTGTCGCAGAGGGGGCGAGGGCGGAGGGAACTTCGCAGTCGGTGAGCACGATCTCGTCCCCGAACTGTACCATGTCAATGGTGCGGATCTGTCTGCCGTTGCAGCAGATGCCGTTGGGGAGCCGCTTCAGCCGTACCAGCATGCGGTGGGAAACACCCTTGTGCCGCCGGAGAAACTGCTCCGCGGTCATGGGCTGGGGGAGATGCATGGTGAACCGGAGTTCAGCCAAAGAAACCACGTCCTTTCGCATAAAAATGAAAATCGGGGGAAAAATAGGCGTAGTAGAATTCGTAAGGTAACACCGCACTGATGCAGTGTTTCCATAGAGAGGAACCGTCATGCAGATTCGTCAGAACCAAAGCTTTTCCGCCCAGACGCTCCGCACCCACCGGCATTTGTTCTGGGAGTGCTGGGGCGTGGTGATGCTGGGCGTGCTCCTGTGGCTGCTGGAACTTTTCGCAGCGGCACTGCTGCTCCGGATACAGGACACTCCGCCGGCATCTCTGCTCACGGAGCAGGCAGTGCTGTGGCGGATAGTGCAGGCATGCTGGCTGGTGCCGGCGTGGCTGGCGTGGACGGTCTGCGGCTGGCGGCTGTGGTATCACTGTACCGGAGCCGTATCCCTGCTGCCCCGCTGCCGTCCGGCAGGAACCGGAAAACGGCTGGTGCTGGCGTTGCAGAACACCCTGCTGCGGACGCTGCTGCTGCAAACCGTGACGCTCTGCCTGTTCGGGGCATACCAGCTGGGGCAAACCGCCGCCCACCGCACAGAGGGTGCTCCGTATCTGTTCTGGGCGGTGCAGCTGTTGGTGCTGGGGGTGCTGTGTCTGCTGGGCTGGGTCTATGTCTGTCTGGGGCTGTGGTGTGTGCCCTTTGTCTGCTTTGCCCGTCCGGAACTGCCGCCTTGGAAAGTGCCCGTTGCCGCCATGCAGATCATGCACGGTGGTCGGCGGGAACTGCTGGCACTGCTGGGGTGGTATGCTCTGCAAATGCTGCCGCTGGTGACGCTCCCGTGGGTGCTGCCGAAAGCGGTGCTGTCGGTGACGGTGTTCTGCAATCTGCGGTGCCGTCTGTGGTGTGATGCCATAGCAAACGGCACATACCGGTCGTTGCCCCGATATGTGCCGTCTGACAAATGAAAGGTGGAGAAGATGTCATTCGCTCCTATTGTTCAAATTTGCGTTTTCCAATAGGACGTT
The DNA here is from genome assembly GCF_003438725.1 of Ruminococcus sp. OM06-36AC. Classification (NCBI taxonomy): domain Bacteria; kingdom Bacillati; phylum Bacillota; class Clostridia; order Eubacteriales; family Oscillospiraceae; genus Ruminococcus; species Ruminococcus sp. OM06-36AC. The sequence goes on from NZ_QSTT01000002.1 coordinate 115,425, forward strand.
CAGCTTTTCCACGAGTGCCTTGCACTCGGCAATAGAAACCTCACCGCCGCCAAAAGAGAGCAAACCGCGGATCGGCATATATTTCATCATGGCTTCCATCATGTCTGCGGTGCTTTCGCCCATGGCGTTTTCATCGGAAGAACCGCTGGAAATGCCGAATGCACCGGCGTATTTTTCCAGTTCCTTGTCCGCATGGGGAATCCGCAGCACGTCGCCTATGGTCGTGTTCAGTGTGATCTCCGCGGGGAGTGCTTTCTCCCCGTGAATGGTAAGCATTTTTTCTGTAGTCAGGTGGTCGGAGGAGTTGCCCGCTGCCAGCAGATACCTGCCGGTTTCTACTACCCAGCGTTTTTTCTGGGTACAGTAGTAGGCAAACGCACTGTTGGCGTGGAGGGTGAATGTCACCGTTTTGGTTTCGTGGGGAGCCAGTTCCACCTTTTCGAAGTCCCGCAGCTCCTGCACCGGACGCTGTACCGAGTCGGTCTTGGTCTGGGGCAGTACATACAGCTGTACCACTTCTTTTCCGGCACGGTCGCCGGTGTTGGTCACGTCCACAGAAACGGTGATGACATCATGGGACTGGTACTCGTCCTGTGCCGTCCGCAGATTGGAAACGGCAAAGGTGGTATAGCTCAGTCCGAATCCAAAGGGGAACAGCACCGGCATTTTCTTGGTGGTGTAGTACCGGTATCCCACGAAAACGCCTTCCCGATATTCGGTCACGTCCCCCTCGCCCTGATATGCCACATAGGACGGGTTGTCCTCCAGCTTTATGGGGAACGTTTCCGCCAGATGACCGCTGGGGTTGACATCGCCGTACAGGATCTGCACTGTGGCACCGCCCACTGCCTGCCCGCAGAGGTACGCTTCCAGTACACCCCTGACCTGATGCAGCCACGGCATTTCCACCGGCGAGCCGCCGTGCAGGACAACGACTGTGTTGGGGTTTGCCTCTGCCACGGCTTCGATCAGGGCATTCTGGCAGTCCGGCAGCCGCATGTGCTCCCGATCGTAGCCCTCGGACTCAAAGGTGTCCGGCAGGCCGGCAAATACCACGGCAACTTTTGCCGCCTTTGCCGCAGCCACTGCCTCTGCCATCAGGTCTTCCCGTACCACATCGTCCGAGGTTTCATAGCCCTTGGCGTAGAGGACGGGGTAGTCTGCCGCCATTTCCAGTGCAGACTCCACCTTGTGGCAGTTGATATGAGAACTGCCGCCGCCCTGAAAACGGGGGCTTTCCGCAAACTTGCCGATAAAGGCAGCGGTTTCGGTTTTCGAAAGCGGCAGGATATGGTCTTCGTTTTTCAGCAGCACCATGCACTGGGACGCGATTTCCCGTGCCAGTTCGTGGTCTGCATCGCGGTCGAATACTGCATCAGGATTCCGTCCGTCCAGATACCGCTGGACAATTCGCAGGATACGGGTGACGGCTCTGTCCAGTACGGCTTCCGGCAGTCTGCCGCAGCGAACCGCCTTGACGATTTCTGCATCCCGCATGCCGAAAGAGGAGGGCATTTCCAGATCCATGCCGGATTCCAGGTCAGCCACGCGGTCGTTGACGGCACCCCAGTCGCTGACCACAAAGCCGTGGAAATTCCACTCGCCCCGCAGAATGTCCGTGAGGGCTTCTTTGTTTTCGGCGGCATAGACTCCGTTGATGCGGTTATAGGCACACATCACCGTCCACGGCTTCGCCTTGCGAACGGGACGTTCAAAGGCGGCGAGGTAGATTTCCCGTGCCGTGCGTTCGCTCATCTCGGAGGAGCTGCTCATGCGGCGGTGTTCCTGATTGTTGGCATAAAAGTGCTTGATGCTGGTGCCCACCTGCTGGCTCTGTACGCCCTGAATGAACGATGCTGCCATTTCGCCGGCAACGTAGGGATCTTCCGAGTAGTACTCGAAGTTTCTGCCGCACAGGGGCGAACGCTTGATGTTGACTGCCGGCCCCAGCAGAACGCCGACATTTTCCGCCTGACACTCGTTGCCCAGAGCCTTGCCCATGCGTTCCACCAGACCGCGGTCAAAAGAGGACGCGGTGGCACAGCCCGCAGGGAAGCAGACCGCCTTGATGCTGTCGTTGATGCCCATGTGGTCGCCGGTTTCGTCCTGCTTTCGCAGACCGTGAGGCCCGTCGCTCATCATCATGGCGGGGATCCCCAGCCGTTCGATGGCCTTGGTATGCCAAAAGTCGCCGCCGGAACAAAGGCTTGCCTTTTCTTCCAGCGTCAGCTGCTGTAACAGTTCCGGAATATTCATGTGTCGTATTACCTCCTATTGTTCCATGAAAGCAAGGGCACTTTCCCATGCTTTTTCGTCTGAATACACAAAAAGCGTGTTCGAATCCGCTTGATTTTTGACACTTTTATTGTAACACATTTCGAAACAAATAGCAAGAGGAAAATTGCAATTTGGGGGGCGGAATGCCGGTGCAGGCGAAATTTTTGGCGGTTTGCTGTGAACGGGCAGGCGGAATCTGTCTAATATCCACAAAAATCAAGGAAAGTTCTGGAAACCGACACGAAGTCTATTTTGTGTGAAAAAACGCCCTTGTGGTTTTCAGCGGTTTTTCAGCATGGTTTCACGAAACGAACACATTGGGCGTGTATACTAAAACCATGCTCAAAGAGAGCATGTAACATCCTCTGACCACTTCGCGTACACCCCGATGCGAAGTGGACAAATCCCCAATAATCCCTATATCATAGCAAAAAACGTCCCTCACCCCGGGGCGTTTTTTGTTTTTGGCGGTGTTGCCGCTATTGTTGTAACAGCTAAAATTTATGTTGCAGAAAAATAAGCCTCTCCTGAAAGGGGAGGGGGACCAGCGAAGCTGGTGGAGAGGTTTTGGTGAAATCTTTTTTATGTGTTAAACTTTTCCTCATATTGAAAAATGTCATAAAAAGATTTTACGAAAAACCCCTCCACCGCCTAACGGCGGTTCCCCTCCCCTTTCAGGGGAGGCTATCATGAAAATTGATTTTCGTGTTCCCTATAGACTTTTCTATAAAATTGTGCTATAATAGGAATATTCTCAAAGGAAACGAAAGGACTTTACTTCATGAAACGTGTGGTTTTTCTCGCTGCGGCGGCGGCAACGCTGGTGCAGTTTACAAAATATGACCTCACTGCCCTCCAGACGCTGGGCTGTGAGATCCACATGGTCTGCAACATGCAGGAAGGCAACATCTCGCAGGCAGCCCTGCAGGAGTACAACCAGATGTTCCCCCAGCTGCACTGGCATGACCTGCCCTTTTCAGACAGTGCGGGAGCCGTTCGCCGGAACCATGCCGCCTATGAAAAGCTGGTGCCGCTTCTGAAAGAACTCCAGCCCGATCTACTGCACTGCCGTGGCACCATTGCCGGCTGGTACGGTCGCCGTGCCGCACAGGAACTGCAAATACCGGTGTTCTATACTGCCCACGATTTCCGCATTTTCCACGGCTGCCTGCTGGCAGAACGGCTGTGGTTCTCGGCGGTGGAGCGAAAATACCGGAAACAGACCAGCCGCTTTTTCGCCGTCTGTCCGGAAGATGCCGCCTATGCCAGAAAGCACCTGAATCTGGAGCAGGTGACCGAACTGCCGGACGTGGGGCTGGACTGCGACAAGTACGCCACCCCTGCCCGCACCAGAGAGGACATACTGCGGGAACTGCACATTCCGCAGGAAGCCACCGTGCTGCTGTCTGTGGGAACACTTCGCATGCAGAAGCGGCTGCGGGTGGTGATGCAGGCAATGACACGGCTGCGGACACAGGAACAGCTGCACTACGTCATCTGCGGCGAGGGGCCGGATATGGTGTTTTTGCAGAAGCTGACGGAAAAACTGCATCTGGAAGAACGGGTGCACCTGCTGGGCTACCGCACGGATATTCCCGACCTGCTGGGGGCGGCGGATATTTTCTGTATGCCGTCCCGTCGGGAGGGCTGCGGCATGGCGGCACTGGAAGCCATGGCAGCCGGTCTGCCGCTGATCACCGTCCGGAACCACGGTACAAAGGTCTACGCCGAAAAGGGTGAGAGTGCCTTTTGCCTGAAAGGCGATCTGGTTACAAGCTGTGCAGATGCCATTGCACAGCTGGCAGAGAATAAGCTGCTCCGCCGGCAAATGGGTGCCCACAACCGTGCCGCAGCAACGGCATTTTCTGACAAGGACAGAATGATGCAGCTGCGGGCGTATTATCAGGAAGTATTGCCGTAACATTCCGCGGTGTGTCTGCATAGGATAGGAACAGGAGGAGAAAGCAATGCCTTCAGAAAAACCTGTCCGACCGCTGCACACGCTGGCATACGGCGAAACGGCGGTGATTACCAGTATGTATCTGCACGGGGCGATCCGGCAGCGGTTACAGGATCTGGGCTGGATCACCGGCACAGCCGTCCGCTGTCTGCACACCGCCGGTGGCGGAGATCCTACCGCATACGCGGTTCGCGGCGGCGTGGTCGCCCTGCGAAAGTGCGATGCGAAAATGATTTTGGTACAATAGGAAAAACTGCACAGAGATCCGTTTTTGCTGGGATCTCTGTGCAGTTTTTGTGTTTTGCGGGGGGGATTGCCATTTGTGCGGTACGTTGCCTTAGGCGGCGAGGTACGAGCGAACTTGACAGCACATCACGCTCCCTGCTGCACCGCTTCTGCCAGTGCCCGCAGGTGTTCCTCGTCCTCCGGCTTGACGGCGGAGCGAATGGTGACGGTCGGCTCCAGCACAGTGATCTGCTTCATGGTTTCCAGCACTGCCCGCATGTTCTTTGCGGCACAGGGTGCCCATGAACCGTTTTCCACCAGTGCGACGGTGCGGTTCTGGAATGCCTTATATTGCAGGTGGAGCAGAAATTCTTCCATCGGCAGGAACACGCCGCCGTCATAGCTGGACGCAGCCAGCACCATGCGGTCATACCGGAACGCCTGTGCCACCGCTTCCGCCATGTCGCACCGGCACAGGTCGATGACTGTGACCTTTTCGCCCAGAGCCTTCAGCTGTTCTGCCAGATACGCCGTCGCTTTGGCAGTGTTGCCGTGAATGGAAGCGTGTGCCACCAGTACGCCCTTTTCCTCCGGCGTGTAGCTGCTCCACGTCTGGTACAGGTGCAGATAGGGTGCGAGGTCGCCGGTCAGCACCGGACCGTGCAGCGGGCAAATGGTCTGTATGTCCAGTTTTGCCGTCTTTTTCAGCAAGGTCTGTACCGGTGTGCCGTACTTGCCCACAATGTTGAGGAAATACCGCCGTGCTTCGTCTGTCCACGGCTCGTCCGTGCACAGTGCCCCGAACTTGCCGAATGCGTCCGCGGAGAACAGCACCTTTTCGGCAGACTCGTAGGAAGCCATGACTTCCGGCCAGTGCACCATTGGTGCCATGACAAAGTGCAGGGTGTGGGTGCCCAGTTCCAGCACGTCGCCCTCTTTTACAGCAAGCGTTGGATTTTTCGGGAAATTCCGGAAAAACTGCGGCAGCATGGCAAGTGCCTTTGCAGAACCGACCAGCGTCATTTCCGGATAGCGTTCTGCCAGAGCCTGAATGCTGCCGGCGTGATCCGGCTCCATGTGGGAGATCACCAGATAATCCGGAGCCGTGCCGTCCAGCACTTCCGCCGCCTGTTCCAGCCACTGCTCCGTGGCACGGGGGTCTACGGTGTCCAGCAGAGCCGTCTTTTCGTCCCGAATCGCGTAGGCATTGTAGGAAACGCCGTGGGGAACGGGGTACTGGTTTTCAAACAAATCAATCGTGGTGTCATCTACGCCGATGTAAAAAATCGAACTGTCAGGGGAAATCGGTTTCAGCATGGAAATACCTCCTCAAAAATCTGCACATCGCTTTCTTAAGGCAACACCGCACAAAGCTTGTGCGTAAGGTGCGTTGTCAGATTTTTCGGCAGATTGCATAGAAATTCCGCAGGCATACTTAATGTATGGCAAGGGATTTCTGGGCAATATGACGGAAAATCTGCACGCAGATTGCGTGCAAAGCCGTCAGGCGGGCTTTGTGCGGAGTTGCCTTAATGAGAACTGTTCTCATTTGTTTTAGTATAGCAGGTAGATACAGCCATTTCATGAAAATTTTCCGGAAATTTTGAGAATTGTGGGGCAGTGCGGGAGAAAAGGGGATTTCAAAGGAAACACTGCATAAAGCTTGTGCGTAAGATGCGTCGTCAGATTTTTTCGGCAGATTGCCATAGAAATTCCGCAGGCGGGCTTTATTCAGAGCTTGTGTTCATAGGAAATGTGTGCGGATTTTCGAGCAAATTTTGTTGCAGACAAGGCAAAAATTCGCAGGCATACTTGGTGTCTGGCAAGAATTTTTAACGCAGTATGCAGCAAAATTTGCCGAAAAGACGCAGGCAGATGCCTATGCACACAAGCTCTCAGTGTTTCCTCAAAATAAGGGCTTGCTTTTTTTTGCGGAATACGGTATAATAAGATGAATCAATATGTTTGCATGATGCAGGCTCTGAAAAAGAACCTAAGGGCAGCACCGCACAAAGCCCGCCTGACGGCTTTGCACACAGTCTTTGTACAGGACTGCCCGAACAAACGGGAGGATTATTAAATATGCCAAAATATGTATTTGTCACCGGCGGCGTTGTGTCCGGACTGGGTAAGGGAATCACCGCGGCTTCGCTGGGTCGTCTGCTGAAAGCCCGCGGCTATAAGGTCACGATCCAGAAATTTGACCCGTATATCAACGTGGATCCGGGTACCATGAGCCCGTACCAGCACGGTGAAGTATTCGTAACGGACGACGGTGCAGAAACCGATCTGGATCTCGGTCACTACGAGCGTTTCATCGACGAGAGCCTGTCGATCAACAACAATGTTACCACCGGTAAAGTGTACTGGACCGTTCTGAACAAGGAACGCCGCGGCGACTATCTGGGCGGCACTGTGCAGGTGATCCCGCACATCACCAACGAGATCAAGGACCGCATCTATCGTGTCGGCAAGGAATCCAACGCAGATGTTGTCATCACAGAGATCGGCGGTACCGTAGGCGACATCGAGAGCACACCGTTTCTGGAAGCGATCCGTCAGTTCGTCACCGAAGTGGGCAGAGGCAACGCCATGTATATTCACGTGACACTGGTGCCGTATATTGCCGGCTCCAATGAACTGAAATCCAAGCCCACACAGCACTCCGTCAAGGAACTGCTGTCTATCGGCATTCAGCCTCACGTGGTAGTCTGCCGGACAGAGCTGGAGATTCCGGAGGATATGAAGCGGAAGATCAGCATGTTCTGTAATGTACGGGAAGAAGACATCATCCAGAACATGACGGCACCGTCCCTGTACGAAGTGCCCATGATGCTGGAGAACGAAGGCCTGACAGACAGCGTCTGCCACCATCTGGGTCTGGAAAATCGGGAACCCGACCTCACCGAATGGACTGCCATGACCGAACGGCAGAAGCGTGCCGACAAGGACGTGACCATTGGTCTGGTGGGCAAGTATGTGGCATTGCAGGACGCATATCTGTCCGTGGCAGAGGCTCTGCACCACGGCGGTATTGTCAATGATGCCAGAGTGAAGATCCAGTGGATCGACTCCGAGAAGATCACACGGGAAACGGCTCCGGAAATGCTGAAGGACTGCGATGGCATTATCGTTCCCGGCGGCTTCGGCGACCGCGGTATCGAGGGCATGATCGAAGCCATTCGCTATGCCCGTCTGAACAAGGTGCCCATGTTTGGCATCTGTCTGGGCATGCAGATGGCAGTGGTGGAATTTGCACGCAATGTGGCTGGTTTTCCGGACGCAAACTCCTCCGAGTTTGAGCCGGACGGTGCACACAGTGTCATTCACATCATGGAAGACCAGAAAGACATTACCAACATGGGCGGCACCATGCGTCTGGGACTGTATCCGTGCAAGCTGACAGCGGGCAGTCTGGTACACCAGATCTACGGCGAAGACCTGATCTATGAGCGTCACCGCCACCGGTTTGAATTCAACAATAACTTCCGCAAGCAGCTGACCGAAAAGGGCTTGCAGATCGCCGGACTTTCTCCGGACGAACGTCTGGTAGAGATCGTTTCCCTGCCGGATCACCCGTGGTTTATCGGCGTACAGTTCCATCCGGAATTCAAGTCCCGCCCGAATAAGCCCCAGAAGCTGTTCGCTTCCTTTATCGGTGCGGCACTGAAAAAACGGAATCAGTAAGAGTACTGTGCGGCGTTTTTGAAAATGTTACGCAGCAGCTGAGGCTGATCCATACCTTTC